>JBBQWH010000061.1:0-14949 GCA_038210785.1 Sphingomonadales bacterium | reverse complement strand
TGTGGTTCACCGCCGATTGGTGT
Organism: Sphingomonadales bacterium; assembly: GCA_038210785.1. Lineage (GTDB taxonomy): Bacteria > Pseudomonadota > Alphaproteobacteria > Sphingomonadales > Sphingomonadaceae > Erythrobacter. The sequence goes on along the minus strand of JBBQWH010000061.1, from coordinate 14,926 downwards.
GTGACCTGCAAGGTCAACGAAAGCACCTCGATCGAGCGTGAAAGCGTGCGCGAAGCGTTCGAGAAAGCGGGCGTGGTGACTATAGTGGGCGACTGGACCGTGCGCGATCCGGCGATCACTGAATTTCTCACTGAGCAGGGCGCTGCGGGCGTGCCGCTGTACCTTTGGTATGCACCAGGAGCGTCAGTGCCGCAGCAACTCCCGCAGATTCTTACGCCGGATCTGCTGGAACAGCAGGCTGCTGGGCTCCCCGGCACGCGGTAACCAACTGCATCGGCAAGGGGCTGGCGTTGAGCCTGACCAGTCCTGCGCCCGGCACCGTCACCGTCGCCTCGCGCTCGGGCTTGAGCGCGTCCCACGCGGCGTGCTGCGCGGGCACTTCGCCTTGCCAAATCACTGTGCCGCCAACCACGGTCGCATCGACCGCAAAACGCCCGATATAGCCATTCCCGATGAGCGCCAGCAGCGCGCCCGCGCCATCATCCGCTAAGGCATGGCGGGTGATCCTCAGGCGGGCCTCTGGGGTCGCATCCGCAACGCATTCAAGCGCCAGCAACACCGGCTCGCCCGGCACGCTGTAGACCAGCCGCAGCGGCTCGGCGGTGCTCGCCCAGACCGCTCGCGCGGTTTCGGGCGAAGGGAGGGGTTCGGACGGCCCGCTCACCGACGATAGCAGCGACACGCGCGCCACTGCCGCATCGCTCGGCGGCGGCTTGCAGCCGGGCAGGGCGAGCGCCGCCAGCAATGCGCTTGCTCCAGCGAGGCTTCGCGCTCCCATCACCTTGCGCGGATAAAGGCGCGGATGTCGGCCGAGAGCTTGGCGCGGTCCTCGCCGCGCACATACATCATGTGACCCGCGTCGTAGTATTCCCACGTGATCCGGTCCTGCGGAATGCCGGTGCGTTTCAGCGAATATTCCGCGCCAAAGAACGGCGTGGCAAAATCGTAATAGCCCTGCGCATTGAAGACGCGAAGCCCGCTATTCTGCCGCAGCGCCTGCCCGATCAGCGGCGCGGTGTTGAGGTAGGCGCTGCGCCCCTGTCCGCCCAAGCTCCAGTCCCAGTTCTGCCCCGGCTCACGCCCGATCGACTGGTATTCGCGGGTCGTCACGTATCCTAGCCCTTCACGCGCCCAGATATTGATCGCGGCGGTATAGCCTGCGTCAATGCCATAGAAGCTCGGATCATTGTCGGGCGTTTCCCCGGCGTTGTCATAGTCCGTGCCGGTATAGCGCGCGTCGAGCCGCCCGATGGTCTGTCCCCGGTCGCGCAGCAATTCCTTGTAGAACCGCTGATCGGTGACGCGCAGGTTTGCTTGCTCGAGAAAAGTCTCCGAAAGCCCGGTGAGCCGCGCCAGCTCCTTGCGCACTGCAGCGCGTTCGGCTGCGGGCAAATCCTGGCCTTTGAGCAACGCGGCCGCAAACGGCCCGATCGCAAACCGGCGCGCTTCTTCCGCGATGGCCTCGACCGATGGTGCCTGCGCCTTACCGTGGAAATAGGCCGCCGCCGCCATGTTGGGTAGGGTCACAACATAGGCCATCTCGTTGCCCGGCGTTGGCTCGCGCGCGGCGAAATCAAGGATCGTGGAAATCAGGATCAGCCCGTTGAGGCCGACGTCGTTGTAAGTGCTGCCCTCCAATTCGTCAGCGACCATCGCGGTGCGGGTGGTGCCGTAGCTCTCCCCGCCGAGGAACTTGGGGCTGCTCCAGCGCGCGTTGTCGTTCAACCAGCGGCGGATCACTGCGGCGATCGCGCGGCCATCTTGCCTCAGGCCGTAGTATTTCTTGGGATCGGTGCCTTGGGTCAGATAGCTGAACCCGGTGCCGGGCGGGTCGATGAACACAAGGTCGGCGACGTCGACCAGGCTGTCGGGATTGTCGAGCAGCGGATAGGGCGGCGCGCCGTCGTCTTTCGCGTCCGAGGGGATGGCAACCCGCTTCGGCCCGAAGGCTCCCATCTGCAACCACACCGAGCCCGAACCGGGGCCGCCATTATAGATGAAGAACACCGGGCGGGTGGGATCGGCGGGGGTCTTTACATAGGAGGTGGTGACGATCACCGCCTCGGCCTTCCCCGCCTCGTCGGTGAGGATCGTGTCGGCGATGGTGGCGCGATAGGCGATGCGCTGCCCGCCAAAGGTACCGGAAAGTTCGCGGGTGCGGGTCTGCGGTGCCAGAGGCGAGGGGGGCGCGGCAGGCTTGGCAGCGTCCATCTTGGGCGCGGGCGCGTCCTGCGCAGCGGCGGGGATGGTGCCAAAGAGTGCGGGCGCGGCGAGGGTGAGCGCGGCGGCGCTCACGAGGAATCGGATGTTCATGGCAGGGAAGTGACAGGCTTGCGCGGGCGGTTCAAGCGCGCGGAACAGGTCAGGCGTAGATCGCCGGACGATAACGCGGTTCGGGGATGGGCATGTCGCACTCAACCGCGGTTTCAAGCCAAAGGGCCACTGCCTCTTGAATGCTCGCAATCGCCTCATCGGGCGTGTCACCATGCGCCGAGCAATAATTCAAATCGGGAACGTCCGCGATCCAACAGCCGTCGTCATCTGACCAGAACAGGTTAATATGATAATGCGGGTGTTTCACTCGGTGATATATAGGTCATATTCCCTTACCACTTCAAGAAGGCGTTTTAGCTGATAGGGCAGGGCGTCCTTGCCGCGCGGCTGGATGGTAAGGATGATGGGCACGGCAGGGTGTTTGTAATTGCGATGACTGCCCTTGCCTGCGCGCATCTCGAACCCGAACGCGACGAGCAAGGCTTCGAAGTCCCTGAACGAGATTTTGAGTTTGGGGTCGACGAGCAGGCTTGCGTGAAGTTTGTCGATGCGGGTCATTGTCGAAGGCTATCCAGCGTCACAAATCGAAGTCCGGGATTCGCGCTTTCTCGGCAGCTGCTCGAACAGATGCAGGCAGCCTGTAGAGGTAACAGGAACGATCCCCATCCCACTCTTGCTCGAAGAATGCGGAATGCAGAACATAGCCAGGCGTATTGACGAACCGCCGACCAAAGGCACCCATGAGGCCAGCAAATTGACTCGGCTTATAACCAATTTCAGTCTGAAGGTCTGTGGCGGGCGTCCAAACGTCACCATTCATGTATAGGCGATTTAAAACTGCCTTAGTCTCCTTACCTAGTTTGAGGCGTGTAAGGACTCTGAATGCAACATCGCTGGACGCGTATTCCCAGTCGACTGCCTCTGGCTGAGCGGATGGGTTAGGCGCACCCTGAGGGTCACTGCTTCCGTTATGAAATCGCTGAAAGGCTTCGTATTGAGCGACTTCCTCAGGTGTCCCTTCGATGATTGAACCATCTGCTAGCATCTTCTTCATTGGGGGAGCCTCCGAATCGCCACTTGATTTATACGGCCCACAAGATTTCCGATATTACTTCAAGTCGCTTTGGCAGCCTCACACATTGTTCGTAGATTTGGTGGCCTACGTAGTATCGATCCAGCTCAGCGTGGCTCCCTCAAGGCTTCCCGCCCATCCGCTTCGCCCGCATCTTGCCGTACCGCGTCTTGCGCGTCCCCGGCTTGCCCTCGTTGCTCCGGCCGACGATCGGTGCGCGCTTCTGCCCGTCGGGTATCCCCAGCTCGTCCGCCTCCAGCCGGCGGATTTCGTCGCGCAGGCGGCCAGCTTCCTCGAACTCAAGATTGGCCGCCGCATTGCGCATCCGCTTTTCGAGGTCTTCGATATAACCGCGCAGGTTGTGGCCGACCAGATTGTTGCGCTCCGCATCGCCGGTATCGACCAGCACAGAATCCTGCGCCGCCGAATGCGCGACGATATCGTGGATGTTGCGCTTGATCGAGAATGGCGTGATGCCGTGCTCGGTGTTGAATTCTTCCTGCTTCGACCGCCGCCGGTCGGTTTCGGCCAGCGCTCGTTCCATGCTGCCGGTCACCCGGTCGGCGTAGAGGATCACCCGCCCATCAACATTGCGCGCGGCGCGGCCGATGGTCTGGATCAGCGACGTTTCGCTGCGCAGGAAGCCTTCCTTGTCGGCGTCCAAAATCGCCACCAGCCCGCATTCGGGGATGTCGAGCCCTTCGCGCAGCAGGTTGATCCCGATCAGCACATCATACACGCCCAGCCGCAGATCGCGGATCAGCTCAATCCGTTCCAGCGTCTCGACGTCCGAGTGCATATAGCGCACCCGCACCCCGGCTTCGTGCATGAATTCGGTCAAATCCTCCGCCATCCGCTTGGTCAGCGTGGTCACCAGCGTGCGGTAGCCCTTGGCGGCGGTTGCCTTGCATTCGACGATGCAATCCTGCACCTGATCTTCGACCGGGCGGATTTCGACCGGCGGGTCGATCAGCCCCGTGGGGCGGATCACCTGTTCGGCGAACACGCCGCCGGTCTGATCCATTTCCCAGTGCCCCGGTGTGGCCGACACAGCAAAGGTCTGCGGGCGCATCGCGTCCCATTCGTTGAAGCGCAATGGGCGGTTGTCGATGCAGGACGGCAGGCGAAAGCCATATTCGGCGAGCGTCAGCTTGCGGCGGTGGTCCCCCTTGGCCATCGCGCCGATCTGCGGCACGGTCTGGTGGCTTTCATCGACGAACAGCAGCGCGTTTTCGGGCAGGTATTCGAATAGCGTCGGCGGCGGCTCGCCCGGCAGGCGGCCGGTGAGGAAGCGCGAATAATTCTCGATCCCTGCGCACGAGCCGGTCGCCGCGATCATCTCCAAATCGAAATGGGTGCGCTGTTCGAGCCGCTGGCGTTCGAGCAGCTTGCCTTCGGCCTCCAGTTCCTTGAGCCTTTCCTCCAGCTCGAATTTGATCGCGGCCGCCGCCTGCTTCATCGTTGGGCCGGGGGTGACATAATGCGAATTGGCATAGACCCGCACCTTCTCCAGCGCCGCCCCCTTGGTGCCGGTCAGCGGGTCGAACTCGGCAATGCCTTCGATCTCGTCGCCGAAGAAGCTGACCCGCCATGCCATGTCCTCATAGTGCGAGGGGAAGATTTCCAGGCTGTCGCCGCGCACGCGGAAATTGCCGCGGGTAAAGGCGGTGTCGTTGCGCTTGTATTGCAGCGCCACCAGCTTGCGAATCAACTCGCGCTGATCGACCGTCTCGCCCACCTTGATGTCGAATATCATCGCCGAGTAGGTTTCGACCGAGCCGATGCCGTAAAGGCACGAGACCGAGGCGACGATGATCACGTCATCGCGTTCAAGCAAGCTGCGGGTGGCCGAATGGCGCATCCGGTCGATTGCCTCGTTTACCGAGGATTCCTTCTCGATATAGGTGTCCGAGCGCGCAACATAGGCTTCGGGCTGGTAATAATCGTAATAGCTTACGAAGTATTCGACCGCATTTTCGGGAAAGAAGCTCTTGAATTCGCCGTATAACTGCGCGGCCAGGATCTTGTTGGGGGCGAGGATCAGGGCCGGGCGTTGCAGCGTTTGAATCACCTTGGCCATGGTGAAGGTCTTGCCGCTCCCGGTCACGCCAAGCAGCACCTGCGTTTTCTCGCCCGTCAGCGCACTCTCGCACAATTCGGCGATGGCCGTGGGCTGATCGCCGGCCGGCTCGTATTCCGACACCAGCGTGAACGGGATGCCGCCCATCGACTTGTCTGGGCGCGCGGGGCGGTGGGGGGTGAAGTCCGCGCCCGTATCGGGCTCGTCCAACCCCCTGCGGATCACGAGTTGGGACATGGAGTGCCATATGCGGTGTGGGGAGCGACTTGTGAAGGGGCAGGGCTTGCGAAGGGTTGCACGCTTTTCATGGCACGCTTCGCCGCGCCATCGGTTATGCTTGTGTATGCAAAGCAAGGCTCAGGCAGGAGATTATCGGATGAAGCGCATCATCATTGCAGCTTGGGCGGTGGCAGCCGTCCTTGGGCTTGCCGGTTGTTCCGACAACGGAAATGCGGATGCCGATGGCAACGGCAAGGTCAGCACGAAGGAAGTGGTCCAAAAGGCCAAGGCCGAAGCGATCAGGCCGCAGCCCGGACTCTACCGCGCCATCATCACTATGAACGGCATCGATATTCCTGGGATGCCCGCGGAAATGGCCGGACACGGCGCGGGTATGACCACCACCACCGAGGAATGCCTCACCCAGGCTGATGTCGACAAGGGCTTCGAGGAAATGCTCAAGCAGGGGCAGAGCGGCGAATGCAGCTTCGAAAGTCTCAACTTGGATGGCGGCAAGATGGACGGAGTGATGCTGTGCAATTCCCCTCAGGGCGCGGCGCGGATGACGATGACCGGTACCACCACGCCGACGTCGTCCGATTTCACCGCTACCACCAAGATGAATTTCGAAGGGGTGGGCGACGCGACCATGAAGTTCACCGCCAAGAACGAACGGATCGGCGACTGTCCGGCAAAATAGCGCGGCGGTCCGCCTGATACGATTGTTACATTTCAGGGAACGTTCAGGCGCGCGGTGGCTTCTGCCTCCGCATGAGCCCGCCGTATCCCGCCTCTGATTGGTCGCAAGGACTGCCAAAACGATGGCCGAAACAATGGCCGCGCTTGCACCGGCCGCTGGTAGCCGCTGCATCGGCTGCCGGGGCGCAGGCGCGGCAGGCTTATGCCAACAGCGAATTCGCGCGCCGCGTTGCGCTGGCGCGGGAAGCTTGCCCCGAGGAATTCGAGGAGGGTAAGCCCCGCTTGCTGCGGCTGCTGGCCGAAGCCGACGTTCTGCTCGAGCCGATCCGCCGTCCGCGCCGCACGCGCGCATTTGCGCCCACGACCAATCCGCAGGTGGTGATGATCCTTCCCGGATTCGGCACCCGTCCGGGCCGGATGCGCTATCTTGCGCGCCAGCTAGAGGCGGCCGGGCATATCACCAAGCGCTGGGGGCAGGGCCGCAATTGGGGGCCTGACCCGGACACATTCGATCAGCTGGCGGTGCGGCTGGCCGATCTCCACGCCCGCCATGGGCGCAAGGTGGTGCTGGTCGGCTGGAGCCTCGGCGGGCTGTACGCACGCGAGCTAGCCAAAAACCAGCCGCTCAGCGTCGCCAAGGTGATCACCATGGGTTCGCCCTTTTCCGGGAGCCCGCGTGCCAATAATGTGTGGCGCGCCTATCAGTTCATCACTGGCCACTCTGTCGATACGCCGCCGATCGATGCCGATCTCGCCGCAAAGCCGCCGGTCGAGACCATCGCGTTGTGGAGCGCCAATGATGCGGTGATCGCCCCGCGCTGTGCGGCCGGGCGTGCCGGTGAGCGCGACCGCGCAGTTGCGCTCCGCTGTACGCACATGGGCTTCACCTATGACCCGCAGGTGATCGCCGCACTGCTGGACGAGCTAGAAACCACACGCGTCTGAAATCGCGCCTGCAGCAATATTGCGCAAAATAACGCGGGCGCTTTCCTTTTGCGAAACCGCGGTTACATTGCTGCGCTGCACCTAAGGGCCAGAACCCTCAGACGGTGTGCGGGGGTCAATGAGCGCAGGCGGCAGCAATTTCGACGAAATGTTCGATGGCGATGGCCGGACCCGGCCCGCCTATGCCGAATACTGCCGCTGGTTCGATGCGCAGCCGGGCGACTGGCTGCGGCGAAAAAACCGCGAGGCTGACGATTCTTTCCGCCGCACCGGCATCACCTTCAACGTTTATGGCGAGAACGAGGCCGAAGAACGCCTGATCCCGTTCGACATGGTGCCGCGGATCATCACCGCCGCCGAATGGCGCAAGGTTTCGCGCGGGATCGAGCAGCGGGTGCGCGCGCTCAATTCCTTTCTCTATGATCTCTACCACCGGCAGGAAATCGTGCGCGCGGGCCGCTTGCCCGAACGGCTGCTGCGCAACAACTCGGCGTGGCTGGCTAACATGGTCGGCTTCACTCCGCCTGGCGGCATCTACACCCACATCGTCGGGATCGATTTGGTGCGCACCGGGCCGGACGAGTTTTTCGTGCTCGAAGATAATGCGCGCACGCCTTCGGGTGTGTCCTACATGCTTGAAAACCGCGAGACGATGATGGGGATGTTCCCCGATCTGTTCAGCCGGATCGCGGTGGACAGCGTGTCGAACTACCCGCGCCGGCTTGCCCGCAGCCTCGCCGCTTGCGTGCCGCCAGCGTTTACCGGCGGCAAGCCGACCGTCGCGGTGCTCACCCCCGGAACCTACAATTCGGCCTATTTCGAACACGCCTTTCTCGCCGATCAGATGGGGGCGGAGCTGGTCGAGGGGAGCGATCTGCGAGTGGTCGAAGGCCGGGTGCAGATGCGCACCACCAGCGGATACAAGCCGATCGACGTGCTCTATCGCCGGGTCGATGATGACTATCTCGATCCGCTCAGCTTCAACCCGACCAGCGCGCTCGGAGTGCCGGGGATCATGGACGTGTACCGGTCTGGCGGGATCACCATCGCAAATGCGCCGGGAACGGGCGTCGCGGACGACAAGGCGATCTATTCCTTCATGCCCGAAATCGTCGAATTCTACACCGGCGAAAGGCCGCTGCTGCCCAATGTCCAGACTTGGCGCTGCGCCGACAAGGCGAGCCTCGCCTATGTGCTGGACAACCTGGCTGAGCTGGTGGTCAAGGAAGTCCACGGGTCGGGCGGCTATGGCATGCTGATCGGGCCGACATCATCGAAACGCGAGATCGCCGCGTTCCGCGAAAAGCTGATCGCGCGGCCGAGCAATTATATCGCGCAGCCCACGCTCGCGCTGTCGACCTGCCCGATCTACACCCGTGCCGGCCTCGCCCCGCGCCATGTCGACCTTCGCCCCTTCGTCCTCGTCTCGCCCGAGGGGATTGACATCACGCCGGGCGGGCTGACCCGGGTGGCACTCCAGAAAGGTTCGTTGGTGGTCAATTCCTCGCAAGGCGGCGGGACCAAGGATACATGGGTGCTCAAGGACTGATGGCCGGGAACCGCTTATGCTAGGCCGCACCGCCAACGGATTGTTCTGGATGTTCCGTTATCTCGAGCGGGCCGAGAACACCGCGCGTCTGCTTGAAGCAGCGCTGCGGATGGCGCTGACCCGCGATCTGGAGACGGCGGAGGCGGAGTGGCGCTCGGTGATCGCTACGCTCGGGCTGCGCGGCGCCTATCAGGCGGCGCATACCGGCTATGACGGGCTGGCGGTCTGGAACTTCGTGCTGCGCGGGCCGTCCAACCCCGGCAATGTCCGAGCGATGTTCGGCGCGGTGCGCGCCAATGCTCGGATTGCGCGAACCAATATCTCGTCCGACGTGTGGGAAGCGGTCAACGACAACTGGATGAAGCTCGACGCGCTGCTCGCCCGGCCGGTCGGGCAGATGGCAGTGGGCGAGGTGCTGGGCGCGATCCGGCGTTCGGGTACGCAGGTCCACGGCGCGTTCGACGGCTCTATGCTGCGCGACGAAGGCTATCACTTCGCCCGCGCGGGGACTTTTATCGAACGCAAGGATTCGACCGCGCGAATCCTCGACATGAAGTATTTCCTGCTGCTGCCATCGCTTTCTTATGTCGGATCAAGCCTTGATACAGGGCAGTGGGAACAGGTGCTGCGTTCGGTTGCAGGCGCGCGGGTCTATAGCTGGCTGAATGCCGGACAGATCGAGGCGCGCGGGATCGTCGAATTCCTCGTTCTTGATGACCGTTTTCCGCGCAGCCTTGCTTTCTGCCGCAATGCCTTGCGCGAATGCCTTGCGGCGCTGGCGCGCACGCACGGAACCGAGGGACAATGCCATGTTCTGATGCGCAAGGCCGATGCCAGCCTCAGCCAGCTGACTGTCGATCAGATCTTCGAGGCAGGATTGCACGAATACCTGGTCGATGCGCTCTCCCGCAACGCCGCCATCGCGCGGGCAATTGCGCAGGATTACAGGTTCCACTCATGAGCACCATGACCCTCTCGATTCGGCACACCACCCATTACGCCTTTGCGCAGCCGGTGGTCCACGCGCTTCAGCGGCTGCGGCTGACGCCTAAGGAGACGCAGGGCCAGCGCATCGATCATTGGAACATGACTTTCGCAAATGCCCATGCCGAGCTTCAGTATACCGACCAGCACTGCAACCACGTCACTCTGATCGGGCTGGAGCCGGGCGCGCGTGAGGTCACGGTGACTTGCGAGGGCGTGGTCGAAACCGAGGACAATGCAGGCGTCATCGGCCGCCATTCAGGCGACCTGCCGCTGTGGAGCTTTTTGCGGCAGACCCCGCTGACCCGGCCGGGGACACGCCTGCGCGGGCTGCTGCGCGAAGTGCCAGGCCGGGATGCCATCGCCCCGCTCGCGTTTCTCCACGCGCTTTCGGCGCTGATCCGGGATCGGATCACTTACGAGGCCGGGCGCACCCATTCGGCGACGACTGCAGAGGACGCGGTGATCCAAGGTGCGGGCGTGTGTCAGGATCATGCGCATGTGTTCATCGGCGCGGCGCGGGCGCACGGCATTCCGGCAAGGTATGTCAGCGGCTACCTGATGATGGATGACCGGATCGAGCAGGAAGCCACCCACGCCTGGGCCGAAGCCCATGTCGGCGACCTAGGCTGGGTCGGCTTCGATGTCTCCAACGGGATCAGCCCCGATCCGCGCTATGTGCGACTCGCCACCGGGAGCGATTACCGCGATGCCGCGCCTGTGACCGGCATCAGCCTTGGCAGCGCGGCGGCGGAGGTGCTGACCGTGGGCGTTGCCGTCGAGGCCCAGCCCCCCGCTGCCGGTCAGCAGCAGCATCAGCGCCAACAGCAGCAGCGGCAGGATCAGTCCACACAATAACCAGGGGCGCGAGGGCGCAGCAGCTTTTGCGCCAATCTGCGCTTCGCGCTAGGGCGCTGCGAAAAGGCGTAATACCAGTGAGGATGATGGCATGACCTATTGTGTTGGCATGGTGCTCGACAAAGGCCTCGTGCTTATGAGCGACACCCGCACCAATTCGGGGGTCGATAACATCTCCACCTTCCGCAAATTGTTCCACTGGAGCGTGCCGGGGGAGCGGATGATCGCGGTCATGACGGCGGGCAATCTTGCCACCACCCAAGCGGTTATCAGCCAGCTTGAGGAGCGCACCAAGGCCCCGGGCGACCGCGACAACGCATTGATCAAGGGGCCGACCATGTTCCAGGTCGCCACCGAGATCGGGCGGCTGCTGCGCTCTACGATCGAAACCGCGCAGGCCGTCAATGGCGACAGCGGCAAGGGCCGCTTCACCGCGACCATGATCGTCGCCGGGCAGATCGCGGGGATGCAGCCGCGCTTGTTCATGGTCTATCCTGAAGGCAATTTCATCGAGGCGAGCTGGGACACCCCGTTCTTTCAGATCGGCGAGACCAAGTATGGCCGCCCGATCCTGATCCGCGGATATGACCGCGACATGAGCTTCGAGGACGCGGTCAAGCTGCTGATGGTCAGTTTCGACTCGACCCTTAAGGCTAACTTGTCGGTCGGTCTGCCGCTCGATCTGCTGGTGATCGGCAAGGACGCGTTTGCCGCCACCCACGCGCACCGGGTGACCGCTGATGACCCCTATTTCGATGCGATTTCATCAGGTTGGGGCAATGCACTGCGGTCCGCATTCCACTCGTTACCGCCATACCACTTCGGATCCGATCAGTAACCTCAACGGCCTCATCAACGTCCGATCCGGACATAAAAATATCATATTATTCAGATAATTAAATCATTCCGGGTATGGTAAATCCTCCGGATTGGCGGCGCTACTGCGTGAAACCCACAGGGGTTAGGCGCAAGCACCTTCACATGACACGCAAAAGCTCCCTCCACTTCATCGACTCTTGCAGCCGGCAACGCGCCGAACTGGCCCGGGTCGGCTTCGCTCTCGGCCACCATTGTGAGGTCTACGGCGACCTTTCAGAGCTGGCGGTGCACCCGCCGCGCGAAGGCATCATCATCGCCCGAGACACCGCGGAAGAGGGCGGGGTTGGCATGATCCTCGACCGGCTGGGCCGGCTGGGTATCTGGCTACCGCTGATCGCGGTCGATGCGCAGCCCCGCCCGGGACGCATTGTCGAGGCGGTCAAGGCCGGATCGCTCGATTATCTCGCCCTGCCGCTCGATCCCGAACGCTTCACCCGCTGCCTTACCCGCATCGCCAAGGAAGCCGAACAATTCGGCGCCGCCCGCCGCCGCATGATCGAAGCGCGCGACCGCATCTCGACCCTCTCGTCGCGTGAACGCGAGGTGCTTGATTGGTTGGCCGAAGGCAGCAGCAACAAGGCGATCGCACGCGAGCTCGACATCAGCCCGCGTACGGTCGAAATCCACCGCGCCAATATGATGACCAAGCTGGGCGCGCGCCACGCCGCCGAGGCGGTGCGATTAAAGTTGGAGGCGAAACTGGAACCAAAACTGCGAGCATAGCGCCAGCGCACAAGGCTCGGATCGGCCCCACCCCAGGTGATCCCTTGCCGTCCGCAGAGAAGGTTTTCGAAGGTTTCGCACCCGGGCGGCCTCGGCGCTGATGGCTTATCAGTCCGGGGCCACCGAACCTATGCAAACCGAAGCTCTGCCCCGCTTTGGTGGCGGCATACTTGCAGGCAACAACCATCGCCGCCCAATCAGCGGCTAAACTTCGCCAGCGATAGAACGTGTTCAGCGGCAGAATGTCGCGCCGGTGCCTTCGAGGTGGAAGTGATCCTCGTGCGCGGCATTGTATTGCGGGCCGAGCACCGTGCCAAAGCGTTTGCACGCGCTCCTGTGCACCACCCGCAGAAACTCGCGCGTCGCCGGATCGCCGCCGTCCCAGTCGCGCTTGAGCACGATCCGGCGGCCGTCGGCCAAAACAAAGCCCGACACATCGATCGCTTCGGCGCGGGCATGGGCCGAGCGGCGTTCGCTGCCTGCGACATTGCGGCAGGCATAAGACCCCATCGTCTCGATCTGCGCGATCCGGCTGCCGAGGATCTCGCGCGCCGCGCGGTCGACCCCGAAGCGCGCCCAATCGCCAAACGCCTTGGCGACGCTACAACGCACCGGGCCCATATTGGCGATACTGAGCGGCGCGCCGTCGCCCGCCAGCGCCATCAGTTGCACTGTACCGAGCTTGTTGCACCCCGGCGCAGCGTAGGTATCGGGCAGGGACGCGAACCGCGCCCCGCTGGCGCCGAGATCGGCAAGGCAGCTGACATCCTGCGGGTTCGCGGCATAGCTCTGCGGGGCCGAGGCAATCGGCATGGCTGGACGGGCGGGGGCGCGCGCCGACGCTGCCTGACTTGCCATGCCCGGCGCTGCGCCGCCGCTGCCGCCGGGGATCACCGCACCGCACCCCGCCAGCGCCAGCGCGGCAGCCATCAGCGCCAATGCGCGAATTTTTTCCTTGGCCCTCATGGCTAAGGAGTATCACGCAGGAATGGTTAACAGCCCGTCAACAGATCGGGACAAGCGAGGCTTGACCGCAACCTAGGGGTGTTTGCTTAAGGCGGCGGCGCGGCTTTACGGCAACCGATCCTCGACCTGCTGCCACAATTCGATCTTCACCCCGTCAGGATCAAGCAGCCAGGCGAATTTGCCATAGCCCTCGTCTGCTTCCCCGAGAATCGCGGTCCCCTTGGCGCGTAGGGCGGCGACGAAGCCGTCCAAATCACCGACCCTCAGGTTGATCATGAAACCGCCGGCACCTGGTTTGATGTATTCGTTATCGGCGAAGTGGCTGATCAGCGAATAGGGGTGCCCGCACGGCTCATCGGCCCATGCGAGCTGCGGGCCATAAGGCCCATCAATGCCAAGCGTCTTTCGGTACCAAGCGCGGCTCGCCGCCGGGTCCTTGACCACGTAGAATACCCCGCCAAGCCCGGTAACGCGCGGGCCGGTGGTTGAAGTGCTGTCCATCCGCTTTCCTCCCCACCCGGCATCATGCCGAATACTGCGACCGGACGAAAGGGGATCGCTCAGAACCCGGTTGTAAAGGCTACCAGCGAGGCAGGCAGGATATCGAGCACCGTGGCTTCGATGACCTTGTCGAATCCGGTAAGCACCAGCGTTCCTACCAACACCAGCGCAGCGCCGAACAAGGATTTGCCGTAACGCGCAAGTGTGGCGAGCGTTTTGCGGCGTTCGCTCAATGCGCGGCGCGAGCCGTAGGCAAAGGCCAGGATCGAGGCGGCGACCCCAAGGCCGAATGTGAGAAAGATGATGAAGCTGTTGGCGAGGTTTTCGCCCTGGCTGGCAGCGGCAATGGCAACACCCAGCGTCGGGCCCACACACGGTGCCCAAACCAGCCCGAGCAGCAGGCCGATCAGGGCTTGCCCGTACCAGCCATCGCCGCTGACCTGTCCCAGACGGCGGTTACCGAACCCGGCAACCGGCGCGGCCGCCGCGCTTAAGGCAGCCTGCGCGCGCGGCACCAACAGTACCGCTCCCGCCACCACCAGCAGCGCGCCTGCAAGGCCGCGCACTGCGGTTTCATCAATCCCCAGCGAATAGCCGAAAGCGATCACGATAAAGCCGAAGGTCGTGAAGCTCACCACCAGCCCTCCGGCCAGCGCGACCGGTCCGAACCTGCTCTTGCCGAGCGCTGAGCCGACCAGAATCGGCACGAGCGGTAGCACGCAAGGATTGAGGATGGTCACCAACCCGGCAACAAAGGCAAGCAGGAGGCTGGTGAACATCGTGCCGGCCCGTTCAGATCGCGCCTAGCACGATGCTGCGTAGGCGCTGGCGGTTGGTTTCGGCGATGGAACGGGCAACTTCCGCAGAGCCTTTGAACACCACGATGGTGGACTGGCGGGGAATACGGTGAGCGCGCAGGAAGTCCTTGTCTTTGTCGAAATCGACCCGGATGAAGGCGACGTTGGCGTTTTTGTTCTCGCTGCGCAGTTCTTCGAGGATCGGGGCCTGCGCCCGGCAGGTGGGACACCAGTCGGCATGGACATCCACCACCAGCGTCTTGCCGCTCGCCTGCGCGGCGGCAAAGCTCTTGGCATCATAGGCCAACCAGCCGTTCGGTGTGGCGGCGGAAGCGGTGACCGCAAAGGCACCCGCCAGCATGCTAGCGATCGCGGCTAAT
>JBBQWH010000060.1:0-14963 GCA_038210785.1 Sphingomonadales bacterium | reverse complement strand
GACATCATCCTTGGCAATACCTACCACCTGATGCTGCGCCCTGGGGCCGAGCGAGTGGCGCGGCTTGGGGGCTTGCACAGCTTCATGAACTGGCCGCGCCCGATCCTGACCGATAGCGGCGGCTATCAGGTGATGAGCCTGAGCGAACTGCGCAAGCTCACCGAGCAAGGCGTCGAGTTTCGCAGCCATCTTGACGGGTCCAAGCATATGCTCACCCCCGAACGCTCGATGGAGATCCAGCGACTGCTCGGCTCCGACATCGTCATGGCCTTCGACGAATGCCCGCGCGCTGACCGCTCCAAGGACGAGATCGCCGCCAGCATGGAGCTTTCAATGCGCTGGGCGCAGCGCAGCCGCGGGGGGTTTGACAGCGGCGCTGAACACGCGGCCCGCGCTGCGCTTTTCGGCATCCAGCAGGGCGCGCTTCACGAAGACCTGCGCCGCATCAGCGCCGACACACTCAGCGCTATTGGCTTTGATGGCTATGCCGTTGGCGGGTTGGCGGTGGGCGAGGGGCAGGAGGCGATGTTCGGCGTGCTCGACTATGCCCCCGATATGCTCCCCGACGACCGTCCGCGTTACCTGATGGGGGTGGGCAAGCCTGATGATCTGGTCGGCGCGGTCGAACGCGGGATCGACATGTTCGATTGCGTCCTGCCCACCCGCTCGGGCCGCAACGGGCAGGCTTTCACGTGGAACGGGCCGATGAACCTCCGGAACGCTCGCTTTGCCGAAGACACCGGCGCGTTGGATGAGCGTTGCGCTTGTCCGGTCTGCGCCACTTATACCCGCGCCTATATCCACCATCTGGTGAAGTCGGGCGAGATGCTCGGCGCGATGCTGATGACGGAGCACAACCTCAGCTTCTATCAGGCCCTGATGCAGGCCATGCGCGACGCCATTGCGGGGGCACGTTTTGCCGAATTTGCCGCCACCTTCCGGCGCGATTACATTGGCTGATTGCACAAAGAGCTTTGGCAGCGTAACCAATCCATTGTGAAATGCGAACCTCCAGTTATGCGAACGCTTTTGTGGCTTCTGTCTGGTCTATTGTGCCTCAGCGTGCTTGCGCCGCTGTCGACGCCGGCCATCGCGGGCAACACCGCCATGATCATGACGACAAGGGATGCGCCTCACGATTCATCATGTCTCGATGACTGCTGCAAGGATTGTCAGGATTTTGCGAAGTGTCAGGTTGGATGCGGGATAGCTGTGCTGCCGACTGCGCAGTGCGAAGGTGTGCCCGAACGGGCCGCGCTAGGTGACGTGTGTCACTCTGCGCTATTTCGATCAGGCAATCTGCCGCCCGCAACACCCCCGCCACGAACTGGCGTGAACCCTTTTATTCTGAATATCTTTGTAAATCTGGAGAATTGAAATGAAGCTGTTTACCAAAATTTCCGCGCTTGTTGTCTTCTTGTCGTCATCGGCAGCGATGGCTGCTGGTCCCGGGGCTGTGCATGACGCCTGCTGTGCGCTTGGCATCTGCTGCGGACTGCCGTGCTGCTAATGCGGTAACTTGGGGCCGGGGCCAGCTTGCGCTGGTCCCGGCTTTCCTTTGCGTTTCCTGCCATTGCTGCGCGCAAGCCCATGCTTGGGCGTAACATTGCTCGACACCGGCGAATTCAATCGCCAAATGGCGCGCATGGAAAAGAATATCATAGCGCCTGAGGCCTGCCAGACCATGATCGAGGTGCGCGCAGGGGTCGATACGCTTGACCGCGAGCTGGTGGCGCTTCTGGCGCTGCGCTTCGGTTACATGCGCGCTGCGGCCCGGATCAAGGATGCGCGCGATGCGGTACGCGACGAGGGGCGCAAGGCAAGCGTCATCGCCGCCGCGTTGGCCGAAGCCGAGCCGCGCGGTGTTCCGGTCGATGTCATTGGCGATATCTGGGAACGGCTCGTGGAAGGTTCTATCGCCTACGAATTTGCCGAGTGGGACCGCCTTAGGGGCTAGGACTGCGCTCAAGAAAGGCGGCGAGCCGGGGTTGTTTCTTCTCCGGCGCTTTGGGCTGGGCTGATCGGGCTAACCTCTCGATTTTCTTCTGCCACTTGTCGATTTTCTTGTCAGCGCTGCCCTTGCCGACCGGCCCGAAGGTGAGCATCCGCACCGGCGCAAAGCCCACAAACCCCAGCACCTGGCCCTTCCAGCGCCGGATCACAGCATTGCCATAGGCCAGCCGTAGAAACAGCGGCGGCGTATCCATGGTCACGATCACATCGGCAGAGCGCCCCGCCATCAACCGGTCCCACCACGGATCCTCGGTATGATAGGCGAACATGAATCCGGGTAGGAAAATCCGGTCGATCAGACCTTTCATTTCCGCAGGTTCGCCGCCCCACCACAGCGGAAAGGCAACCACGAGGTGATCGCAGGCATCAATCGCCTCGGCCAGCCGCGCAAGGTCCGGCTCCCATTCGGTGCGTTTGTTGTACCCGCGGCGCAAGATCGGCGAGAACACAAGTTCGCGCACCGCTACGCGCGTGACCTCGACCGATGCGGGCAAGGCTTGGCAGTAGGTATCGAGCAGATGGGTGGTTAGGCGCCCTTTGTCAGGGTGGCCGTCCAGCACTAATACTTTCATGATCGCAACAAGCCTTGCAAAATAGAAGCACTGCAGATCGCAGGTTGCAGGCCGCAGCACAAAAGAAAAGGGCGGCCCCGTAAGACCGCCCTATCTTGTTCCGTCGCTGAAAGTGCAGATCAGCGTGAGTAGAATTCCACCACGAGGTTCGGTTCCATGGTTACCGGATAGGGTACTTCGTCAAGCTTGGGAACGCGAGTGAAGGTGATCTTGTCGTTGCCATCGGGTTGGACGTAATCGGGGATGTCACGTTCAGCCAGGCCTTGGGCTTCGATAACCAGCGCCATTTCCTTGGCCTTGCTGCCAAGGCTGATGACGTCGCCAACCGAAATGCGGCGCGAGGCGATGTTGCACTTCACGCCGTTCACAAAGATGTGCCCGTGGCTGACGATCTGGCGAGCCGAGAAGATGGTAGGCGCAAACTTGGCGCGGTACACGACCATGTCGAGCCGCTGTTCCAGCAGGCCGATTAGGTTCTGGCTGGTGTCACCTTTCATGCGCGAGGCTTCGGCGTAGGTGCTCCTGAACTGCTTTTCAGTGACTTCGCCGTAATAGCCCTTGAGCTTCTGCTTGGCCCGCAGTTGCAGGCCATAGTCGCTCATCTTGCCCTTGCGACGCTGGCCATGCTGGCCGGGGCCGTATTGCCGCTTGTTCACCGGGGAATTGGGACGACCCCAGATGTTTTCGCCCATCCGGCGGTCAAGCTTGTACTTGGCGCTTTTGCGCTTCGACATACGTCTTCCTTCAAATCTGCAGGATAAGACCCCAATCCGACCATCGAACTGGACCCGACCATTCAACCCGGCATCGCACCATCAGGCCATTGCGCCTGATGCGGCCACCGCTTCACCGGGGTGCGGGGCCAATTGCGAAGGCGCGCACGTAGCAGGAACGCCGCCAAGGTCAAGCGGCGCGCGCGGATCAGCGCGGTGGGATCAGCGCGTTGGGATCAGCGCGGTGAGATCAGCTGGGCCCGGATCAAGGCGGCCAAGTTCAACGGATATTGTTCAACTCGCGCCATTCCTCGACCGTGCGGCATACCTTGACCTTGCGGCGGCTCGCAGTCTCGGTCTTCACATAGCGGCAGATGCGCTTGTCTTCTTCAGACTGCGCCTGCGCCGGTGCGGCAGGGACCGAGCCAGACGACGCATCGTCAGCCGGGGTTTGCACCGCGCCGGTTTCGGTCTCCTGCTGCTGGGCGGGGGCAGCCAGCGCGCCGCTGGCAAGCGGCGCAAGCGAACACACGGCGGCAAGCGCCAAGAGGCGGAAGTTGTCACAAAACATAAACAATCTCATGGGTTTGGGACGGAGGAATACTGATTATCCGCGAAACTGCCGCCTGTCTACCCGTGTCTGCTCATGTCAGCAAGGTGGCTCAGGTTTGCTCGTGCCGCCCTTCGGCCACGGCCTGTGTGAACGCCGGTATCCGTTCCAGCGGCACCGGCGAAGGCCCTGCCAGCACATCGAAATGCTTTCCCCGGCCATAACGCCTGAGCTTGGCAAACCCGGCGCGATTTAGCGCGCGCGCGATCGCGGCATTGTCGGTCCAGCGATTGTCGTGCTCATAGAAAATGCCAAGCACCCGCGACGCGTGGCGCGAGGCAAGCAATTCCTCGATAATCACTGGCTCGTGCCCTTCGACGTCGATCTTGACGAACAGCGGCAAATCGGTGGGCAGATGCGCCTCAAGCTGCGCCATGGTCACCAGTTCGACGGTGACCGCCCGGCACGACTCGCGCCCCTCAAGGTGCGATTCGAGTGTCGCCTGGCCGCTATGCACCGGGTTGATGGTGATCATGTGAGTGCCTGCCTCGTTCGACAGGCCGACATTAAGCGCCACTGCGCGCCCCTCGAGCCCGGCAAGCGCGAGGTTGGCAGCCAGAAAGCGATGGGTATCGGCCACCGGCTCAAGCGCGATGATCCGCTCGCATGCCGGGTTATTGCCTGCGATCAGCGAGTACAGGCCTTGGTTGGCGCCAATATCGAGAAAACAGAACGGCCGCTCGATGCCCGCCAGCAGATCGGCAAGATAGGGGCCATAGGTGCCGTATTGGCAATAGGCAAACGTACGGTCTCCCCAGTTGGGCCACATCTGAACTCCGTAGACCGAGCGCGCCGGTCGCGGCGCGGCACCGGGCACGAGCGCGCTGCGAAGCTTCTCCGCTGTCTGGTGAATGTGGCGCATGGTGCGCGCCCGGATGACCCGCAGGTGCCGCCATAGCAGGAAGTCGCGCGCCATCCGCGCCGGCGAATGGTCTGGCCACTGCTGCAGGATCGCGGCGGGGGGGCCGCCCGGTGCCGGATCAACGATGCCCATGACTTGTCTCTGCTCTGTGGATGGCTGGCCGGGCGCGGCGTTCGATTGCGGCACGTTTGCTACACTTCAATGACGCTGGTCGCGGGGGCCGCCGCGCTCAAGCGTGCTGAGGATGCCGCGCAAGGTGCGCACCTCGAGGTGATTCCACCCAGGTTTGGTCAGCACCCCGCGCAGCGTTCGGCGGGTTGTTGCGGCCCGGCCTTGAGGTTGAAAGTAATCTCTCGCGTCAAGCAACGCCTCGAAATGCGCAACCAAGCCGTCGAGCTCCTCCTGCGGAGCGGGGGGCAGCACCTCTTCGGCGGTGGGCT
Source organism: Sphingomonadales bacterium (assembly GCA_038210785.1). Taxonomy (GTDB): domain Bacteria; phylum Pseudomonadota; class Alphaproteobacteria; order Sphingomonadales; family Sphingomonadaceae; genus Erythrobacter. The sequence continues at coordinate 9,753 of JBBQWH010000060.1, read as the reverse complement.
GTACTAGCGCGCTGCCATCAATTGGGCTCGCGCCAGGGCGGGCGTTCGCCATCTCGCGCCCGGTCCGCGACCATTCATAGGCGACAAGGATTACCGCCTGCGCCAGATTGAGCGAGCCGAATTCGGGGTTGATGGGCACGGTCAGGATATTGCGCGCAAGCGCGACGTCGTCGGTCTCCAGCCCTGATCGTTCGGGGCCGAACAGGATCGCGTGGCGGCCAGCCAAGGTGTGCACCATCCGCCCGGCCTCGTCAGCCCCGATCACCGGCTTGGTCACGCCGCGCTTTCGCACGGTGGTAGCGTGGACATGCGCACAATCGGCGACCGCTTCGGCAGTGGTGGCGAAGATCTGCGCCTGTTCGAGCACCGCGTCCGCCCCCGCCGCGGCCGGCCCTGCCGAGGGGTTGGGCCAGCCATCGCGCGGGGTGACCAGCCGCAGCTCGGTCAGCCCGAAATTGAGCATCGCGCGCGCCGCCTTGCCGATATTCTCGCCAAGCTGCGGGCGTACGAGCACGATCACCGGCTTGTTGAGATCGGCCATGATGTTCCTACTCTTTCGCGGCTTGCTGGACGGTGCTGGCAAATTCCTCGAAATCGCGGGCCTCGGAGAAATCGCGGTAGACAGAAGCGAAGCGGATATAGGCGACAGAGTCGATCTGGCGCAGACCGTCCATCACCAGCTCGCCAATATGCGACGACGATACCTCGGCCTCGCCCGACGTTTCCACCTGCCGCTGAATGCCCGAAATCAGCTGGTCGAGCCGTTCGGGATCGATCCCACGCTTGCGACTGGCGAGCGCTACCGAGTGTTCGAGCTTGGAGCGTTCGAACGGCTCACGGCGCCCCGGCTCGCCATTGGCCCCGGATTTGACCACCACCACCTCGCGCAGTTGGACGCGCTCAAAGGTCGTAAAGCGCGCGCCGCAGGACGTGCATTGCCGCCGCCGCCGGATCGAGGCGCCATCTTCGGTCGGGCGGCTATCCTTGACTTGGGTGTCATCATGGACGCAGAAAGGGCAGCGCATTCAGACGGCTACTTCCTGATCCTCTGATACAGCGCAAACCCCGCGCCTGCGGCAAGCCCGATCGGCCAGGAAATAAAGGGCAGCAGGTAGGCCGCCACTGCGCCAATCGCCGCACCGGTCAGCACCGGCGCAGTCGAAGGGTGGTTGATCCCCTCCTTGGCCATGCCGGACAGTTCGGTCTTGGCATCCTCGACCCAGTCGGGGCCTTGGCGGGGGTCTTGATCGTTCATTGCGATAATTCCTCACATGCCCGGATAGACGGGGAAGGCAGAGCACAGCGTTGCAACCCGCTGGCGCACGCTCTGTTCGATCTGCGCGTCACCCGCTGGACCGTTTTTGGCAAGACCCTCAACCACTTCAGCGATGAGCTTGCCAATGGTTCGGAACTCGTCCCGGCCAAAGCCGCGGGTCGTGCCGGCCGGCGTTCCGAGGCGGATGCCACTGGTCACAAACGGCGAGCGGGTGTCGAACGGGATGCCGTTCTTGTTGCAGGTCAGCCAGGCGCGATCAAGGCCCTTCTCGGCGTCCTTGCCCGTGACATCTTTCGCGGTGAGATCGACCAGCATCGAGTGGTTATCGGTCCCGCCCGAGACGATCCTGAGGCCATGCTCCTCAAGGCTTGCCGCAAGGGCGCGGGCGTTTTCGACGATGCGGTGCGCATAGGTGGCGAATTCGGGCTGCAATGCCTCACGAAACGCCACCGCCTTGGCTGCGACGATGTGCATCAGCGGCCCGCCCTGGAGGCCCGGGAACACCGCCATGTTCAAAGGCTTGGTGTACTTCTCGTCGTTCCACAGGATGATGCCCGAACGCGGGCCGCGCAGGGACTTGTGGGTGGTCGAGGTAACGATGTCGCAATGCGGGAAGGGCGAGGGGTGCGCGCCGCCTGCCACGAGGCCGGAAATATGGCTCATATCGCACAGCAGAACCGCGCCCACTTCGTCCGCGATCGCGCGGAATGCGGGGAAATCCCAAAGCCGCGAATAGGCGGTGCCGCCGCAGATGATGATCTTGGGCTTGTGCTCGCGCGCTTTGGCAACAACCTCGTCCATGTCGACGGTCTCGGTCGCGGGGTTTACGCCGTAGGACACCGGGCTGAACCACTTGCCGCTCATGTTCACCGGCGATCCGTGAGTGAGGTGGCCCCCGGAGTTCAGATCGAGCCCCATGAAGGTATCGCCGGGATTGAGCAATGCGAGAAACACCGCCTGGTTCATCTGGCTGCCACTGTTGGGCTGCACATTGGCGAAATTGCAGCCGAACAGCTGCGTCGCGCGTTGGATGGCGAGCGTCTCGACCACATCGGCATAGTCGCAGCCGCCATAGTAACGCTTGCCCGGATAGCCCTCGGCGTACTTGTTGGTGAACACGCTGCCGGCCGCTTCGAGTACAGCGCGGCTCGCGATGTTCTCGGACGCGATCAGTTCGATCTTGTCGCGCTGGCGGGCGAGTTCATTGGCAACCGCAGCCGCGATTTCGGGGTCGGCATGAGCTAGGTCATCGTTCCAGAATCCGTCCATGGGCCCACAATCGTTTGGGGCTGCGGTGCGGGAGGCAAAATCAATCGGGGCAGTGCTCATTGATGGGTCTCGATGTGATCGGGCAGAAACGGGGGGCTGCCGAGCTTGCCGACGCGGCGCTGGTGGCGCCCGGCCGGATCGCCGGCATCGGCGAAATCGGAATCAAGAAATGTTGCAACGCAGGACTTGGCCATTTCGATCCCGACAAGCCGCGCGCCCATGGCGATGCAATTGGCATCATTATGCTCGCGCGCGAGCGCGGCCGAGAGCGGCTCCGACACGAGCGCGCAGCGCACCTGCGGGTGGCGGTTGACGCTGATCGAAATCCCGATGCCGCTGCCGCATAGGGCGATGCCATATTCGGCCGACCCTTCGGCAATCACCTCGGCGAGGCGATAGCCGTAATCGGGATAATCGACGCTTTGCCCCGGCTCAGGCCCAAGGTCGGCGACCTCGTGGCCTTCTTCGATGAGCCATTCGGTCAGCTCGGCCTTGAGCTCGATGGCGGCGTGATCGGAGGCGATGGCGATGCGCATAATGTTGCCATAGGCGTGTGGGCGGGGATTCTCCAGCCCGAACCCTATGCTTTTCGACGGGCGGGTAACGCGAGTTGCGTGCGAAAGCTCTATCGGTCCGCCCACCACCGCATCATGCCGAGCGCAAACGGTCTTTTCAAAGCCGCAATCTGGCGATCGCAGCCGCTGCAAAGCAACAGAGCGCGACAAGCATCACGATGTAGGAACGGTCCGTCCAGTTGCTCCCATACTGGATAATACTCCGCCATTGTCCATAGATGAACATGCCGATGCCCAGAGCGAACAGCACGCCTCCAATGAGGCCAAACGGCAGTTTGGCCATCCGTTACTGATCCAAGAACGACCGCATCTTCCGCGACCGGCTCGGATGCTTCAGCTTCCGCAGTGCTTTCGCTTCGATCTGCCGGATCCGTTCGCGTGTCACCGAAAACTGCTGGCCCACTTCTTCCAGCGTGTGATCGGTGTTCATCCCAATGCCGAAGCGCATCCGCAGCACGCGTTCTTCACGCGGGGTGAGGGACGCCAGCACGCGGGTCACAGTTTCCTTGAGGTTGGCCTGGATCGCGGCATCCACCGGGATGATTGCGTTCTTGTCCTCGATAAAATCGCCCAGATGCGAATCTTCCTCGTCGCCAATCGGCGTTTCGAGGCTGATCGGCTCCTTGGCGATCTTCATCACCTTGCGCACTTTTTCAAGCGGCATGGATAAGCGCTGCGCCATTTCTTCCGGCGTCGGCTCGCGGCCTTCCTCATGCAGGAACTGGCGGCTTGTGCGCACCAGCTTGTTGATCGTCTCGATCATGTGCACCGGGATACGGATGGTGCGGGCTTGGTCCGCGATGCTCCGCGTGATAGCCTGCCGGATCCACCATGTGGCGTAAGTGCTGAACTTGTAGCCCCGGCGGTATTCGAACTTGTCGACCGCCTTCATCAGGCCGATGTTGCCTTCCTGAATAAGATCAAGGAATTGCAGCCCGCGGTTCGTGTACTTTTTAGCGATCGAAATCACCAGCCGCAGGTTCGCCTCAACCATTTCCTTCTTGGCGATGCGCGCCTCGCGCTCGCCTTTCTGCACCATGTTGACGATGCGACGGAACTCGGTGAGGCTCATCCCGGTCTGCGCGGCGATATCGGCGATTTCCGAACGGATGCGCTCGATCGCGTCTTCCTCGCGCTCGGCAAAGGCGGCCCACTTCTTGTCCTTTTTGGCGCGCAGTTTGATCCAAGCGTCGTCCATCTCGTTGCCAACATAAGCACCGAGGAAGTCGACCCGCTTGACCTTGTGGCGCTCGGCCAGACGCAGCATCTGCCCGCCTAGCGTCGTCAGCCGGCGGTTGAAGGCGTAAAGGTTGTCGACCAGGAATTCGATCTTGGTGGCGTGGAACTGCACGCTTTCGACTTCGGCGGTCAGCTCTTCGCGCAAGGCTTCGTACTTCTTTTCCTTGGCAGCCGCGAAATCATTGCCCGCCGCAAGGGTCACCACGCGGTCGCCCTGAAGCTTTTCGAAGTTGTTGAACAGCTTGGTGATGCGCGCGAAGGTTTCGAGCGCCTCGGGCTTAAGCGCGGCTTCCATCTGCGCCAGGCTGAGGGTGTTGTCTTCCTCGTCGTCTTCCTCGGCCTTGGGGCGGCCCTCGCCGTCCTCGTCATCACTGTCTGCCTCGGGCTGGTCCTCGACCTCGTCGTCTTCGCGGATTGTCGGCCCGGCGGTGGCTTCGGAGATCTCGCCGTCGTCATCCTCGTCCTCGGCGCCGTCGGCCATCTTGTCGGCCGGTGGCTCCTTCGAGAGCATCGCGTCGAGATCGAGGATCTCGCGCAGTTGCATGTCACCGTTGTTGAGCGCTTCGGACCACTGGATGATGGCGTGGAAGGTGATCGGGCTTTCGCACAATCCCATGATCATCATGTCGCGCCCGGCTTCGATCCGCTTGGCGATAGCGATTTCGCCTTCGCGGCTGAGCAGTTCAACCGCGCCCATTTCGCGCAGGTACATCCGCACCGGGTCATCGGTGCGCTCTCCGGTGGCGAGTTTCCGATTGGCGGCGCGGGCATCTTTGGCCGGGCCCTTCTTCTCGCCGTCGTCCTCGTCGTCATCGTCATCGGTGACGACGTCATCGGCCTCGTTATCCTCGCCTTCGGCTTCGGCTTCGGCATCCTCGTCGCTTTCGACGATCTGGACCCCCATTTCCGAGATCGCGGTCTGGATGTCCTCGATTTGATCGGGGCTCATCTCGCCCGAGGGCAGCGCCTCGTTGAGCTCGTCATAGGTCACATAGCCGCGCTTCTTCGCCTTGCTGATCAGCTTCTTGATCGAAGCCTCATTGAGATCGATCAGCGGGGCATCTTCCTTCTCGGCCATATTTCCGTTCAATCCGTTATCGGGTGGCCTGCCCCCCAAGTACTGGGCGAGGCGGCCACCTGTTAATTCCCTGTCCGCCGGTTAGGCGGTATCGTCATTCGAGGCCACGGCAGCCGCTTTGCGACGTCCGAAGGCCTTGAGGCGGTCTTCCACTACCAAGAGCTGCGCGCGCAGCCGCGTTTGTTCGGCGAACGATCCTTCTGGATCGCTCTCGAAACGGGCTATCGTGGCTGCAAGCGCAGCCTCCAGCGCTGGCCGTTCGACCAGCAGCGACACAGCTTCAGCCAGTTCCTCACACGCGGCGCCGGGATCGTGGCCTTCATCAAGGAAGGCGTAGCGGATATCTGCCGGCGGGGCAGGTTGGCCTTGTGCGCTGCATATGGCGGTTGGCGGCTGCGAATCAAGCGTTTCTGCAACTTCGAACAGTGATTCGATCAAGGGTGCGGCCTCGCGGTCATGCCGGGCGAGGCTTGAGAGTGCCTCGGCATGGCGCCCGATCTCGCTGGGGAAGCGGGCAAGGCCTGCGATCACGGCGGTCAGCAGGCTCTGCCGCTGGCCGCCCGCCATCATCCCTGCAAGCTGCGCGCGCGCGCCTTCAGTGAGGCCTTGCGGCTGCGACGGGCCGCTGCGCCAGGTGCCGCCCTGTCCGGTGCGGGCGCCTGGCTGAAAGGCTGGCCGGCCGGAAAATCCCGATGCGCGCGGCGGGTAGGCATAAGCTGAGAAGCGGTCAGAAAGTTCGCGGCGATAGAGCGACTTGATCTCGGGATCGACGATGGTCTCGACCTGCTCCATCAGCCGCGCTTTGAGCCCCGCCTTGGCCTCGGGAGTGGTGAGCGGCTGCGCATCACGCTCGGCCTCCCACAGCGTGTCGATCAGGGTGGCGGGGCGGGCGAGCAGCATCTCGATCGCGGCAGCGCCGCGCTGGCGGATCAGATCATCGGGGTCGAGCCCGGCAGGCAGGCGCACAATCCCGAGCGAGCGAATCGGCGCGAGCAGCGGCAGCGCGCGCGCGATGGCCCGCATCGCGGCACGTTGCCCCGCCGCATCGCCATCAAAGCAAAGCACCGGCGCATCTGTCATCCGCCACAGCATCTCAAGCTGCATTTCGGTGAGCGCGGTGCCGAGCGGGGCGACTACATCGGCGATCCCCACATTGGCGAGCGCGATCACGTCCATATAGCCTTCGACCACCACCACCCGGCCGGTTTGGCGCGCGGCCGGGGCGGCGCGGTGGAGGTTGTAGAGCGTGCGGCCCTTGTCGAACAATTCAGTATCGGGCGAGTTGAGATATTTCGCCACGCCCTCACGCTTATCGAGGATCCGCCCCCCGAACGCGATCACCCGCCCGCGCGCGTCCTGAATCGGCAGCATCACGCGGCCCCGGAAGCGGTCATACCGCTCGCCCTGATCGTTGGCGGCGCGCATGCCTGCACCCTCCAGCAGGTCCTCGCCGAATTGCGCAAGCGCTTTTGGCAGCGTCTGCCGTTCATCGGGCGCCCAGCCGAAGCCGAACTCGCGGCACATAGCTGGCGAGAACCCGCGCCGCTCAAGATAGTCGCGTGCCGCTTTGCCGCCCGGCGCGCCGAGGCTGTCAATAAAGAACCCTTGCGCCGCCTCGGTGACGTCGATCAGGCTGGCGCGCGCTTCGGCTTTCTTTGCGGCGACCGGATCGGGGGCAGGGACCTCCATCGCGGCCATCCCCGCCAGCTCCTTGATCGCGTCCATGAATTGCAGGCCCTGCTGGTCGACCATCCAGCCAATCGCATCACCATGCGCCCCGCACCCGAAGCAGTGGTAGAACTGCTTGAGGTCGTTGACATAGAAGCTCGGCGTCTTCTCGTCATGGAACGGGCAACACCCTTTCCATTCGCGCCCCGCCCGGGTCAGCTTAACGCTGCGCATCACCAGCGTCGACAGCGTGATCCGCGCGCGTAGTTCGTCCTTCCATTGCGGGGTGATGGCCATCGCGGATTAGTGGCCCTCAACGCCGCTCGTGTCGAGGCACCTGGCCAAGGGATGTTGTGAACGCGGTGTGGATAGTGGCTAAATCACAAATCTTGTCGGTAGCAGGTTACGAAAGCGCGGCCTTTACCAGCCCGCTCGCCAGCTTGCCGTCGAGCACTGCGCCGTGGCGGGCCTTCAGCTCAGCCATCACCGCGCCCATGTCCTTGATCGAAGACGCGCCGGTCTCGGCCTTGATCGCTTCGATCGCAGCGATCGTTTCGGCCTCGTCCAGCATGCGCGGCAAGAATTCCTCGATCACGGCGAGTTCCGCGCGCTCGATCGCCGCCAGTTCCTCGCGCCCGCCAGCCACATAAAGATCGATCGATTCGCGCCGTTGCTTGCCCATCTTCTGCAGAACGCTGACCACCAGTTCGTCATCGGGGATGCTTTTGCTCGCGGTGCGATCCTCGATATCGCGGTCCTTGATCTTGGCGCTGATCAGGCGGAGTGCGGCGGTGCGGTCCTTTTCGCCGGCCTTCATCGCGGAGATGGTGGCGGCCTTTATATCGTCGCGGATCATGGGTGTTTCCTGTGGATTGAGCAGATGCGCGCGCCTCTAACGCAATTACCGGTCCAAGCCTAGGTTGACGCAGTGGGCCACGAGGCCTAGTTCGCGAAACTTAGCAACATCGCTGGCATAACCGCAAACGGAGCGCCCTATGGCCGACCCCGCATCTTTCCGCGCGCAACCTTCCGGCGCGACCGGTGTCCTCGTGCTGGCCGATGGCACGGTGATCTGGGGCCGGGGCTTCGGCGCGGTCGGCGCGATGGTGGGCGAGGTGTGCTTCAACACGACAATGACCGGCTATCAGGAAGTGCTGACCGATCCCAGCTACGCTGCGCAGATCGTCACTTTCACCTTCCCGCATATTGGCAATGTCGGCGCCAATGGCGAGGATGTGGAGAGCCGGGTGGAAGGCGCGGTGGGCTGCGTGGTGCGCGAGGACGTGACCGAGCCGAGCAATTTTCGCAGCATCGAGAAATTCGCCGACTGGATGGTGCGCAACGGCAAGATCGGGCTCGCCGGCGTGGATACCCGCGCGCTGACCCGCCGCATCCGCCAGAGCGGCGCGCCCAACGCGGTGATTGCCCACGCGCCCGATGGCACATTCGACCTCCCCGCGCTGATCGAGCGGGCGCAGGGCTGGCCGGGGCTGGAGGGCATGGATCTCGCCGTGCGCGTGACCCGCGAGACTGAGGAGGCCTGGGAGGGCGGTTACTGGACGCTCGGCAAGGGCTATGGTCGGGCGGCGCGCGATGGCCAAGGACGCACAATGCCCCACGTGGTCGCGATCGATTACGGCGCGAAGGACAATATCTTCCGCAATCTGGTGAAGGCCGGCGCGCGGGTGACGGTGGTTCCGGCCAAGGCTTCGTTCGACGAGGTGATGGCACTCGCCCCCGATGGCGTGTTCCTCTCCAACGGCCCCGGCGATCCGGCCGCGACAGGGGACTATGCGGTGCCGGTGATTGCGGCGCTGCTGGAGGCGGACGTGCCATTGTTCGGCATCTGTCTGGGGCACCAACTGCTCGCGCTGGCCGCGGGCGCGAAGACGATCAAGATGCACCAGGGGCATCGCGGCGCGAACCACCCGGTGCAGCGGGTCGGTGAGGGCTGGGGGGAGACTGCGGGGTTGGTCGAGATTACCGCGATGAACCACGGCTTTGCGGTGGATGTCGCGACCTTGCCGGAGGGGGTGGAGCAGACGCATGTCTCGCTGTTTGACGGGACGAACTGCGGGATTGCGATCCGGGGCAAACGGGCGTTTGCGGTGCAGTATCACCCGGAGGCGTCGCCGGGGCCGCAGGATTCGTTTTATTTGTTCGAGAAGTTTGTGGGGGGGCTGGGGTGATCAATGGCCGACATTGAACAAAAAATTGATGATGCCTTGAAGAAAATCTATTCGGCGCATCCGACCAATGATTTCCGGCCTCTTGCGGAAATTAAGAGGTCATTTTCTGACAGTGAGCTTTTGAAGGTTCTGCAAAGGCAGGGTCTTGTTGTTTCGAAAATGCACTTCAGACCTATCGATAGCATCGAGAACTTCGACAGTTGGGCGCTCAGTGAAGCAGGTATTGAGCGTGCTAAATCTAATATCGTCGGCGGGCGATGGTCCACAAAGGCATTGGCATTTTTCTCGGCGGTCAGTGGTATTGCGGGTACTGTTCTCGGCTCCTTTCTTGATGCTTGGCTAAAGTCATAGAATGTCAGTTATACCGCAAACTTTGATTGGCGCCACATACTCCCTTCCCCTTGGGGAAGGGTTGGGGATGGGGGTTCGGCGGTGAGGGGGCGGGGCATCATTTCGGGC
>JBBQWH010000059.1:0-15762 GCA_038210785.1 Sphingomonadales bacterium | reverse complement strand
GGTATGGTTTCAGTCAGCAGCGCCGGATCGGTCACCGCCCACTCGGCCATTTGCGGCACCGGCGGCAGGCGTCTGGCGGGGATGCCGACATAAAGCAATTTCGGCCGCGCGGCCACGGGCATTGCCTGCACGATCTGCGTTGTGAGCGCGCTCACCATGCGGTGATCGGCATGGCCATAGCCGCCGTCCGGGCCCCAGGTGAGCACAAGGTCGTTACCGGGAATGGCGCGCGCAAGATCGCTCTTCAAGGCTTGGGCGGCGCTGCCTTGGCGATGGGCATCGACGCCGAGCCGCCCGTCGCCGCGGTTGAAGCTGGCAACCGATGCCGCGCTCAGCGCATTGCCCGCGCACATGGCCTCATTGAGCCGCAATGCGCCCAGAGCCTCGCCCGGCGCCATGTCCGAGACCCCCGCCCCGGCATCGCCCTGCGTCGCATAGGCGATCTGCACCTTTGCCCCCTGCCGCGCCAGCGCGGCCAGTGCCGGGGCCATCGGCAATTCGTCGTCCGGATGGGCGAGCACCACCAGCACCCGTTGCGGCGGAGCCGGCGGCGTTTCGGCCTGAGCCGCCGGAACCGGCGCCAGCGCGGTAAGCGCGGCCATCATTGCCGTGCGGATCATCATTCTTTCCTCTCGCACTTGTGCAAGCCGCTGTGCAAATCCTTTGCGCGCCCGGCTCGCCTGATTATGCATGGCCGCCATGAGCAACGACATGATGATGAGCCGCCTTGCCGAACCCTTTGGCGCGTTCCCCGATATCCTGATGGAATGGTCGCGGATCAAGGGCGATGATCTCGCCCTCGTTGACGAGCGGCGCGAGGTTTACTGGGCTGAACTCGTCGGGCTGGTCGAGCGGCTGGCCGCGCGGCTTGTGGAAACCGGGCTCCAGCGCGGCCAATCGGTGGCGATCCTTGGAACCTCCACGGTTGAATACGCGCTGGTGTTCCTCTCCGCGATGCGTGCAGGCGGGGTGGCAGCGCCGCTTACCACCAGCGCCTCGCCCGAGCAGCTTGCAGGCATGGCGCGGGATTCGGGCGCAGCGCATCTGTTTATCGATGCGGCCAAGGCGGCCGAACTCGGCCCGGACTTCATGGCCGATCTGATCCGCGTGCCGCTCGAATCGATCGACCAATGGATGGCTCCGCCCGGTAGCCGCGCCCCCGTCTTCTCGCCCGATTCCAACGAACCGTTCAACATCATCTATTCCTCCGGCACCACCGGTATCCCCAAGGGCATCGTCCACTCGCACCAGATGCGCTGGCGGCAGTTTGCGCCGACTGCGTTGAGTTACCTCGGAGCCGGGATCGACATACGCTCGCTCGCCTCGACCCCGCTCTATTCGAACACCACGATGGTCGCCTTCCTGCCGGTGCTGCTGGCGGGCGGGTGCGTGCGGGTGATGGGCAAGTTCGATTGCGCGCGCTGGCTCGCCCTTGCCGCAGCCGACCGCACCACCATCACGATGCTGGTGCCGGTGCAATACCAGCGGCTGATGGACTTCGCCGGGTTTGACGCCTTCGATCTGGCGGCGCTCAAGCTCAAATATTGCACCTCCGCGCCCTTTTCTGCCGAACTCAAGCGCGAAGTGCTGGCGCGGATGCCCGGTGGTTTGATCGAGATCTATTCGATGACCGAGGGCGTGGTGGTATGCCTTCTGGCGTGTCACGAATTCCCGGGAAAGCTCCACACTGTCGGCCGCCCCGCGCCGGGGAGCGAGCTAACGGTGCTCGATGATGACGACCGCGAAGTGCCGCCGGGCACGCCCGGCAATCTCATCGGCCGCAGCCTCACCATGATGAGCGGTTATAAGAACCGCCCCGACATCACCACCGAGGCGCAGTGGATCGATCCGGCCACGGGCGAAGCGTGGATGCGGATGGGCGACATCGGGCGGGTGGACGCGGACGGCTTTGTCGAACTGGTCGGCCGCGCCAAGGACATGATCATCTCGGGCGGGTTCAATATCTATCCCAGCGACCTCGAGGCTGAATTGCTGAAAGAACCCGGCGTGGCCGAGGCCGCGGTGGTTGGCGTGCCCTCGCGCGCATGGGGGGAAAGCCCGGTCGGATTTGTGGTGCTGAAGGACGGCGCGGCGGCCGGGCCGGCGGCATGTGCGGCGATCATGGCGGCGGTCAACGCGCGGCTGGGCAAGACCCAGCGCCTTGCCGCGCTCCATCCGCTCGCCGAATTGCCGCGCAGCCATATCGGCAAATTGCTCAAGAGCGAACTGCGCGAGGCGGCCACGCGGCTGGGCGGGGCGGCGTAACCCGGGCCTGAAATAGCTCGGCCCGGCGACCCTAATCCTCTGAAGGACTGGGGCAACCGGGCCGAACGAGGCGGTCGCTATGCGGCGTGCGTTACACGATAATCGTGGTGAACGCGGTGCCGCTGACGGCGACAGCTAGGACAAAGGCAATGGCCTTCTCGCTGATCATGCTCATGGTTCAAGTTTCCCTGTTCTGTTGTGGTTCGGGAGCCCGGACGATCACGGGGGAAGAGAGGGGTGATCGCCCGAGCCTGAACACTATTTAGAAAGAGGGGCGTAATTTTCAATTGTTCAAAAGACTGAAAATAACTCACCACTGCAATCGAAATTGGCAATCGCCAATCAGGCGGAGGGTGCGGGCTTGCACGCAAGGTGCGCAGCTTGAGACGCGGCTACCAATTTTAGGGGGGGACTGGTGGCCGCGTCTCGCTCGCTGCTTGCCTGCGCGCACGGCGCGGGCAACGACAGGGCGGGTCGGCGCAGCGGGGGGAGGGCTGGCCGATCCTGCCTGGTCTGGCAGGCGGACAGTCGGGCCGTGTTCGGCGTACGACTGCCGGGCGATGGTCTCCTGAGGAGAAAGCCGGGATGGAGAGAAAGAGGCCCGGCAACGCATCGCTGCGGGAGGTAAGTGGTGTTCGACTCCATCGAATTCAAATGCAAAAACGCCACTTTTAATTGCAAGAAACGCAATTAATTCGCGCAGTCCGCTGACCGCGGATCGCCCTATTCGCTTTCGTAAACAGGCGTGTAAAGTGACGGCTCCACTTTGTCGATCAGATGGCGGATGCGCGCCAAGTGGTCGGCGAACAGCTCGCTCCCGATCCATGCATCGTAAAGCTCGGTGCTTTCAAAGTAAGCGATGTTGACTGCCTTGCTACCATCACGCGAACGCAGCAGCCGATTGCCGAGCGCGCCCGTTACGAGGCCGCGCAGACGGCGGTACTCTGCCGTCTGCGCGGCGATGAAGGCATCGGTCATTCCCGGCAACGGCGTGAAGACGTTGACCAGAACGACAGCGCCACTGGCGAGCAGATCGCGGTCGTTCATGCCGACAACTGCATGCCATGGCCGTCCGGAGTCGAATCATCGACCGGGCCGACAGTCGATACCGGCCAGTGCTGGCCAATGATCGCCTTCATACCGTCGCCATATTTCGACGCGAAATCGACCCCCAATTCGGTGATAATCGACAGCCAGGTGCACATCACTGCCCCGGCATCGCGCAGTCGCATCATCGCCACGTCCTCGCTGATCGGACTATTGGTCCCGGACACGTCGACCACGACGAAAACGTTGTATCCTTCACGGAGCAGATCAAGCGCCGTGTGCAGGACGCAATTGTCGAGTGAAATGCCGCCGATGATGACATCGCGGCGTCCGGTCGAGGCCAGCCAGTCGCGGAACTCGGGCACGAAGCCGCTGACCTGAGTGCGGCCATATCGCCGGATATCATGGGTAACGTGCTCGATTTCAGGCAGAAACGTCCCATAATACTCGTTCTCCTCGCCAAAGATGACCGTCGGCATTTTGAACAGCGGGTTCATCTTGGCGAAGGCCTCGATGTTGTTTTTGTAAACCTTTGTCGGCAACCGGTTCATCAGATTGTCGAGGCCGGTGACGTAATCGACATAGACCAGGATCGCGCTATCCGGGCTTGGACGGTGGAGGGCTGGGTTCAATTTCTTTCTCCTCGGGGCAGGGGGCGGGGTCGAATAACTGGCGGAGCAAATCGCGCAGTGCCGCCTGCTGGGCGCGGGACAGCGGTGCGAGGAAATTGCGTTCAACCGCGCGGGCCGCACCACGTGCCTCCGCCAATCGGGCCATCCCGCTTTTGGTCAGTGAAACCGCATGAGTCCGACGGTCGGTCGGGTCAGCCCCGCGGGTGGCGGCTCCGATACGCTCGAAATGGTCGACCACGTGGACGACAGTGCTGCGATCAAGTTGGGTCAGATAGCCCAGTCGGGTCTGGCTGAGCGGTTGGTGCGCGGCGATCACTTCAAGCGCCCGCAATTGCGGCGGGGTCAGGCCGAGCGGGCTAAGGGCCGCCGAGGTCATGACGCGAATGCGCAGCGCGGCCTGATTGAGCAGATATCCCGCCCATTCGTTGCACTGCTCAGCAGATCGGTTGCTTGACGGATTGTTGAGCGTGCTGATGATCATGAATGCCCAATTAATAGCACAGCGGGCTTTGTCAAGGATTGCCGTAGGTTGCTCGACGAGCGACTTGCAGGCGGGTTTGCTTGCAACCTCCGAATGGACGAAAAACAGCCGCCGGATCGCTCCGACGGCTGCTTCGCATTGGCCTGAAGGATAACCTTAGTTGGCGGCAACCGTGCGGCCGCTGCGGGCTTCGGCAGCAGCCACACGCTCGACTTCTGCGAGCGCGACCACACGGGCTTCGGCAACGCACTTGCCGTCAATTGCGGGGCGGCCGTTGCTGTAGCGGGCGGTGCCTTCGAGCGCGCAGGCCTTGCGCAGCTTGGCATCAATTCGCGCTTCGAGCGCGGCGCGGCCTTCGGCGCTGGTCAAGTCGACGTCACCATAGGCGATGCGGACGGTGACGGTTTGCTCGGCCGCCGGGGCAGCGACAGCGGGGGCAGCGAGTGCGGCAAGCGCGAGCAGGGGAAGAGTGAAACGCATGGGGGTAACTCCGAATAATGAGAGAGGGTGCGGGGTAGACGATGCCGTTGGCCGACATTCGGTTGCCAATTGAAACTCTGGTGCACTGCACAAGAGAAATGTGCAAATGCGAAATATGCGGCGATGGTTCCCAAGATTGCAACGAAACCAGCGAAAAATTCTGGGAACTCATTGATAAATAGCCATAAAGAATATGGTGCGGCGCAAAATCCCCGGCTCGCGGCGCGGCGATGCTGGACAGGGCGAGGCGCGCTTCGTAATCCGCGCGCATGAGCGCGCACCTTTCAAGCCCAGCTACCGGCGATTCCGCCGTCTCCGATTGCATCCTGCCGGATTCGATTCTGATCGTCGATTTCGGGTCGCAAGTGACCCAGTTGATCGCGCGCCGCGTACGCGAGGCCGGGGTCTATTCGGAAATCGCTCCCTTCACTCAGGCTGAGGCCGCGTTCGCCCGGCTCAAGCCCAAAGGTATCATTCTATCAGGCTCACCCGCGAGCGTGCCCGATGAAGGCTCGCCGCGCGCCCCGCAAATGCTGTTTGAGGCCGGGGTGCCGATCCTTGGCATCTGTTACGGTCAGCAGGTGATGACGCAGCAGCTTGGCGGTGAGGTCCGGCCGGGACACGAAACCGGCGCTGAGGGGTTTAGGGGCGGTGAATTTGGCCGTGCTTTCCTCACTGTCACCGCCGAATGCGCGCTGTTTGACGGGCTGTGGCAGGTTGGTGACCGGCATCAGGTGTGGATGAGCCACGGCGACAAGGTCACAGCCTTTGCCCCGGGTTTCGAAATCGTCGCCACTTCTGACGGCGCGCCCTTTGCAGTGATCGCGGATGAAGCTCGGAGGTTCTATGGCACCCAGTTCCACCCCGAAGTCGTCCACACTCCCGATGGCGGGCGCTTGATCGCCAATTTCGTGCGCCATGTGTGCGGGCTGGTGGGCAATTGGACGATGGCCGAGTTCCGCCAGACCAAGATCGCCGAAATCCGCGCTCAGGTGGGCAACAAGCGCGTCATCTGCGGGCTTTCGGGCGGGGTCGATTCGGCGGTGGCGGCGGTGCTGATCCACGAAGCAATCGGCGACCAGCTGACTTGTGTGTTCGTCGATCATGGGCTGATGCGGATGAACGAGGCCGAGCAGGTCGTCACGCTGTTCCGCGATCATTACAACATCCCGCTGGTGCACGTGGATGCTGAAACGCTGTTCCTCGGCGGGCTTGCAGGGCTCACCGACCCCGAAGCCAAGCGTAAGTTCATCGGCAAGACCTTCATTGACGTGTTCGAGGCCGAGGCGAGCAAGATCGGCGGGGCGGAGTTCCTTGCGCAGGGCACGCTCTATCCCGATGTGATCGAATCGGTGTCCTTTACCGGCGGGCCAAGCGTCACGATCAAAAGCCACCACAATGTCGGCGGGCTGCCTGAGCGGATGAACATGCAGCTGGTCGAGCCGCTGCGCGAACTGTTCAAGGACGAGGTGCGCGATCTGGGCCGCGAATTGGGCCTGCCAGACGCCTTCGTCGGCCGCCACCCCTTCCCCGGCCCCGGCCTTGCGATCCGCATCCCCGGCGAAGTTACCAAAGAGCGCTGCGACATTCTGAGGAAGGCCGATGCGGTCTACCTCGAGGAGATCCGCAGCGCCGGGCTGTATGATGCGATCTGGCAGGCGTTTGCGGTGCTGCTGCCGGTCAAAACCGTCGGCGTGATGGGCGACGCGCGCACCTATGACAACGTCTGCGCCCTGCGCGCGGTGACCTCGACCGACGGGATGACTGCGGACGTGTTCCCCTACGACGCCGGTTTCCTGACCCGTGTTTCCACCCGCATCGTCAACGAGGTCAAGGGCATCAACCGGGTGGTGTATGATTACACCTCGAAGCCGCCCGGCACGATCGAGTGGGAGTGAGGCGCGACGCCCCCTTCCGGCGGCGCGACAAATCGCATATCGTTTGCGCTCGCCGTTTTCGCCTGAGAGGTTTCCACTTGTGATGCAGACTTTCCGCCCGCTTGCCCTGGCCGCCGCGCTTGCGCTGGGCCTTGCCGCCTGCGCCGAGCAGGCGCCTGAGGCACCCAAGGTTGCCGCGACTAAGGCGGCTTCGGTGACCGAAGGCGCGTGGACGCTCGATCCGGCAGGGTCGCGGCTTGGTTATGTCAGCATCAAGGCCGGCGAAGTGGCCGAAAATAACCGCTTCGACAAGCTCAGCGGCACGGTCGCCGCTGATGGCACTGCCAGCCTCGACATCGATCTTGCCTCGGTCAATACCGGGGTCGATATCCGCAACGAACGGATGCGCGAGATCTTTTTCGGTGTCGCCGAGAACCCCAAGGCGACGGTGACGGCCAAGCTTGACCCGGCGGCTTTCGCCGCGCTCGCGGTGGGCCAATCGCTTACGCGGCCCTTGACGGCGAGTGTCGCACTCAAGGGCGCGGCCAGCGAGATCGAGACCGAAGTGCTCGTCACCCGCGTGTCGGACGATCGGGTGACCGTGGTGCCGACCGCGCCAGTGATCATCTCGACCGACATGTTCGGACTAACCGATGAACTGGGCGAATTGCGCGCGCTGGCGCAGCTGCCCTCGATCACGCCCGCGGTGCCGGTCACCTTCACGCTGGCGTTCAAGCGGCAATAGGGTCTGGGCCTGACGTTACGGCGCGCAAGGCCGCGTCGCCGCCCTCACAAAAGCAGGCTTGCGTGCCTCGCTGAAGTGGGCTTGTCTTCTGCGCAAACACGCAAAGCCAACGGGAGACAACACGCCATGAAAACCGCGATCACCGAAATGTTCGGCATCGAGCACCCGATCATCCAGGGGGGCATGCACTTTGTCGGGTTCGCCGAGATGGCGGCTGCGGTCTCCAACGCCGGGGGCCTCGGGATCATCACCGGTCTGACACTGGGCACGCCGGAAAAGCTCGCCAACGAGATCGCGCGCTGCAAGGACATGACCGACAAGCCCTTCGGCGTGAACCTCACCATCCTGCCGACCCTGACCCCGCCCGACTATCCGGGCCTCGTGAAGGCGGTGATCGATGGCGGGGTGAAGGTGGTCGAGACCGCCGGGCGCAACCCGGTTGATCTGTTGCCGCCTTTGAAGGACGCCGGGATCATGGTGATCCACAAGTGCACCAGCGTGCGGCACTCCTTGAAGGCGCAGGCAATCGGCTGCGACGCGGTGAGCGTCGATGGATTCGAATGCGGCGGGCACCCGGGCGAGGATGACGTGCCCAACTTCATCCTGCTGCCGCGCGCGGCAGATGAGCTCGAAATCCCGTTCGTGTCCAGTGGCGGCATGGCCGACGGGCGCAGCTTGGTCGCCAGCCTGGCGATGGGCGCGCAGGGGATGAACATGGGCACGCGGTTTATCGCCACCAAAGAGGCGCCGGTGCACGAGAACGTCAAGCAGGCGATCCTTGCCGCGTCCGAACTCGATACCCGGCTGGTGATGCGCTCACTGCGCAACACCGAGCGCGTGCTCAACAACGCCGCGGTTGAGCGCTTGATCGCCAAGGAGAAGGCACTCGGCGACGCCATCACCATCCAGGACATCCTGCCCGAAGTCGCCGGAGTCTACCCCAAGATCATGATGGAAGGCGCGATGGACGAAGGCGCGTGGAGCTGCGGGATGGTCGCCGGGCTGATCCATGATATCCCGACCTGCAAGGAGCTGATCGATCGGATCATGCTGCAGGCCGAGGAAATCATCGGGCGGATGCAGGCGATGGCGCGCGCCTGACCAGACCTTTCCCAAATGTGACCAGACCTCCCGGCAACCTCTAGGTAGTACTCCGCATTCTCACTGGGTGCGGGTTAAGGCACATGGCGGGTGCCACGGCGATTCTGGAGGGGGTTGTCGGCGCGGCGCATTTGGTTGCGTGCTTCCGGACGGCTCTGGGCCGCTCGCTGGAAGGCTTAACAGGACACTTGTCATGGATTTTCTCGGGGGTCCGGCGGCGCTGGGCGGTATTATCGTATGTATCGCGCTGGCGGCCTGGACTCTGGCGGCCAAGACTCTGGGGTCCTGGACACAAGAGGGCTGGCTCAGCGTCGCGATGGCCGCCGATCAGCCGCAATGTCCGGCTCCCGGCCCGATGCCCGGCCCGACGCCTGTGGGGCAGCACCCGCCGTTCGAGTGGCGCGTGACTGATCCCAGCGCCTCTGGATCAGCTATCCCGCTTCAGCACAGCCAGCGGGCGGGGCGCGAAGTCTGCTTCGAGAATGCCTTTTCAGTCGGAGAACTGCACGCTGAAGTCAGCGACTACCGCCGCCAGCAAAAGGTGTTCGCGGCGGGGGCAGGCAATGCTCAGCACTTCGCGCTGTTGCCCGCCGGGGGGCGGACCGAATGTCGCGATCTTGGGCGGATCGGGCAGCCGACCTGTGCAATGCACTCTGCGATGACCACTGCGATCACCAGTGCGGGGCTGCCAGCTTGCGGTAATGCCTGCACCACCGCCGTTTCCGCCACCACCCTGATGGTCGAGCGCGCAATTCAGCCCTCGCCGCCGGCCTCGTCTTTGACGCGGGAGTAGGGCACGAAGTCCTCGAAAAACACCGCGCCAGTGAAGAAACCGTTAAATCGATCGATTGTGGTCGCAAGATCGAGTCGGCACAATTCGCTTGAACCGAAACGTCTGGTAACGAGCGCGTCGCGGTCGTTGATCTGATCGGGGTCGCGCGTGCGCTGGACATAGATTTTGTTGCCCGATCCATAAACATAGGCAGTGCCGTCGATGGTCTGCATCCGCTGGCTGGGGAGCGTGCGGATGCAGCGCATCGGCTCGCCCGCCACCCGGCCTTCGAGCAGCTTGGCGAGGCGTTTTTCACCCTTGGTCAGCGGCGCGGTATCGGCCTGAGCTTCGGCATCTGCTGCGCCCTTGGTCTGGGCGAAGGCGGGCAGCGCGGCGGTGAGCGACACAGCAACGGCCGCTGCGCCGATCAACGCATGGGACAGGGCAGGCATTCGGAACATGGCACGATCTCCTGGCAGAGTAACAGCATTTGCAGTCCCACAGGGCGCATTAACCGATGCTGAGCGAAATCAGCCGCGTGTTGGGCTGGCTCCCGAGGCGATATCGGGCAACCCCGCCTGATCCGCCCCGTCCGCCACCCCGCCGCGAAGCACGAAACGGCGATCACAATAGCCGCAATCGACATAGCCGTGCTCGTCAATCTCGAGATAGATCCGAGGATGGCCGAGTGCGGCCGGGCGATACCCCGCGCCGCCCCGGATCGCGCTGGCCCCGTCGCAAGCGACGCGCCGCGTGTCGACCAGCTGGGTTTCGGGAGGAGGAATGCTCATGGCTCCCGCCGATACAAGCCGCAGTGGCCGAGTGCAATTGCCTTTGGCGCGAGGCATGCCTAGGGCCTCAGCCCATGACCCGCGAACCCGCCATCCGCATTGATAGCCTCGTCAAGCGCTATGCCCCGGCCAAAGGTGCGGGCGGCACCATGACCGAAGGCAAGCTAGCGCTGGGCGGGGTCAGCTTCGATGTCCCGCAGGGGTCGATCTTCGGCCTGCTCGGCCCCAATGGCGCGGGCAAATCGACGCTGATCAACATCCTTGCAGGGCTGGTCAACAAGACCAGCGGGACGGCGGAGATCTGGGGTTTCGATATTGATCACGACCGCCGCAATGCTAGCCGCTCAATCGGGATCGTGCCGCAGGAAATCGTGTTCGATCCGTTCTTCACCCCGTTCGAGGTGCTGGAGAATCAGGCGGGCTTCTACGGCATCCGGGCCGCCCTGCGCCGCAGCGAGGCGCTGCTTGAAGCGGTGCGCCTAGCGGACAAGCGCAACGCCTATGCCCGCACGCTGTCGGGCGGGATGAAGCGGCGGCTGCTGGTGGCTAAGGCGATGGTGCATTCCCCGCCGATCCTCGTGCTCGACGAGCCGACCGCCGGGGTCGATGTCGAACTGCGCCGCCAATTGTGGGAATTGATCAGCGAACTCAACCGTGAAGGCGTGACAGTGGTGCTCACCACCCACTACCTCGAAGAAGCCGAGGAGCTGTGCGACCGGATCGCGATTATCAATCACGGGGCGCTGATCGCTAACAAGCCGACCCGCGAGCTGGTGGATATGGCGCGTGAAAAGATCGTCGCGGTGACGGCAGCCGAGGATCTTGCCACATCGCCCGTGCATGATGCTTTCGTAAAGGTCGAATGGGACGGGGCGCGCGCGGTCGAGGTGACATATGACAAGGACCACCTCAACGCAGGCGAGGTGCTCGCGATCTTGCAGAACCAAGGCCTAACCATCGCCGATGTCACCACCCGCGAGGCCGATTTGGAGGATGTGTTCGTGCAGCTTACCGCTGCCGCATCCTAAGTCTTGGCACTTTCGCGCTGCGCTTCCCAGCCTTCCATACGCTTGCGCCAGACGCGGTGCTTGTGCCGGTAGATCGGTATGTTGCAATGACGGCAGGTGCCGACATAGCCTCGGCCGTCCCACTCAACCTCGCGCCGGAGCGGATGATGTTGGTTATTCTGGCACCAGATGAATGTAAGAACGGACATGAAGGCGCGACCCCCTTTTACAAATAATACCCGAACGCAAACGTGCAGGCAGTCTTGTCGCGCACCCGGTTTGGAACCTTTGTGCTCGATCGCTACAGGCTGCGCCAAGACCTATTACAGATCCTTAAAGCCCCTAGCTTAAGCGCTTGTGACAGGTCTCACACTTGCCGACGCGCGATTTGCACGCCATGGCGCACAGATGGCGAGCGAAGATATTAACGGGCAGCCGCATGACATTGTGGTGATCGGCTCGGGCGCGGCGGGATTGACTGCGGCGCTGGCGCTGGCGCAGACACGGCGCGTGTTGGTGCTGGCCAAGGGCTCGCTCACCGGCGGATCGACCGCCTGGGCGCAGGGCGGCATCGCCGCTGTGCTTGATGCGGGCGACACTTTCGACAATCACGTGCGCGATACGATGGTGGCCGGTGCCGGGCTCAACGACCTCGCCGCAGTCGAATTCGTGATCAGTCAGGCGCCGCAATCGATCGACCGCCTGTGCGAGCTGGGCGTGCCGTTCAACCGCCACGCAGATTCGCTCCACCTGACGCGCGAGGGCGGGCATTCGCACCGCCGGATCGTCCATGTCGACGATGCGACCGGCTGGGCGGTGCAATCCGCGCTACTCGCCGCGGCCGAGGCCAATCCCAACATCACGCTGCTCGCCGGGCGCACGTGCGTCGACCTCATCACCGATCACCACCGCGAGCATTTTTCCGCCGCTGGCCGCGTGTGGGGGGTCTATGCGCTGTGCGAGGAAACCGGGCGGGTCGAACGCCACGTGGCGCGTGCGACCGTGCTGGCGACCGGGGGGGCAGGGCGCGTATACCAGTTCTCCACCGCCCCGCGCGGCGCGACCGGAGATGGCATTGCGATGGCGTGGCGAGCAGGCGCGCGGGTCTCCAACATGGAGATGATGCAATTCCACCCGACTTGCCTGTACCACCTCGACGTCAAGAATTTCCTCATCACCGAGGCGGTGCGGGGTGAGGGCGGGCACCTGATCAACCCGCGCACCGGCAAGCGCTTCATGACGTTCTACGATCCTGAGCGGATGGAGCTGGCCCCGCGCGATGTCGTGGCGCGCGCGATCGATGCCGAGATCAAGCGGTTCGGGCTCGATTACGTCCATCTCGACATCAGCCACCAACCCGCCGAGTTCGTGCGCGGGCATTTCCCGACGATCTACGACAAGCTGATGGGTCTGGGCATCGATATGACGGCAGGGCCGATCCCGGTTGTCCCGGCGCAACATTACACCTGCGGCGGGGTGGTGGTGGACTTGGACGCGCGCACCGACATTCCCGGATTATGGGCCGCTGGCGAATGCACCGAAAGCGGGCTGCACGGCGCCAACCGGCTGGCATCCAATAGCTTGCTCGAATGCTTCGTGTTTGGGGAGGCGGCGGCACGCGACATCCTCAGCCGTTGGGACAGCTTGGAAGCGGCCCCGGCGATCCTGCCGTGGGACGAAAGCCGCGTCACCGATTCGGACGAGGAGGTGGTGATCAAGCAGAACTGGACCGAAATCCGCCGCTTCATGTGGAATTATGTCGGCATCGTGCGCACCACCAAGCGGCTCGAACGCGCCCAGCACCGGATCAAGCTGCTGACCCGCGAGGTCGAGGAATATTACGGCCAGTTCCGGGTGACGACCGACCTCATTGAACTGCGCAACCTGCTGCAATCAGCCGAGCTGATCGTGACCTCCGCACTCCGCCGCAAGGAAAGCCGCGGGCTGCACTACACGCTGGATTTTCCCGAGCTGGCGGATGAGCCGAGGGATACGGTGCTGGTGCCCTAGGGCGGGCGGTGAGATCACGATTACCGTTCGTTCCGAGCTTTTCGAAGGGCTGCTTTTATTATCAGAGCTTGAGCCGAAAGTAGGTGCAGTGCTTTGCTAAACCTAGCACGAAACTTATTATGGGGACGTATCCCGGAATTCGGTCAAGGTTCATCTGGTGGGCGCTAAAGGCGCGCGGTATTTCTCAAGGGTGCGCTGCGATGAAGACGTTTCTACCGATATTCTGCCTTGCGGCGTTGACCCCTTCCGTCCTCGCCGCCCAAGATTCCGCCGCAACCGAAAATTCCATCGTCGTCACCGCGCAGCGCTCTGGCGCGCCGATGTGGACGATTGATACGCCCAAGGGCACCATCATCCTCGTCGGCGAGATCCGCGCTATCCCCAAGACCACCCCGTGGCAGCCTGTAAGGCTTGAGGAGGCGACCAAGGAGGCTGACCGGGTGATCCTCGGCGCGCGGCCCAAGATTTCGCCGGGCGATGTGCTGCGCCTGATGTTCAGCGGCTCCAAATTCACCAAGCTCCCCGACAAGGGCGTGGCGAGCGATTACCTCGACGATGCGCAGTGGGCGCGGCTGGAAGCGCTGGGCACCGCGCATGAGGAGGATTATGCGCGCCAGAGCTTTCTGATCTCCGCCTTCGAAATGCTGCGCAAACAGCTGCGCTTCAACCGAGACACCGCGCGCGATGCCTCCGACGTGGTCAAGGACGCGGCCGAGAACGCCGATGTGCCGATAACCCGCGCCGCCACTTTGCGCGGCGAGGATATCATCGACAACCTCGCCGACGCGGAACCTGCCGCGCACATCCCCTGCCTGACCGCCGCTATGGATGCGGTCGAGGTTGGCCCCGATATCGTCGAACAGCGCGCGGCTGACTGGCGGCGCTTTGCAATCCCAGCGGTGATGGCGAACCCGCTCGAACAGGCGCTGGGACAGTGCTGGCCGTGGGCGGACGAGACGTTGGGGAGCGAACTGCGCACCATCTGGACCGACAAGATCACCGCCGCACAGACCGAACCGGGCGTGACGCTCGCGGTTGTGCCGCTGCGGGTGCTGGCCGAGACGGACGGCGTGCTCGATCGGCTCGAAGCGCAAGGTCTCGACATCAGCGGTCCGGCGTGGAAATAGCCGGGGCCTATATATCTCAAAACCCCGTCGTTTTCACGGATCGGAACCGCGTCCCCCATGCCCATTATCACCACGCCCAATACCAATATCGACATTTTCTACGAAGACACTGCCGAACAGGGGGGCGATCCCGCCGCAGAGGTGATCCTGCTGGTGATGGGTCTCGGCGCGCAGCTGACCTTGTGGCCCGATGAACTGGTCACGGCGCTGGCGGGCGAGGGCTTCCGCGTGATCCGTTACGACAACCGCGACATCGGTCTCAGCCAAAAAATGGAAGGTGAGCGCGCGCCCCGGCCCGCAGCGCAGGTGCTGCGCAAGAAATTCGGCTGGCCCGCACGCGTGCCCTATACCCTCAAGGACATGGCGGCGGACGGGATCGGGCTGCTGGATGCGCTCGGGATCGGCCAAGCCCACGTGGTCGGCGCGTCGATGGGCGGGATGATCGCACAGCTGATGGCGGTGCATTATCCCGAGCGGTTGATGAGCCTCACCTCGATCATGTCGACCACCGGCAACCCCAAACTGCCGCAGGCGGAAAAGCACGCGATGGGCGCGCTGATTGCGCCGCTCGCCGGCCGCGACGAGGAGACAGTGGTCGCCCACGGCCTCAATATCGTCCGCAATATCGGCAGCCCGGGATTTCCGGCCGATCCCGAGCGCCAGCGCGAAAAGGTGCTGCGTTCGGTGCGCCGCAGCGTCTATCCTGCCGGGCTCCCGCGACAGCTCGCCGCGATCATCGACGATGGCGACCGTAGCGTTCGGTTGGCGGGCGTGCGGGTGCCGACCCTCGTGCTGCACGGCGAGGATGATCCGCTGGTCAAGCTCCCCGCTGGCGAGGACACTGCGTGCGCGATCCCCGGCGCGCGGCTGGTGACGATCCCTGGCTGGGGCCATGACATCCCCGTACCGCTGGTGCCCCGCATCGCAGGCGAGATCGCCGCCCACGCGCGCGGCGGGTGACAGCTTTAGCGGTGCCTTCGCGCAGCGTGAGCGACTGAAATTGGGTGGAATGGGGAATGGCGGCTTCGCGACGCAGACGAAGACCCGACATGTATGGTCAAGAAACTGCGCGCACCTGCATGAAAGCTGCAAGCGCCGCGCGCCCTTCTGCCGATTCCAACGCGCCGCCATGCCCCACCGGAACGGGCTGGAATGTGACCTGTGCGCCGCCTGCCTTAAGCGCTTGTGCAAATTCTCGCATCCGAGCAGGCCGGACCACCTTATCGTTGCTACCCGACAGCAGCAGCACCGGGGCGCGTGCGGCCACGGCGTAACCCAGATAGTCGAACGCGGTGAGGGCAGGATCGAGGCGCACTCTCACGAATGGCTTTGCCAGACTAGGCACGAAATCTCGCCCGACCGCTTGATAATCTGCGGCACTACCCTCGATGATAAGCCCGCTGAGGTTGCCTGACTGGGCCAGCGAT
>JBBQWH010000058.1:0-15985 GCA_038210785.1 Sphingomonadales bacterium | reverse complement strand
ATCAACGGCCAGATCGATACCCGCGGCCAGACCTTTGTCGCCGACGACACGTTCCAAGCTGTTCTGCCGCGCTTCAACGCGCTGTATCGCATTACCGATGACGTCAATGTGTTTGCTACGGTATCCAAGGGGCGCCGCTCGCCGGTGGTGCAGCTGGGCGCACGCATTAGTGGGATCGCCGTTATCGCCAACCGGACCGACGTGCCGGAAGAGACCGTGTGGAACTACGAAGGCGGGATCAAGCTCGCCAGTGGGCCGGTGTCAGCCTCGCTGGGCGTCTATTATCAGGTTTATGACGGGTTCCAGGTCAGTGTTGCCGAGGTCATTAACGGCACTCCGACCGGCCGGTTTATCACGCAAAGCGCAGGCGGAGCCTCGAACCTGGGGGTTGAAGGCGAATTGGCCATCGATATCGCGGACTGGCTGCAGGTTTTCGGCAACTTCGGCTATATCGACGGCGGGATCGACAAGAACGGTGCATTCCGGCCCGATTTCGCCGGAGCGCGGTTCCGCTTGCAACCCGAATTACAGGCCTCGGGCGGGTTCACGGTCGATTACGAATTCGGCAACGGGATCCGGTTTTTCGCCACGCCGAGCGTTTCGCATCGCAGCCAGATTTTCTTCGAAGTGCCGAACAATCCGCTGATCTCACAAGAAGCGGTCACGATCGTGAACGCACGCGCTGGCCTCAGCTTTGCCGACAAGCGCTACGAGATTGCCGGCTTCATCCGCAACGCATTCGACGAAGACTATCTGCTTGACGCGGGCAATACTGGCGGGGGTTTCAGAATCCCGACCTACATCCCAGCAGAACCGCAGTTCTACGGGGTCGAAGTGACCGCGCGGTTCTAAGCATAAGAGCGGGCGGGTGAGGGGCGGAATGTCCCCGCCCGCCACGCGCCTAATCGCTCATGATCGCAGGCGGCATGAAGGGCCGCTGCGCTTCGGCATCGCGCGCGTCGCGGTCGATCATCTCGGCGGGCGTGAGCGGGCGGAAGCGAATCGCGATTGCGGTAAAGCTGCCGTCCTCGCGCTGGCGGATCGTCACGATCCCGCGCTGGTCGCGGCCCTGCAGCTGCTCATCGAGCTGACGCGCACGGCCCTGTCCAACATACAGCCGCCCGCGCATCAAGCCGCTCACCCCGTAAACCCCGGTGCTGTCCGCGCGCAGCGGATGCGGGCATTGGGCCGAGGCAGGGGCGGACACCACCCGGGCAAGGCGCGGCGGTTCGCCTTCAAGGCACAAGGTTGCCAATGGGTCGCTGCGCGTTTCGCCCAACCCCGGCCAATCATAGCTGAATTCGACATAGTGCCCGCGCAGGTAATCGCGCGGGTCGTAGCCCTGGATCGGCACCTCCCACTCGGTGCCCGTTTGATACGTTTGGTCGCTCAGCCCCCACAGCGCGGCGAGGCCCAGTACCGGGGCGATGAGGGCAGCGAGGCGCAGGGGACGGCTCATGCGCCCGCATCCTCGCGCGGGGCGAAGCGCTTCGACACCCGCACCGCAGCCCAAGCCACGCCGAGGATCATCAGCCCCGCCGCGATCAGCCCCGCGCCGCTGGTGAGCAGGTCGCCCGCCAGCTCGAAGCTGAGCACGATCAGCCGCAGCGCGATGACCGCGACCGCGAGCTGGAACACGCCGCGCCACTGCGCGGCAAGCGCGGCGGCAGCGATGCCGATCCACAGCGTCATGAACAACAGCGCGGCGGCGATAATGCCCCCGTCGGTTACTTGCGCCAACAACAGCACCAGCCCGCTGCCTGCGATGATCGCACCCGCCATCCGCCCCGAAGTGCCAGGCCGGACCGACCCCAGCGCGAGGCCGGTCAGCAGCGCGGTGCCGCCGCTCGCCAAGGTGACGGTACCGCTCTCCCAAACGCCGCCATCGCGAAACCCGCCGATGCTGGCGAGCGCGCTGGCGAGCGAGGCCCCGGCGACCGCATAGGCGAGCGCCAATTGCTCAAGTCGCCGCCAGAATTCGGGCCGGGTGCTGCGGGCGCGCAATGACCCGGCCGCGAGGGCCAACACGACCGGCAGGCCGATGACGAAGCCCAGCCACAGCTGCCACAAGAAATCCGGACCGCGCGCGGCGCCATAGCCGGACATAGCGCTCGCATACCCCCACGCGCACCACACCGCGCCGCCTAGCACGGCAAGCGCGCAAGGCCAGCCGCGCCCCAGCAGCAGCAGCAGCGGGGCGAACAGCGCCAGCCACATCGCGAGCGGCTGCCACAGCGGCGAGGAGGTCTGATAAACCTGTCCGAGGTGGCCGAAAAAGGTGAGGCCCAGCGCGGCGGTCACGAACACCAAAGCTTCGACCGCCCAGGGAGACTTCGCAGCCAACCGCGCCTCGCACCAGAACAGCGCGGCGAGCATCCCCGCGATCAACGCCAGATGCACCGCCAGCCGCAGCTGTCCGGGAATGTCCTCCCAGTTGGCCGCCACCACAGAAACCAGCCCCAGCGCGATTGCGAGCGCGCCGATGCCAAACACCGCCCACAGCGCCAGCGGGCGGGCATTGGCAGCTTCGTAGACGGTCAGCCGGTCGCGCGTGTCTGCGTCGATCAGGCCGGCCTGATGCCAGCTGGCGATTTTGCGCGCGCTCATGACGCGGGTCTAGCCGCGCGCGAGCCCTGCGGCAATCGATCTAGTCAGCTATTGGGCTAGCTTGGGATCAGCCGCCGAAATCGGCAGCGGTCAACACGGTCTTGTTCTGGATCGCCGAAGTGGCCTTCGCCATCCGGTCCGGGTGCGAAGGCACCAGCCCGATTTTCGCCAGCGGGCCATTGTCGCCCCAGCTCTTGATCCACTCGGCGAGGAACTGCTCGAGCCCCGGAGTAACCCCGAGATGCGCTTTCTTGACATAGATGAACAGCGGGCGGCTGGCCGGATAGGTGCCGTCGTTGATCGTTTCGCGGGTCGGCAGGACGCCGTCGAGCGAGAGCGGTTTGAGGATCGCGCTATTGCTGCCGAGATAGGAGAAGCCGAGCACCCCGATCGCCTCGGGGCTGGTGGCGATCTTGCGGACGATCAGGTCGTCCTGCTCACCCTGGCTGGAAAATGCGCTATCGCTGCGCAGCGCATGGCAGAACCGCTCGAAAGTCGGCTTGTCGCTGGCTTCGAGCGCGGCCATCGCGCCGTTCTGCTTGCAGCCGGGCTGCACCACCAGATCGAGCAGCGCGTCGCGGGTGCCCGAACTGGCGGGGGGGCCATAAACCACGATCGGCCTGGCCGGGAGGCTGGGATCGGCATCAGCCCAGGTCTGGGCGCCTTGCGACTGTCCAAACGGCATCGCTGCGATCGCCTTGTAAACATTGGCGCGGGTGAGCGCGATCTCGATCCCGCCATTGGCGGACGAGGCGAACACGATCCCGTCAAGACCGACCTCGACTTCGATAATCCCGTCAACCCCGTTGGCGGTGCAGCTCTCGAACTCGGCCAGCGTCATCCGGCGCGAGGAATTGACGACGTCGGGCGTGGCCGGGCCCTGTCCGGCACAAAACGCGGAGATCCCGTCGCTCGAGCCGGAGGATTCGATCCGCGGCTGCGCCATGCCTTCGTTGGCGGCGACGAAACCCTCACCGACCTTGTTGGCGAAGGGATAGACTGTCGACGAGCCGACTACGGTGATCGGATCGGCTTGCTCCGCGGCATCGCCGCATCCGCTCGTCACCAGTAACGCAGCAAGTGTCAGCAATGCAGCAGAACCCCGGCCCGGCCGGCGGATCAATCGCGAAACCAGTACGACGTCAGACATCCAACTTCTCCCTTTGTCGTCAATCAGCGCGCCGAGTTCCCGAGGCCAAAGCGCGTCCTATTTCTCGGCCAGTTCCTGCATGGTCAACAGCGGCATGTCGCGCACCTTGGCGGCGTTGAGCGCCATCGCCTCGGCCGGCATCGCCACCATCCCGATTCGCGCCAGCGGGCCGTCCTTGGCCCAGCTTTTGGCCCATTCCTTCATGAAATTCTCAAGCCCGGGAATGGCGCGCATGTGTGACTTCTTGACGTAAACATACAACGGGCGCGCACCGGGATAGGCAAAGTTGGCGATGTTTTCGTAAGTCGGCGCGACCCCGTTCATCGGAAGGCCCTGCACCCGGTCGCCGTTTTCCTCCATGTAAGAGTACCCGAAAACGCCCACCGCGCGCGGATTGCCAACGATCTTCTGAACAATCAGATTGTCCTGCTCGCCCTGGTCGACATAGGCGCCATCATCGCGCACTTCGGTGCAGACCTGCGTGTATTGCTGGCCGTTCTGCGCCTTCAACGCCTTCATCGCCGGATCGGTGTCGCAGCCGACGTGGAGCACCAATTCCTTGAGCGCATCGCGGGTGCCCGAGGTGCTCGGCGGGCCATAGACCAGGATCGGATCGGCCGGCAGCGCCGGGTCGACATCCTTCCACGTCTTGGCGGTCTGCGGCTTGCCATAGGGCCGGGCCGCGAGCGCTTCGTAAACCGTCTTGGGCGACAGGTTCAGCATGATCCCGCCCTTGGCCGAGGCAAACGCGATGCCATCGAGCCCAACCTGCAATTCGATGACCTCGTCCACCCCGTTGGCGAGGCAGGCTTCGAACTCGGACGATTTCATCCGGCGCGAGGCATTGGCCATATCGGGCGTGTTGGGACCGAGCCCGGTGCAGAACAGCTGGATGCCGTTGCCGGTACCGGTGGATTCGATCAGCGGCGAACGCATATCCGGATTGGAGCGGGAGAAATTCTCGGCCACCAGCTTGGCGAAGGGGTAAATGGTAGAAGAACCAACAGCACGCACCGATTGCGCCCCGCCGCCGGCATCACAACCAACAAGCATTGTTGCAGCAAGCCCAAGAACGGCGCCAGCTTTGGCGAAAACGCGAAACCGATTTGACATGAACAATCCCGATGCGCCGAAACAGCGTCCTGCCATCATCCGCTAGGCGGCTTTGATGACAAACCTATTACTTGCGCAAAGCCAATGGCGGCCTCACCGGTACAGTGCTGCCCGGCTGGCTTGGCGCATCCACAACATCATGAGAAGACTTGATAATCATCCAAAATGGAGGTTTTTCGCTTAACAGCATCGTAAGAGCTTGCATGGTAACGGCCCCGATATGGCAAGTTTGCGCCTCCTCCTGCGGCTTTGCATGGCTGCTGTACTATTGACACTGCTGGCTGCCCGACCGGCAGCTGCGGACAATCATATCGTGCCCAGCTTTGCTCCCACGTGTCATAGCGTCGCCCCGGCCGATCGCACCGCGGCCGCCATGCAGCCGCGCGCCGGGTGGATATGCAGCAATAGCAACTGGCGCTCGGATGCGCCGACGGTGTGGCTGCGGTTTGAAGCCGCCAACTGGCGGGGCGAAGCACCCCCGCGCGAGTTCTTCAGCCGCCTCACCCGGTTCACGAGCATCACCTTTTACGCGATCGACGCCGGCGGGACGATCCGCTCGCAGCGGTTCAGCGAGGCCGATGGGGTGCCGTTCGCGTCCGGCCCGGTGTTCCGGCTGCCGCTACCCAAAATCACGCCGGACACAAGGCTGCTGCTAGCACGGATCGAAGCGCCGCATTCGGTCCCGCTGCTCACCGAGGCGCGCGTTACGCATGATCCGAACCGGGCCGAATGGCCCAAGATCGATATGATGCTGCTCGCCTTTGTGATGGGCATGCTGGTGCTGCCGCTATTGTTCGACATCAGTTTCTTCGTCGTGCTGCGCGAGCGGTTCGTGGTGATGCACGCCGCGATGGTCAGCGCGATGATGGTCTATGTGATGACCGCGGGCGGGTTGGTCACGGCCTTGATGACCCTCCCGGTGCTTGTGCTGGCGGTGGTATCGCCGCTGTCCTACGCGATCGGCGCCGGGCTTTCAGCGCTGTTCTTGGTCGCCTTCCTTGAACGCGGGGCGCAGTCCAAACTGATGCGCCGGATCACGGTGAGCGCGGGCTATTTCAACATGATCGTCCCCGGGTTCTTCGCGCTGCAATTCGATGCGACCCAGCCGTTCGATGACCGCGCCTATTTCATCACCTTCCTGCCGTTTATCATCGTCATCAGCGTCGCGGTGCTGGAGGCTGTGCTGCGCGGCAGCCGGTCAGCGCGCTACATCGCGGTCGCGTGGACGCCGATCATCATCGCCTCGACCGAGCGGCTGCTGCGCGGACTGGGCCTGCATGTCGGCCCCGCAAACCTCGACCAGATGCTGTATGTGGCGATCGGGATCGAGGTGGTGGTGATCAGCCTCGCGATCGCCGACCGCTTCCTGGCAGTGCGGCTCGAGCGCGATGCAGCGCTGACCGAGGCGCGGATGCTCGAACAGATCTCGACCCGCGATTCGCTCACCGGCCTGATGAACCGCCGGGCGATCGAGGCGCGCTTCGACGAGCTGCTGGTGCAGGGCTTCGATACCTTTGCGCTGGTCGATCTCGACCGGTTCAAGGCGATCAACGATCTCCACGGCCACCAAGTCGGCGATGCCGCGCTGATCGCCTGCGCCAGCGCAATCCGCGCCAGCGGCGACCGCGACACCTTGGCGGTGCGGCTGGGCGGCGAGGAATTTGTTGTGCTGCTGCGCGGCGAACGCTCGGTCGAGCGCGCGGAGGCGCTGCGCCAGGCGATCCCGATCCGGATCGCCAACGAAGTGCCGGGGCTCGAGCTGCCGGTCACTGCCAGCATGGGCGTGGTGGTCGTGGCCGAGGCCAGCCGCCACAAGATGGCTTTCGCCGAGTTCTACGCCCGCGCCGACGCGCTGATGTACGAAGCCAAGGCGAGTGGGCGCAACCGGCTCGCCTATGAGCGCCTGACGGTGTTCAGCGCTGCGCCGCCAAAAGGCCGCAGCAGCCGCGCGGCTTAGAGTGCTATTTGAGTGCTTTGATCCGCTCCCGTTTGAGCTATTCGCCTGTAAAGGCCGCCAGCACTTCCGGCCTTACCCGTGCCAGCCGTCCGCTCACCCGGTCGATCATCGCCCAGGTGGTCGCGGCGCTGACGAGGCGCTTGCCAGCAGCGTCTGTAAACTCCGCCCGCCGCAGCGAGGTCGCGCCTTGGCCTGCGCCTTCGATCCACGTCGTGCCGGTGACGCTCTGGCCGAGCGCGATATTGCCGCGATAATCGATCTCGTGCCGCACCACGACCCAGTAGAACGCCTCGCGGTCTTGCGGCCGCGCGGCATTGTCCCAATGCGCGGTGGCGAGCTCCTGAATCCACTGCACCCACACGGTGTTGTTGACGTGGCCGAGCGCATCAATGTGCGCAGGGGACGCGGTGAAGGAGAGCGCGAAGCGGGGGGTCATGACTGTCCGGCTAGGCGCACCCAACCGCAGCAGCAAGGATCGCAAGGCCTTGTTAGGCCGCAGGCGGTATAAAGGCGGCGGTTTTGCGCAAGAATGGGGGGTATCGGATGGCAGAGGACAAACCCGGCAAGCCCGATCGCGGCTTTCGTCCCAAGGTGGATTTCAGCAATCAGCGCCCCGGTGCCAGCGCATTTGTGATGACCCCGGAAGGCGTGTTCATCCACCGTGACGGCAAGCTCGAGACGCTGGTCGATGCGGTCGATCTCTTCTGGAGCGAGGTCGCGCATGATCCGCGCAAGTGGAACGGCGCGATGCTGGGTTATGATTACCTGCTCGAACACGCCGCCGAGGCCGACCGCGAGGATGTTCGCCGAACGCTCGGCTGGCTCGAAGGAGCAATCGGGTTGAAGGATCGCACTGCGGCGGTTGCGGCGTGCCGCTATCTTGCCGCGATGCCGCCGGTGCTGCTGGCAGCGGATTACGGCCGGTTGATGGCGATCTTCAACAGCCGTAAGGTCGGGATGGTGTGGCAGGTCACTCCAGATCTCGACAAGCGCCCGCTGCCCAGCGGCCCGATCCCGGTGTTCGGCAAGGAAGCGGGCTTCGGCCTTATCCGCGCAGTGCCCGCGCTTTACCTCAAGCTGGCGATGTTCGGCCCGGAGATGGAGAGCATCGTGATCAAGCTGGTGGAGGAAGCGATCCGATACAACGTGTCACTTCCCCCGGAACTGGTCAGTTTTGCGGGGCCTCAACAGGGCGGGGGGCCATCCCCATCTGCCACAGGATAAAGGCGTATTCCTCCGCCGTTTCCTTGAGCGAATTCCACCGCCCTGACTGCCCGCCGTGGCCTGCGCCCATGTTGGTCTTCATCAGCAGCAGATTATCGTCGGTCTTGAACTCGCGCAGCTTGGCGACCCACTTGGCCGGTTCCCAATAGGTCACGCGTGGATCGTTAAGCCCTGCGGTCACCAGCATCGGCGGGTAGTCCTTGGCGACCACCTGATCGTAAGGCGAATAGGACAAGAGGTAGGCAAATGCCGCCTTGTCCTCGATCGGATTGCCCCATTCCTGCCATTCGCCCGGAGTGAGCGGCAGCTTTTCGTTGAGCATCGTGCCCAGCACATCGACGAACGGCACATGGGCGACAATCGCGCCATATTGCTTGGGGTCCTGATTGATGATCGCGCCCATCAACTCGCCGCCGGCCGATCCGCCGCTGGCGGTGACCTTGCCCTCAGCAGTGAAGCCCTTGGCGATCAACCCGCGCCCGGCATCGACGAAATCGTTGAAGGTGTTGGTCCGCTCGAACAGCTTGCCCTGCAGATACCAGCGCCGCCCCAGATCATCCCCGCCGCGAATATGCGCGATGGCATAGGCAAACCCGCGGTCCACGAGGCTGAGGCGCGTGGTCGAGAACCCCGGCGGGATCGCATAGCCATAGGCGCCGTAAGCATAAAGGTGCAGCGGCCCCGGCCCTTCGATGCCCGCTTTCTGCAAGATTGCGGCGCGGTCCTTGCGCATCACGATGCTGACCGGCACCATTGTCCCGTCGCGCGCGGGAATGCTCACCCGCTCGGTGACATAACGCGAGGCATCGTAGCCGCTGGGGATTTCCTGCTGCTTCAATTGCTCGAAGCTGGCTGTCGCAACATCATAATCATAGACCGTGCTCGGCGTGACCATGCTCTGATACGACAGGCGCAGCTTGCTCACCGCATATTCGGGGTTGTTGGAGAGCCCGGCGGTGTAACTGGCTTCGGGGAAGGCGATCGGCGTGATCTTGGCGGGAGCGGCATATTGACGCAGCTGGATCTGGTCGAGCCCGCCCAGCCGCCCTTCGGTGACGAAGAAGTCCTTGAACAGATCAAATCCGGTCAGATAAAACTCGTCCGAGCCCGCGAGCACCGTCTCCCACGCTGCCGGATTGGCGAGCGGAGCTTTGGCGAAGCGGAAGTTGATGTGGTCGTCATTGGTCCACACCCACAGCTCCCCGTCCCGCACATCGACCGAGTATTCGACGCCCTTCTCGCGCGCCTTCACCAAGATCGGCGCAGCGGTGGGATCGGCAGCGGGGACGATGCGCACTTCGCTGGTCTCGTTGTCGCCGGTGGCGATGATCAGCCAGTCTTCCTGCGCGGTCAGCCCGGTGCCCACGCCAAAGCTTTGATCGGCTTCCTGGTAGAGTGTCACATCCTGCTCGACCGGCATGCCGATCACATGCAACCTGGCCTCAAGTGTGCGCCATTCCTCGGTCGAGGGGCCATAGACCAGCGCGGTATCATTCGCGACCCACACCAGATCGCCGCGCAGGTTGGTGAGTTCGTCGGCCAGCAGCTCGCCGGTCTGCAAATCCTTGATCCGCGCGGTGTAACGTTCCGAACCATTGGTGTCGGTCGAGTATGCCAGATAGCGCTGGTTCTGGCTGATCGAAGCCGCACCAAGGCGAAAATATTCGAGGCCTTCTGCCAGCACGTTTTCATCGAGCAACAGCTCCGCATCACCACCTGCCACAGCCTTGCGGTAGTGCTTGCGATACTGCGCGCCTTCCTCGAACTCGGACCAGTAGAGATAATCGCCATCCTTCTGCGGGACGGTGCTTTCGTCTTCCTTGATCCGGCCGCGCATTTCGGTGAACAGCGCTTCGGTCAGCGGCGTTTGCGCTGCCATCTTGTCCTCGAAATAAGCGTTTTCAGCCTTGAGGTGGTTCAGCACAGCCTCGTCATCCACGGCGGGATAGGACTTGTCATACAGCCAGTCATAGGGATCTTCGATGGTGATCCCGTGGTGGGTGTAGGTGTGCGGGCGCTTCTCGGCGACGGGGGGCAGCATCTCAGCCACACTAACGGCGGGGGCGTCGGCGGCAGTTTCGGCGGCGGCGGCAGATGTGGTCACTCGGGGAGAATCCTCACTTGAGGCCGCCGATGCGGCAGCAGGAACAAAGGTGGTGGCTACAAGCCCCAGAGCAAGAGCGTGTGTGCTGATCCGGTGGGTCATTGGTCGCAGTCCTAGTCATTGGTCTGGGTGGAAAGCTTCGGGTTTTGGGCCTATATCGGTGGTTCTAGTGAGAGTTTCCCGCGCGGCAAGAGCCTGCGCCGATGCCTGAGGATCGACCCTATGCTGATGCAGACCCATGAAGCCCGCCTTGCCGCTTTGCGGGAGGAGCTGATGCGCCGGGGCCTCAGCGGCTTCATCATCCCGATCAGCGATGAGCACATGAGCGAATATGTCGGCGACTATGCCCAGCGCCTTGCATGGCTGACGGGCTTTCGCGGATCGGCCGGGTTTGCCGCGGTTACCCTCGATCATGCGGCGATCTTCGTCGACGGGCGCTACACCGTGCAGGTGCGCGAGCAGGTCGACGGAGCGCTGTTCGATTACAAAAGTGTGCCCGGCGATACGCTGGCAGGCTGGCTTGCCGAAGTGTGCGAGAGCGGCGCGCAGATCGCCTATGACCCGTGGCTGCATACCTTCGCCTTCGCCGAGGCGTTGGGGCAGAAACTCGCCGCCAAGGGCATCGCGCTGGAGGCTGCCGGCAGCAACCCGATCGACGCAGTGTGGGGTGACCGACCTGCCCCCTCGCCCGCAACGGCGATCCCGCATGATGATTCGCTCGCGGGGCAATCCTCGGCGGAGAAACGCGCGGGCGTCGCTGATTGGCTGGCGAAAGAAGGCCATGACGCAGTGGTGATCCCCGCGCTCGATTCGATTGCGTGGCTGCTCAATATCCGCGGGGCCGATGTCGCGCATACGCCGGTCGCACTGTCCTATGTGATCGCGCATCGCGACGGCAGCGCCGAGCTGTTCATCGCGCCCGAGAAAGTCACGCCCGAACTCACGCGCCACCTCGGCAATGCCGTGACGATTCGGACCCGCGCGGCGTTCGCGGGCGCGCTGGGCGAGCTTTCGGGCAAGAGCGTCGCGCTCGATCCGGACTTTGCCGTGGTCGGGATTGCCCATGCCTTGCGCGCGGGCGGCGCCAGCTTCACATTCAAGCGCGATCCGACGATCCTTGCCAAAGCGATCAAGAACCCGTGCGAACAACAGGGCCACCGCGACGCGCAGGCGCGCGACGGCGCGGCGGTGAGCCGCTTCCTGCGCTGGTTGGCAATCGAAGCGCCGGGCGGCGGGGTCGACGAATTGACCGCCGCCGCCAAGCTTCAGGCGTTCCGCGAGCAAGACCCCGGCCTGCGCGATCTCTCGTTCGACACCATCTCGGCCGCCGCCGGCCACGCCGCCCTGCCGCATTACAAGGTCGACGAGGACAGCAATATCCCGATCCCGCCGGGCTCGATCTATCTGGTCGATTCGGGCGGGCAATACGCCGATCAGTTCGGGGGCGGCACGACCGACATTACCCGCACGGTATGGATCGGGACGCCCGACGGTTTGGGTGAACCCACCGCCGAAATGCGCGACCGCTTCACCCGTGTGCTCAAGGGCCACATTCAGATCGCCCGCGCGGTGTTCCCGCAAGGCACGTCCGGCGGGCAGATCGACGTGCTGGCGCGGCAATATCTGTGGGAGGCAGGGGTCGATTACGCCCACGGCACCGGCCACGGGGTCGGCAGCTTTCTGGCGGTGCACGAAGGCCCGCAGCGCATCGCCAAGTCTGCGGGCGGGCAGGCAGGGACCGGGCAAGAGCTGTTTGCTGGCATGATCCTCTCGAACGAGCCGGGTTATTACAAGCAGGCCAGCTTCGGCATCCGGATCGAGAATCTGGTGCTGGTCGAGGAACGCGAGATCGCGGGCGCGGAAGGCCGCTATCTCGGGTTCGAGACACTGACGTTTGTGCCGCTGGACCGCAGGCTGATCGATACGTCGCTACTGACGGCGGACGAGATCGCGTGGGTCGATGGCTATCATGCGAAGGTGCGTGCGCTGCTCAGCCCGCGGCTCGATGGCGCGGATCTCGCGTGGCTGGAGCGCGAGACGCTGCCGCTCTAACCGCCTTCTGACAGCCCTTCCGCCTTGGGAAGGGAGATGCTGCCAGACCCTTGTTGCTCCGCCGATGTTCCTGTAATGTTCTCGTATCGCGAGTCGCATTGCTTGGGAGGAATGACACATGATCGGCTATGTTACTTTGGGGACCAATGATCTGCCGCGCGCGGCGGCGTTCTATGACGCGCTGGCCGCGCATTTCGGGGTCGGGCGGATGATGGATACCGAAGCGTTCATCGCCTGGGGCGAATGGGGCGGCGCGCCGGGGATCGCGGCGACGGTACCGTTCGATGGCGAGGCGGCGAGCGTCGGAAACGGGGTGATGGTCGCGCTCGAAGTGAAAACGCCCGAGGATGTCGAGGCCGTGCATGCGATCGCGATGGCGCACGGCGGAAGCTGCGAAGGTCCGCCGGGGCCGCGCGGCGAGGACGGCTTTTTCGCCGCCTATTTCCGCGACCCCGATGGCAATAAGCTGAATGCGTTCTGCATGGTCGCGTCTGCTGACGGCGAGGGATGAGCGCGTCCCGGCTGAACGAGCGGTTCATCCACCTGGGGCTGGGCGCTGCGGCCGAAGTGCTGCCACCCTTCACCGGGATGGAGTGGTATGGCGATTACGCCGCGCGTGCCGCAGCTGATGGAGCGGAAGGGCGGCTGGTGTCGCAATACAGCTTCACCGAGGATTGGACATCGTGGGAGATGCACCCGCACGGCGCCGAAGTGGTGATCTGCACCGCTGGCGCGCTGGTCCTGGTGCAGGAATTCCCGGATGGTCGACGCGCGAGCCTCGCGTTGGCGGCAGGCGAATATGCGATTAATCCGCCCGGCGTGTGGCACACCGCCGACATTGCCGAACCGGCCAGCGCAATCTTCATCACTGCCGGCGAAGGCACCCAGCACCGCCCGCGCTAGACCCCGCCCAGACCCCCTCTAGGCCGCGCCAGACCCGCACGCGGCAATGTTTCACATGAAACATTGCCACTCGGGCCGACGCCGCCTCAGCGCATCAGCCCGCCGATCAGGTTCCTCACGAACCGCCCGACGATCGGCCCGGCGAGATCGGTCGCGATTGATCCCACCGCCGAAGTAACGCCCGACGCAACCGGATTGGCGCGGCTCTTCTTGCCGAGCATTTTCGTCGCGGCAACCCCGGCCGCCCCGCCCAGCGCAACCTTGGCCCCTTGGCTCAACGCCTTGCCCCACAGGCTTGGGCTCTTGCGCGCTTGCCCGCGTACCGCCTCCTCGCTGGTCGCGTCGACCTGCTCGGCAGTCGCTGCAGCATCGGCGGCTTTGGCGGCGAGCACCTCGGCGGCACTCTCGCGGTTCACGCGGGTGTCGTACTTGCCATCGAGCGGGCTGATCGACTGGATGATCGCTCGCTCCTTGGGCGTCACCGGGCCGAGACGCGAGCGCGGCGGCTTGATCAGTGTGCGCTCGACAATCGTCGGCGCGCCGTCCTCATCGAGCGTCGAGACCAGCGCCTCACCCACCTTCAGCTCGGTGATCGCGCTCTCGACATCGAGCTTGGGATTGATCCGGAAGGTCTCGGCCGCAGCCTTGATCGCGCGCTGATCGCGCGGGGTGAAAGCGCGCAGCGCGTGCTGCACCCGGTTGCCCAATTGGCCCGCGACTTTCTCAGGAATATCGATCGGGTTCTGAGTGACGAAAAACACCCCGACGCCCTTGGACCGGATCAGCCGCACCACCTGCTCGATTGTGTCCTGCAAAGCGTCCGGCGCATCGCTGAACAAGAGATGCGCCTCGTCGAAGAAGAACACGAGGCGGGGCTTTTCGGGATCGCCGACCTCGGGCAGGCTTTCAAACAATTCGGCCAGCAGCCACAGCAGAAAGGTGGCGTAAAGCTTAGGGCTGCGCATCAGCTGGTCGGCGGCGAGCACGTTGATATAGCCGCGCCCCTGCTCGTCAACGCGCAGGAAATCGTCGATCTCAAGCGCGGGCTCGCCGAAGAAATGGTCTGCACCCTGTGCCTCGAAGCTCAGCAATTGCCGCTGGATCGACCCGACCGAGGGCTTGGTGACATTGCCATACTTGCCCGAAAGCTCGGCGGCATTGGCGTTCGCCCAGGCCAGCAGCGCGGCCAGATCAGCAAAATCGAGCAGCAGCAGCCCGTTCTCGTCCGCGTGGCGGAAAATGATCTGCAGCACGCCTTCCTGCGTCTCGTTGAGGTCGAGCAGGCGCGCCAGCAGCAGCGGGCCCATTTCCGAAACGGTGGTGCGGATCGGATGGCCCTGCTCGCCGTACAAATCCCAGAAGATCACCGGATTGTCCGAATAGGCATAGTCGGTAATGCCAAGTTCCTCGGCGCGCGATTCAAGCTTGGCGGCATGCTTGAAGCTCGGCGATCCGGGCATGGCAATGCCCGACAGGTCGCCCTTCACATCAGCCACGAACACCGGAACCCCGGCAGCCGAAAAGCTCTCTGCGATGCCCTGCAAGGTCACGGTCTTGCCGGTCCCGGTCGCGCCGGCGATCAGCCCGTGGCGGTTCGACCGGCTCAGCGCCAGCGCCTGACGCGATCCATCCGCGCCAAGGCCGAGAAAAATGTCGCTCGCCGTGTCCGCCCCAGTGTCCGCCCCAGTGTCCGCCATAACCTGTCCCCGCGCGTGAAAGCCGTTCCGGCCATGTGCAGGGGGCAGGCGCAGCGGTCAAGTTCTCGACAGAAGCGCGGTTTTGGCTAAGGCTGGCGCAGATGGATAAGCCAACGCCATTCGTCCTGCTTGATGATGCGCGCACCGGGGCAACCGCCGCCGATGCGCTGC
Organism: Sphingomonadales bacterium; assembly: GCA_038210785.1. GTDB lineage: Bacteria > Pseudomonadota > Alphaproteobacteria > Sphingomonadales > Sphingomonadaceae > Erythrobacter. The sequence continues at coordinate 1,007 of JBBQWH010000058.1, read as the reverse complement.
TGTATGAAGCGCCGCGCGCGCTGTTCGTTGCGCATCGGCCGGGCGAGGTCGAAGCCGTGCTCGCCGCAGCCGAGACAGCGCGGCGGGCGGGCGGCGGGTCGCTGGCGGGTTATATCGCCTATGAGGCGGGCCTCGCGCTGGAACCGAAGCTGGCGGCGCTGGCGGCCGCGCGCACCGGCGCTGCGGGGCCGCTGGTGTGGCTCGCGCTGTTCGATGCGCCGAGGCGGATCGCGGCCGCCGACGTCCCCGGTTGGCTGGAAGCCCGCGCCCAAGGCGCAGGTACGCTCGGTCCGATGGAGCCGCAGCTTTCGCCCGGCGGTTACATTAAGGCCTTCGCGGCGTTGCGCGCGGCGATCCATGCGGGCGACATCTATCAGGCCAACCTCACCTATACCCTTGCCGGATCGTTCCGGGGCGATCCGGTGGGGCTGTATGCGGCGCTGCGCGATGCGGCGGGCGCGGGCTATGGCGGGCTGATTTTCGATGGCTCGCACTGGCTCTTGAGCTTCTCGCCCGAACTGTTCGTCGCGCTTCAGGGGACAGAAGCCAAGGTCAAACCGATGAAGGGCACGCGCCCTCGTTCCGCCGATCCGGCGGTTGACCGCGCATGGGCACAAGATCTCGCCACCTCGGTCAAGGACCGCGCTGAAAACCTGATGATCGTCGATCTTATGCGCAATGATCTCGCGCGCGTCGCCGAAGCGGGAAGCGTCGTCGTCGATGCGCCGTTCGCGGTGGAGAGCTATCCGACGGTACATCAGATGGTCTCGACCGTGCGCGCGCGGCTCAGCCCCGGCAAGGGCGCGATGGATCTGGTGCGCGCGCTGTTCCCGTGCGGGTCGATCACGGGCGCGCCCAAGATCCGGGCGATGGAGCTGCTCGGCGATATCGAACGCGATGCGCGGGGCGCCTATTGCGGGGCGATCGGCCGGATCGACGCAGACGGCAATGCCGCCTTCAATGTGGCGATCCGCACCTTGCGGCTGACCCCGGTCGAGAACGGGCAG
>JBBQWH010000057.1:0-16365 GCA_038210785.1 Sphingomonadales bacterium | reverse complement strand
ATCAGCAATGCTGATCTCAATCGCCCAGTCGGCGTCTTCGGGTGCTTTCTTGATCTCGATTACGATCCGGCCGCCCTCAGGCGTGCCGGCGATGGCATTATCGATGAGATTGCCGACCGCGCGGCCAAGCTGGCGCGGATCGGCCGCGACCACCCGGCCGCGCCGCCCCTTGAGATCGAGGCTCAGCCCGGCGCCGATGATCGCAACCTCGCGCTCGCGCACCAGGGTGGTGAGGAAATCGAGCATGTCGAGCCGCTCCTTACGGATCGGCAGCAGCCCAGCCTCGCTCTGCGAGAGGTCGAGCACGTTTTCCACCTGTTCAGTCAGGCGCGCAACCGCAACAAGGATGGTATCCAGATATTCGCTCTCCTGCTTCGGGCCTTGCGCCGCCCCGCTCTTGAGCAGCTCGGCGTAGCCGCCAATGGTGGTGAGCGGGGTGCGGAATTCATAGGACATGTTGGCGAGGAAGCGTGCCTTGACCGAATCGGCCTCCTCCAGCGCCTCAGCGCGTTCGCGCAGGGCTTGCTCGGCCTTCTGCGAGGCAGTGATATCGAGCACGGTCAGCAGGCCATTGCCGTCGGGCAGCGGGATGCCCGCAAAGCGCAGGGTGCGCCCGTCTGCGAGATCCACCTGCCCGCCCTTCTCGCGCCGGTCGAGCGTGGCCGCGCGCACCGCCGCGCCGATCAGCCCGGCCTCCTCAGGGTGCACGAGATTGCGCCCGATTGCGTTCAGCAATTCGTCGGCGCTGGGGTGACGGTCAAGCAGTTCTGGGGTCAGCCCCCAGGTGCCCGCAAAGCTGCGGTTCCAAAGCTGCACCGAGCCATCGGGGGCAAAGATCGCCAGCGCTTCGAACAGGCTATCGAGCGTCGCGGTGCGGGTGCGCAGCAGGGTGTCGCGGACTGCGGAAAGCGCAAGGCTTTCGGTGCGGTCTTCGGTGATCAGCACGAGGCCCCCGTCTGGCATCGGTTGAGCGACCACGCGCAGGTGCGTGCCACCGGGCAGCGGCCAGGCTTCCTCAAGCGATTCGCGCATTTCGAACCAGCCTGCGCGCTCGCGCCGCCATTCGGGGAAGTCGCGCACCTCGGGCGTACGCCCGCGCTCGCGCGCTTCGGCCAGGAAGCGTTCGAACGGTGTAAGCGCCTCGATTGCCTCCTCGGTCAGCGAGAACAATCGCCTGAACGGGCGGTTGGCAAAGGTTAGTCGCTCCTCGCCATCGAACAGCGCCACCCCCACTGACAGCTGATCTAGCAGCGCGCGCTGAGCATCGCGGAAGGCGCGGAATTCGCGCGCGACCTGCTGCTGTTCCTCGATATCGATGGCGTACCCGGCCACGCCCTCCTGCCCGAGCGGCAGGTCGCTGACACGCAAAGTGCGGCGTGCACCGTGGATGGTGGCGGCGACGATCCGTTCGGACTTATCCTGGCTCTGAAGAGTCGCGCGGGCGATGTCGCCGGGGAAGCGCCCCTCCTCAGGCTCGAGCAGTTCGATCTGGCCCTGCACCACCTCGGCAGCGCTGGCCGCGCCAACGGCATCGACATAGGCTTGGTTGACGAGTTGCAACGACAGATCGCTGCCGCGGAACCACATCGGCATCGGCGCGGCCTCAATCAACCCGACCAGCGCGCCAAAATCACCCGTGGCGCGCGCGGCGGCGGCGCGCAGACGGGCCATTTCGGCGTGGCTTTCGGTAAAGTCGAACACCCACACCAGCGCGGCCCCGCCCGGTGAGACCTGCGGATCGGCTAGCGTGCCGTAGAGTGCCAGACTGCGCTGCGAGCGCGGCAGGTTGATCGCCATTCGGAAGGGCGCAGCGCTTTTCTGGGTGGTCTGGATCTTGGCCCACAGCTGATCGAGCTGCGCGGGCGCAAGGCCGCCGCCAGCGGGCTTGTCCGGGAGGGCGGCAAGCTCTGTGAGATATTTGGGCATCGCTGCAAGACCCAGCATCCGCGCCAGTCTGTCAGGCGCCTCGATCCGCCCGTCGACCCGCACCAGCAGCGGCAACGCCGGAGCGACATCGAGCAGGGTCTGCACTCGCTTCATGGTGGTCCGCTGCGCCCGCGCGCGCTTTACACCGCGGTTGGCGCGCAGCACCACCAGCGCCGCGCCGACCGCCCAGGCGGCCAGCACGAGCGCGATAAGCACCAGCGAAAGAGGCGATAGATCCATCCCTCAACCGCTATGCGCGCAGGCGCGCCAGTGCAACGGGCCAATTAAGCGCGGGAGCCCGCCCGCCCACGGTCCCGTGCAAAAACAGGACCGGGGCGGGCGGTTTGGCCTGCGATCAGTAGCGGTAGTGATCCGGCTTGTACGGGCCGGCCTGCGGCACGCCGATATAGCTTGCCTGCTTGCCCGACAGCTGGGTCAGCTTCACGCCGAGCTTTTCCAGGTGAAGCGCGGCGACCTTCTCATCGAGGTGCTTTGGCAGGACATACACATCGTTGCCGTATTCGTCCGCCTTCGTGAACAATTCGATCTGAGCAAGCGTCTGATTGGTGAAGCTTGCGCTCATCACGAAGCTCGGGTGGCCGGTTGCGCAGCCGAGGTTCACCAGCCGGCCCTTGGCGAGGATGATGATCGACTTGCCATCGGGGAAGGTAACGAGGTCGGTACCTTCCTTAACTTCGCGCCAGTCATAATTGCTGAGCGCGCTGATCTGGATTTCGCTGTCAAAGTGGCCGATGTTGCACACGATCGCCATCGCCTTCATGCCCATCATATGTTCGGCAGTGATCACGTCTTCGTTGCCGGTGGCAGTAACGAAGATATCGGCGCGCTTGACGGCGTCTTCCATGGTGACGACCTCAAAACCATCCATCGCGGCCTGAAGCGCGCAGATCGGGTCGATCTCGGTCACCATCACACGCGCGCCGCCGTCACGCAGCGAGGCCGCAGAACCCTTGCCGACGTCGCCATAGCCCGCAACGCAAGCAACCTTGCCGGCCAGCATCACGTCGGTACCGCGGCGGATCGCGTCGACCAGCGATTCCTTGCAGCCATAAAGATTGTCAAACTTCGACTTGGTGACGCTGTCATTGACGTTAATCGCCGGGAACGGGAGCTTGCCCGCCTTGGCGATTTGGTAGAGCCGCATGACGCCGGTCGTGGTCTCTTCCGAGACGCCCTTGATCGCCTTGACGGTCCGGGTGAGGTAGCCCGGCTTGGCCGCGACGTAAGCCTTGAGCGCGCGCTGGAATTCGATTTCCTCGGCGTTCGTCGGCTCGCCCATTTCCTCGCCTGCTTCGATCCGCGCGCCCCACAGCGCGAACATGGTGGCATCGCCGCCATCATCGAGGATCAGGTTGCAGGTGAGGTCAAGATTATCCTCGGTCGCCCAGTCAAAGATGCGGCCGACATAGTCCCAATACTCAGCCAGCGTCTCGCCCTTGATCGCGAATACCGGAATGCCACTTTCGGCGATGGCCGCCGCTGCGTGGTCCTGGGTCGAAAAGATGTTGCAGGTCGCCCAACGCACTTCGGCGCCCAATGCCACCAGCGTCTCGATCAGCACCGCGGTCTGGATCGTCATGTGGAGCGAGCCGGTGATCCGCGCACCCTTTAGGGGCTGAGCCGCGCCATATTCCTCGCGCAGCGCCATCAGGCCGGGCATTTCGGTTTCGGCAATATGGATCTCATCGCGGCCGAAGCGGGCGAGCGAGATGTCCTTGATGACATATTCGTGGGTCGGGGCAGCAGCGAGAGTAGCCATAATGTGTCTCCTAAGCGCAGATCGGGGCCCCCGTGAAGGGGGTGATCCTTCTGGACACGGCCCCTAGCGACCTGCCGCGCCGGAGGCAAATATAAACTTATCTTTATATGTCTATTTGTTGCCCGCGCACTACCACACGCTATAGAGAGGCCCGATTACTCCCCTGCATGAAGAGGATGCACACACCATGACGATCTCCGTTGGCGACACGCTCCCCGAAGTCACTCTGGTCAAGGCCACTGCTGAAGGGCCGCAGGCAGTCAAGTCCACCGAATATTTCGCGGGCAAGCGCGTTGCGCTGTTCTCGGTTCCCGGCGCCTTCACCCCAACCTGTTCGGCCAAGCACCTTCCGGGCTTTGTCGATAAGGCAGGCGACTTAATGGCCAAGGGCGTCGATGAAATCGTCGGCACCGCGGTCAACGATGCCTTCGTGATGGGCGCCTGGAACAAAGCTGCGGGCAGCGATGCCATCACCATGCTCGCTGACGGCAACGCCGAATTCGTCGAAGCGCTCGGCCTCACCATGGACGGCTCGGGCTTCGGCATGGGCAAGCGCGGTCAGCGCTTCTCGATGGTGATCAATGACGGCGTGGTCGAACAGCTCAACGTCGAAGCCCCGGGCGACTTCAAGGTTTCGAGCGCGGAGCACATGCTCGGCCAGATGTAAGCAGCACGCCGCACCCCCTGAAACAATAAGGGCGCTTCTGCCGGGGAGCGCCCTTTTTCGTGGCCGCGCCCACAGGCAGCAATCAATAGCCCATCAGGCTCATAACTTCCTTGCGGCTGCGATGATCGTCCATGAAGCAGCCGAGCACCCGGCTGGTAATCATCCCCACGCCCGGGGTTTTGACCCCGCGCCCGGTCATGCAGCCGTGCTGCGCTTCGATCACCACCGCCACGCCGTTAGGTTCGAGATTGTCCCAGATGCACTTGGCGACCTCGGCGGTCAGCCGCTCCTGAATCTGCAACCGGCTCGCATAGCCGTGAAGCACACGCACGAGCTTGGAGATGCCGACGACCTTGTTGTTGGGCAGATAGGCGATCGCCGCCTTGCCAATGATCGGCGCCATGTGGTGTTCGCAATGCGACTGGAACGGGATGTCCTTGAGCAGCACGATCTCGTCATAACCACCCACCTCGTGGAAGATCCGCGAAAGGTGGATCGCTGGGTCTTCCTTGTAGCCTCCACAGTATTCGAGCCAAGCGCGCCCCACCCGCTTCGGAGTATCGCGCAGGCCCTCACGGTCCGGATCATCCCCCGCCCATGCGATTAACGTGCGGATCGCGTCCTGCACATTGTCGGGAACATCGGGCTTGCCGAGCGGGTTCTCGGGATCGAAATCATGATCGTGTTCATGGGCCGCAGTGAGATAATTCATCGGCTATTGTCTTTCTTCGCAATGCAGAGGCCAAGCGGCCCTCGCCGGTCGATCCGAAGTCCCGTAAACCATCAACGACGCAAGGCGTTCCGCGCAGGCACGCCGATTGCGGATGAAGGGAGCATCCCCATGTGACAAATGCAATTATAATTGTCGGCAATTCATCCCCCCATTTTTCCGCAATCGAGGAGCAAGCCCGTGCGCGATGCCAGCGCTGAAAAATTCCCCAGCATCGGAGATTTTGAAGCCGAAGCGCTCGGTGTGCTGGCGCGCCTGCCGCAGATGTTCCGCGAAAAGCTCGATAATGTGGTGCTCAGGGTGGAGGAATTTGCCACGCCGGAACAGCTCGCGGGAGTGGGGATACACGATCGCTGGGAGCTGACCGGGTTATACGAAGGCGTCGCCCTGCCCGAGCAGTCGCAATGGGATCACGAAGTGATGCCTCCGATTATCACGCTATTCCGCCAGCCGCTGATGGAGGAAATGGCCGAAACCGGCGTCACGTTTTCCGCGCTAGTGCGCCACGTGGTGATCCATGAGGCCGGGCACCACTTCGGTCTGTCGGACGAGGATATGCACGCGCTTGAGGATAGTGTGGGGGATTAGTGTCAGCACCCTGAATTGCGGATATCGGTGCTGCAGGTATTGCAAGAGCGTCTCATGATTGTGGCGCCTGCCAGCCGGTGGCCCCCTCCGGCAGGCTTACGCCCAGCGTTGCCGGTAGGCAAATAAGCTCTAAAACCAACAAGGCCCGCCCCTCTTGCGAGAAGCGGGCCTTGTTGGTGCACCCGGAAGGATTCGAACCTCCGGCCCCCAGATTCGTAGTCTGGTGCTCTATCCAGCTGAGCTACGGGTGCGCGCTGAGGAGCGGGCACATACGGGGGTCGGCTAGGATTGGCAAGAGGGGTATGGAGGTGTTGCGGGCTACGGCGCAAATCAACTATTTGGGAACAGCTGCGCGGCAAGCACAACATCGAGCGGCGGCTTGGGCAGTGCGAGTGCCTCGGCCGGGGTGAACCACCCTATCGCGCCGCCCTCCAGCGCGGCGGGATCGCCCTCCCATCCAGCTACGGTGTAAAGCAGGATGACAAGCGCGCCGGGCGTCCCCGCCGCCCCCGTTTCGGCAAATGCAACCGGCTTGCAGGCTTCCCCAAGGCACCGGATCCCAAGCTCCTCAACCAACTCGCGAACCAGAGATTCAAGCGGCATTTCATGGGCTTCGATCTTACCGCCAGGGAATTCCCACAGCCCCGCGTGGTGCTTGCCCTCAGGGCGGCGGTGCAGCAGCCAGCGCCCATCTGCGCGGTGCAAGGCTCCGGCGACAACTGCGGTCCAGCCGATCATCATGTCGGAATTCTTTCCATTGCAAAGCGTTTCATCAACCTTTTCTTAAGATTTATAACGGATTTTTAGGATCGTCAGTGTGACAAAACACGGGTGGGAAAGTCATGATCGCAAATTTCTTAAAGCGTTTGCAGAATGACACCGCTGGCGCCACGGCTATCGAATACGGCCTGATCGCCGCACTGATTGTTGTTGCTATGATTGCTGCTCTACAAGGTGTCGCCAGTGCGACGGTTGACATGTGGAACAGGGTCGAAAGCGAAAGCGTCGATGCAATGACAAACTAAGACGGACGTGAATGTCGATTAAGTATTTATCAATAGGTATCGCATAATTACACGAAGGCCCACCGCAATGGGGGCTTGGGACCAAGACCAAACCAGGAGACTAGCAATGACCTTCTTCAAGAACCTCGTTCGTGACGAGCAGGGCGCCACCGCCATCGAATACGGCCTGATCGCTGCTCTGATCGCCGTTGCCGCGATCACCGCGATGACCTCGCTCGGCGGCACGCTGTCGGGCACCTTCAACAACGTCAACTCCAAGATGCAGCCGGGCGTGACTGGCGGCGCATAATAGCGCTGAAGTCAGTTCCAAAATGAAGGCGGCGGGGAGCAATCCCCGCCGCTTTTTTTGCGTACAGCTTGTTTGCGGCAACCCAGAACGAAAGGGCCCCGAGCTAAAGGTTCGCGCAACCGAACTGGGACATCAACGCGCGCGCACCACCAGCTTTACTTTCTGACCCGGGGTCACCCCGTCGCGGCTCCCCAGCGCGTTGAGCACCCGGAAGCGTTCTTCCTGCGCGGCCGGGTAAGCCATTCGCTGCGCCAGACTTGCTACCGTATCACCGCGCGCCACCGTTACCACTTGCAGCTTTTTGGGGACCACGCTGGTCGCCTCTGACGAGGTCAAACGCCGCATCGACTGGAACATCGGATTGAACGTGTCCGCCCGGCCAGCAGGCGCAATTGCGGTGAAGTGATAGGCCTTGTCGCGCGCGAATTCGTAGGCGAACACCACCACATCAACCTGGGACTGGCCATTGTTGACCCGCGCCGTACCATAGACTGCGGGCAACCCGTTGACCGTGGTGCGTTGCAGTTGCGAAGGCGCAAGGCTCGCGTTCTGCCCTCCGAGCGCGGCAAACTGCTGTCGGACATAGGTTTCAAGATCGCTGTTGTACGGCGCGAGCGTCATTTGCGCCTGCCCGCCCTGCCCCTGAATGCTGACCGCACTACTGCCATTGACCATGTAGAAGCCCTGCGGCGCGGTGAAGGCGAGGCGCAGTTCGGGGTGGATGAAGGTGCTGCCCTCGATCAGCCCCTGCGCGGGATCATCGCCGTAGAGCAGCCCATCAATCCGGGTGAGAAAAGTGTCGCGGCTGGTGACACCGGCTCCGCTCGTTCCCACCGCACCGGCTTTGGCGAGCGCGCTCTTGACCCGGCTCGCAGGATCGGGGTGGGTCGAGGCCCATTCGGGCACGCCAGCATTGCGACCCTGCAACCGCGCATCGAGCGCGTTCTGCGCGGCAAGGCTCGCCAGCACCGTCCCCATCGCGCGCCGATCATAGCCTGCGCGGCCCAGATACTGGATGCCGAGATTATCCGCCTCAAGCTCCTGCTTGCGGCTGAAGCGCAAGGTCAGCAACTGCGAACCTTGGAGGATGCCGCGCGTCAGTGAGCTGCCGATCTGCGAATTGCCGAGCAGAAGGGAGGAACCGATCGCCCCCAGCACCCCAAGGATCGAATTGGTCTGCGCCGCCTTCTGGCGCCGCTGCGAATGTCGCGCGGCCACATGACCGACCTCGTGCCCCAGCACTGCTGCCAGCTCCGCCTCGCTGTTCATCAGCGTTACCAGCTGGCGAGTCGTGTAGATATATCCGCCCGGCACCGCGAAGGCATTGTGAACCGGCGAATTCAGAAGGCTGACGGTAAAACTGTCGCGCGCATTGCCTAGGCCCGATTGCACCGCGATGTTCTTGCCCACCTGCGCGACATAGACGGCCTGCGGCCCAGACATCGCCCCACCGAATTCGGCGAGCAATTGCGGGTGAGCCTTGGCCCCCATCGCTGCTTCGGCCGGGGTGATCGCGGTTGCAGCCGTTTGCGCCGCTGCGCCAGCGCCAATGCATCCGGCGAGCGTCAGCGAGGCTGCGCTCCATGCCAGAACCTTGCGTGAATTGCGTGCCATGGCTACTTCTCCTGCTCGTCTGCTATACTCCAAGACTACCGGGAGCGCGGATGCAGGTAAGCGGATGGCAAACCTATCCTGAACCTGCGATGGCACCTCAACCGCCGATGGCGAGGAAACGCTGCTCGCGCGCGGCGAGCAATTGTTCGCCGCTCTCGCCCGATAGCAGATCGATCTCCTCGGCGAGCGCCGCTCCCAGCATGCTTGCCGCCGACCGCGGATCGCGGTGCGCGCCGCCGACCGGCTCCCTGACGATCCGGTCAATAACATTGTCGCGCTTGAGATGCTGCGCAGTAACCTTCATCGCCTGCGCCGCGTCAGCCGCTTTCCCGGACGTGCGCCACAGGATCGAGGCGCAGCCTTCGGGCGAAATCACCGAATATATCGCGTGCTCCAACATCAGCACCCGGTTGGCCGCCGCCAGTGCCACCGCGCCGCCCGATCCGCCTTCGCCCACGATTACCGCCACCATCGGAACCGGCAGCGCCAGGCACGCCTCGGTAGAACGGGCGATGGCTTCGGCTTGGCCGCGTTCTTCAGCCTCGATCCCCGGAAATGCGCCCGAGGTATCCACCAGCGTCACTACCGGCAGGGCGAACCGGCCCGCCAGTTCCATAAGCCGGATCGCCTTGCGATACCCTTCGGGCTTGCCCATGCCGAAATTGTGCTTGATCCGGCTCTGCGTATCGTTGCCTTTTTCATGCCCGATGAGCATCACGCGGCGACCATTGAGGCGCGCAAACCCGCCCATGATCGCTTGATCATCGCCAAACAGGCGGTCCCCGCCCAGCGGCACGAAGTCGCTGAAGGCATGGGCGACATAGTCATGAAAATGCGGGCGCTGGGGATGGCGCGCCACCTGCGTCTTTTGCCACGGGGTCAGCGAGGCATAGGTGCTCGCGAGCAGTTCGTCGCGCTTGGTTTCGAGCCGGCCGATCTCGCTCGCTACATCGACATCATGCAGCGCGTTGACGCTGCGCAGCTGCGTGATGCGTTCTTCAAGCGCGGCGACCGGCTTTTCGAAATCGAGGGTGGAAATCATCGAATGGCGCTAGTCCGATGCGTTGCGGCTGGCAAGCGGGTGGCGGGAATTGACCAGCGCCACCAACCGCGCGGCATCGACATGGGTATAGATCTGGGTCGTGGATATGTCGGCATGGCCGAGCAACATCTGCACCACGCGCAGATCGGCGCCGCCTTCGAGCAAGTGGGTGGCAAAAGCATGGCGCAGCACATGCGGGCTAATCGCGGTTGGATCGAGCCCGGCACGCCCCGCCAGCGCCTTGAGCAGCTGGTGCAAACGCACCCTGCTGAGATGCTGTCCCTTCGCTGACGGAAACAGAAAGCGCGAGGGCGAAACCTGCGGGCGCAGCTTGGCCCACCGCGCCAGCGCCGCCAGCGCCCGCCCGCCGACCGGCACCAGCCGCACATGTCCGCCCTTGCCGGTAATCATCAGGAACGGCGCATCGCGCGGCACTGCGTGGAGCGGTAGCGCCGCCAACTCGGTGGCGCGCAGGCCAGAGCCGTACAGGAGCTCGATCAGCGCCAGCAGCCGCACCGCCTTGGGATCATCGCCTGCCGCTTCGGCCTCGGCGCGGGCGAACAGCGCGGCGATCTGATCATGCCGCAACACCTTTGGCAGCGGACGGCGGGTGCGCGGGGCGGGCAGCGCAGCCGAAGGATCATCGCGCCGCCAGCCCTCGTCCAGCGCGAAGCCGAAGAATTGCCTTAGCGCCGAAGCCTTGCGCGCGACACTGGCGGGGGCAAGGCTGGCCCATTCCTGCGAGAGGCTGGCGACCATCGCGCGCGGGGCGGCGGCGAGATCGCCGATGGCGTCCTCGGCCCCGGCGAGATCGCGGCGGTAGGCGGCCAGCGTGTTGGCCGCCGCCCCGCGTTCCGCTGCGAGCATGGCAAGAAACGCCTCGGTCGCCGCAGACATCAGGCTCTATCCGCGCGCAACCGCCTCGGCGGCGATCATCCGTGCCTCGGCCTCGAAGCCGACGCGGGTCAGTGCTGCGGTGATGTGATAGAGGTGCAGCGGGGTCATCTGCTTCCAGCTATCCCCCTGCATCCCCAACCCAGCAAGAAGCGCCACCAGCGCTGGATTGCCAACCTCGGCGGCGCGGGAAATCGCGCGGGTCCAGCGGGTCTCGCGCGCCAGGTTAATATCGAGATCATCCGCCAGCGAACTTGCATCGCCTTGGCTCAAGCGCGCCAGCCCTGCTAGCCCCGCCACCAGAAACGCCGATTTGCGGCGTCCCTCGCTGTCGTCCGCGCTGATGAAGCTGCTAGCCGCGCTCTGCCCCACGCTGCCCTCGCGCGGCGCGACAAGCGAAATCAACGCCCAGCCAAGCGAGCCGTCTTCGACCACCGCGGCCCAGCGCGCCGCATTACGGTCAAGCCCGGCGGTGAGCATTGCCGAGATTAGATCGCCCGCGTCGTCAGCATAGGCCGCATCTGCCGGAATACGTGCTGCGGCATAGGCGGTGAGCACCCGTGCGCCGTACCCATCACCGCCCCCCAGCGCTGGCCCGGCTGCCCACAGCCGCCGCATCGCCACAATCCGGGCCGCTGGATCGGTGGCAAGATAGGCTTCGCGCAGACCCGCAGCATGCGCCGCCGGATCGCCCTCAGCCGCCGAATCGGCATAGACCTCGGAATAGAGATCGACCATCGCATCGGCGGACAGGATCCCCTCACGCGCGGCGCGGCCAGCGAATGGCGCGCGCTCGCTTGCAGGCAGCATCGGCAGTAACGCTCCGGCGCGCGCATAGTAGGCCCCGCCAGCTTCGCTCAGCGCGCCGTCTAGCAGGTTGTCGGGCACCGGCTCGCCCAACGCGGTCGCAATGCCAAAACGCCAAGGATTGAGCGTGTCGACCCCCTGCCACTCGATCTGCACCGCGCGCTGTCCGCGCCCGGCAGCGCCGGCAAAACGGCGCGCGAGCAACACGTCGATTCGCGGCGCCGCGCCCCGGAACAACGCCCGGTCGAGTTGCGAGGCTGCAAGTGCGCTTTCTCCGGCATAGGAATTGCAGATCGCCTGCCACATCTGCCACTCGCCATCGTCGCGTGCAGAGCCCTGAAACCGAACCGCCGGGCACGCGCCAGTAATATCTCCGCTGGCGAGGTAGGCGGTCAACGCCTCGCCGGTCAGCGCGGGCGACCAGTCGGCGGTGTCGATATCCTGCACCACCGCGCGCGCGAGGGCATATTCGCCAATCCGGTTGAGGACGGAAACGCGCAAAGCGGCAAATTCGATCGGATCCATGCCGAGCGGCGCGGCGAGGCGGCTCGCAAGCGCGCGGCGCAGCAGGATATGCCCCCAGCGCGACACCAGCGGGCCCTGAATTCCCACCAACGATGCGCGCACCAGCGGCTCGGGCTGACTTGCTAGCGAGATAGGCGGCAGCCCGCCCTCCTCGCTGGCGAGAACGCCGATGCGGGTCAGCGCACGTTGTGCGCCAGGCGGAACATCGGATTTGGGCTTGAGCCCAAGCAACCGGTCAAGCTCCTCGGTCGACATGTTCTCCAGCGCGTCGAGGCTCGGCAGGCTGGCGAGCTCGCCGCGCGTGATCGTCGGCATCGGCGGCAAGCTGGCGGGGTCGACCGCAACCGCCGGGGGCAGCGCGCCGCTGGGCTGCGGCGGGGGCGCGGGGGCGGTTCCGGAATTCGGCGCAGTCGCCGAGGCCGGTCGCGGTGTGGGAGTGGGCGCGGGATCATCAAATCCCGGCGGCAGGAGCGATTCGGGTTTCTGCTGCGCGGCCGCTAACCCCGCAAGGCCCAGCGCGAGCAAGCTCGCTGCCAGACGCAGCCGCTTACCTGCCGGGCTCATTGCGCCTGCCCCGGCACCGCGATGTCCTGCGCAATCGGGTGCAACGGCTCCTGCCCGCCGTCGAACCAAGCCAGCGCCAGCAGCACCGCCGTGACCGCGCCCAGCGCGAGCGACCAGCGCCGCCCGCCCGGCCGTGTCGGCGCAGGGGCATCCAGGAGGTCCGATTGGACGAGACGCGAGCGGCGCAGGTTTGCCATATTGCACCCGCCCTAGCCCATCTATAGGCCTTGCGGCAATGACCGGAGCGCCCCCTTCCCCGCACGAACGCGATTGTTCAACGATCGCCTCACGCATTACCCGCCCGGTTGTGCTGGTGGGGCTGATGGGCGCGGGCAAGTCGACCGTCGGGCGCAAACTCGCCAGCCTGCTCGCGCGCGATTTCGTCGATGCCGACGAGGCAATTGCCTTGGCCGCCCAGCGCTCGATCCCGGAGATTTTTGAGACTTTCGGAGAGGATTATTTCCGCGATGGCGAGCGGCGGGTGATCGCGCGCCTGCTTGATGCGGGCCACGGGGTGATCGCCACCGGCGGGGGGGCCTTTATCGACCCCGACACGCGCGCGCTGGTGCTGGATCGCGGGATCGCGGTGTGGATCGATTGCGATGTCGATACGCTGGTTGCGCGCACCGCGCGGCGCAACACCCGGCCCTTGCTGAAAAGCGGCGATCCCCGCGAAATCCTCACCCGGCTGGCGCGAGAGCGGGCCCCCTCTTATGGCGAGGCGCATATCCGCGTGGTGAGCGAGACCGGCCCCCATACCGACACCGCCCGCGCAATTATCGAGGCGATTGACCAATGGCTGTGATTGCAGTGGCGCTGGCCGGGCGCGGGTATGATGTGGTGATTGAGGAGGGACTGTTGGGGCGGCTCCCGCCGGCGGCGGCGCGGTTCCTGACTGCTTACGAAGGCGGGCGGCGGGTGCCGTTTGTCGCAGATACCAACACCCACCGCCTCTACGCCGAGCGAATCGCAACCGATCTCGCTGCGCATGGCTTTGCACCCGAATGGTTCGTGGTTGAACCGGGTGAGGAGGCAAAGACCTGGGGCGTGCTCGAACGCTTGTGCGACTGGCTGCTGGCCCTTGGCATCACCCGGTCGGACCATGTGTTCGCGCTAGGCGGCGGGGTGGTGGGCGATCTCGTCGGCTTTGCCTGCGCGGTTGTAAAGCGCGGCTGCGGGTTCGTGCAGATCCCGACAACGCTGCTGGCGCAGGTCGATTCGTCGGTCGGCGGCAAGACCGCGATCAACACGCAAGCGGGCAAGAACCTTATCGGCGCGTTTCATCAGCCGTCACTGGTGCTAATCGACCCGCTGGTGCTCGCCACCCTGCCCGAGCGCGAAATGCGCGCCGGGTTTGCCGAGGTGCTGAAATATGGGTTGCTCGGCGATGCGGCGTTCTTCGCTTGGCTCGAAACCAATGGAACCAAGGTTTTGGCGCGCGAACCAGACGCGCTCGAACACGCGATTACCACCAGCATCGCCATGAAAGCCCAGATCGTCGCCGAAGATGAGCGCGAGACGCAAGATCGCCGCGCGCTGCTCAATCTTGGGCACACATTCGGCCATGCGCTCGAGGCGGAAACCGGCTTCTCCGACCGCCTGCTGCACGGCGAGGCGGTGGCGCTCGGCATGGTACTGGCGGCGCGCTTTTCGGCGCGGCGCGGCGAGCTTTCTGCCGCCGATTCGGAGCGTGCGGCGCGGACGATTGCGGCAGCGGGGTTGCCTGCGCATCTGCCTACGCTCGGCCTTGCATGCGACGGCGCTGCGCTGGTGGAGCACATGCGCCATGACAAGAAGGCGGAAGGGAGCACCCTGCCCTTTCTGCTGCTGCGCGGCCTTGGCGCGGCATATGTGGCGCGCGATGTCGATCTTGGCGATGTCGCCGCGTTTCTGGACCACGAACTCATAACCTAGTCGATCCCAATTCCAACGGAACGTGGAGGAACGGCGGTGCGCTACTCGAGCTCCAGAATCACCGCATCCACCGCCAGGCTTTCGCCCTCGGCGGCGTTGATCTTGGCGATCACGCCTTCCTTTTCAGCGCGCAGGATGTTTTCCATCTTCATTGCCTCCACCGTCGCGAGCGGCTGGCCGGGTTGCACGGTCTCACCCTCCGCGACGTGCAGCTTCACCAGCATCCCTGGCATCGGGCAGATGAGGAAGCGAGAGAGATCGGGCGGCAGCTTTTCGAGCATCAGCGCCGAATAGGGCGCAATTCGCGCAGGCAAGATCCGCAGATAATGCTTCGCGCCGCGCGTGGTCATCAGGAAACCCGTCAGCTTCCGCTCAAGCTGCACGGTGATCGCCTCGCCATCGATAGTCGCGCTGACCTTGCGGTCGCCGATGCCGTATTCGTGCCGGACGTTCAGCGGCTCGCCGTTCACCAGAATATCGTCCTCAAGGCTCGACAGGTCGATTTCGAAGGTTTCCCCACCAACAGACACCGACCAGAGCGTCGGGGCGTGAAGCGTATCGGCAAGCTGCCCGCTGATGTCGCGCGCCCGGCCTTCGATCGCGTGCATCAGCGTCGCGCCCAACCCCGCCAACTTGCGCTTGAGCGCGCTGTCGGTCGCTGCCCCATGGAAGCCTTCGGGATATTCCTCGGCAATGAATCCGGTGGTCAGCTCGCCCGAGCGGAAGCGCGGGTGCTGCATGATCGCCGAGAGAAAATCGACATTGTGGCCGAGGCCCTTGATCCGGAAATTGTCGAGCGCCTCGATCTGCAAATCCGCCGCTTCGTCGCGCGTCGGCGCCCAGGTGATCAGCTTGGCGATCATCGGGTCGTAGAAGCGCGACACCTCGCCGCCTTCATACACCCCGTCATCGACGCGCACCGAACCTGCGCCATGCGCAACCCCGCGCCGCGCCTTGCCCGCGACAGTCTCGTCTTCGCTCCAACCCGGCAGCGGCGGCGAATAGTGCACCAAGCGCCCGGTGCTGGGCAGGAACCCGCGATAAGGGTCTTCGGCATAGACGCGGTTTTCGATGGCCCACCCGTCGATCCCGATATCGTCCTGCGTCATCGCGAGTTTTTCACCAGCTGCGACGCGGATCATCTGTTCGACCAGATCGATCCCGGTGATCGCTTCGGTGACGGGGTGTTCGACCTGCAGCCGCGTGTTCATTTCGAGGAAGTAGAAACTCTCCCCGCTCGGGTCCGCGCCGCTGACGATCAGCTCGACCGTGCCTGCGCTGAAATACCCCACCGCGCGCGACAGGGCGACGCATTGCTCGCCCATCGCCTTGCGCATCGTGGGCGTGACGAAGGGCGACGGCGCTTCCTCGACCACCTTCTGGTGGCGGCGCTGGATCGAGCATTCGCGCTCGTTCAGATAGAGTATGTTGCCGTGCTGATCGCCGAGGATCTGGATTTCGATGTGGCGCGGATTCAGGATGAACTTCTCGATGAAGACCCGGTCATCGCCGAAGGAGTTGAGGCCCTCGCGCTTCACGCTTTCGAAGCCCTCGCGCACATCGGCTTCGCTGTAGGCGAGCCGCATTCCCTTGCCGCCACCGCCGGCTGAAGCCTTCATCATCACCGGATAGCCGATCTCGTCGGAGATGCGCACCGCGTGCTCGGTGTCGTCGATCTCGCCGACAAAGCCGGGGACGACGTTGACTCCGGCTTTCATGGCGAGTTTTTTGGATTCAATCTTGTCGCCCATCGCTGCGATTGCGCCGACGGGCGGGCCGACAAAGGTGATGCCTTCAGCGGCCAGTGACTCGGCAAAGCTCGTGCGTTCCGACAGGAAACCATAGCCGGGGTGCACCGCGTCGGCCCCGGTCTGCTTGCACGCAGCGATGATCTTGTCAGCGACGAGATAGCTTTCCGCTGCGGGTGACGGGCCGATATGCACAGCCTCGTCCGCCATTGCCACGAAGGGCGCGCGGGCATCGGCATCGGAATAGACCGC
>JBBQWH010000056.1:0-16620 GCA_038210785.1 Sphingomonadales bacterium | reverse complement strand
GGCGAGGTTCCGGCCAATCCCGAAGTGATCGAGGCCGAAGCCGCGCGCACTGCGGCGGACGGGTTCGAGCCGGCGGATTACACGCCTCCGGGCCCGCATGATCCGGTGTTGCAGCTCTACACCTCGGGCACCACCGGCAATCCCAAGGGGGCGATGCTGTCCAACACCAACCTGCTCGGCCTGCGCAATGCGGGCAATGCTGCGGGGCTGGACTGGCAGTTCTATGAACCTGGTGATTGCATGCTGGTCGCCATGCCGTGCGCGCATATCGGCGGGACGGGGCTGGTGAACATCGCGGTGGCCAACGGCGTGCGCAGCCTCGTGCAGGCGGAGTTCTCCCCCATCGGCGTGCTCGAAGCGATCGCGGCGGGGGCGACGCACATGTTCATCGTGCCAGCCGCCTTGCAGATGGTGGTGCAGCACCCGCGCGCCGCGACAACCGATTTCAGTAACTTCAAATACCTGATGTATGGCGCCGCGCCGATGCCGCTCGAACTGCTCAAGGAAGCGGTGCGGACGATGCCGACCACCAAGTTCCTGCAAGCTTACGGGATGACCGAAACCAGCGGCACGATTTCGATCCTTCCGCCCGAGGATCATTCGCTCGAAGGCAACCAACGGATGCGCTCGGCGGGAAAGGCGTGTCCGGCGGTCGAGATCGAAGTGCGCGATGCCGACAACCGCGAAGTTCCGCGCGGCGACATCGGCGAGGTGTGCATCCGCTCGCCTTCGAACACAGCAGGCTATTGGCGGCTGCCCGAGGCGACCGCCAAGACCATTGATCCCGACGGCTGGCTGCACACCGGCGATGCGGGTGTGATGGACGATGATGGCTATGTCTATATTCAAGACCGGATCAAGGACATGATCATCTCGGGCGGCGAGAACGTCTATCCCGCGGAAGTCGAGAGTGCGATCTACGGCCATCCCGCGATCGCCGAGGTGGCGGTGATCGGCGTGCCGAGCGCGAAGTGGGGCGAGGAGGTCAAGGCCTGCGTCGTCGCCAAGCCGGGGCATGAAGTGGACGCCGCCGACGTAATCGCCTGGGCGCGCGAACGGATCGCTGCGTTCAAGGCGCCCAAAAGCGTCGATGTGATCCCGGTGATGCCGCGCAACGCCAGCGGCAAGATCCTGCGGCGCGAATTGCGCGCGCCTTATTGGGAAGGGCAGGAACGCCAAGTATCTTGATGGCCAAGCAACATGCCCCTGCCACCTTGCGCAATCGCGATCCGATTGCCGCCGTGTTGGCACGTGAACTGCCTGCGCGCGGAACGGTGCTCGAAATTGCCAGCGGGACGGGCGAGCATGCGGTATTTTTTGCGCATGAATTCCCGGCGCTTCGGTGGCAGCCCACCGATCCTTCAACCGAGGCACTGGCCTCGATCGCGGCCTACCTCGAGGATTATCTGGGCGGGAACGTCCTCGCGCCGCTGCTGCTTGATGCGGCAGAACTGTCAGGCTGGCCGGTCGGCCCGGCTGATGCGATCTTGTGCATCAACATGGTCCACATCAGCCCCTGGGACGCGACCCTAGGGTTGTTCGCAGGCGCTGCCCGGTTATTGGGCACCAGCGGCGGCCCGCTGATCCTCTATGGCCCATATATTGAGCAGGGGGTGCCGGCCGCGCAGTCAAATCTCGAATTCGACGCCAGTCTGAAGGCGCGCGACAGCCGTTGGGGCCTGCGTGATGCCCAAGAACTGGACAGGCTCGCGGCGCAGCACGGCATGGCCCGATCTGCGCGTTACGCCATGCCCGCCAACAACATCATGCTGGTGTATCGGCCCGATCAAACAAGCGCTTAGTCAACCGCACGCTTGCCCGCGCGGCCGACCGACTTGATATCCTCGCCGACGCCTTCGACAGTGTTGCAGGCGCCGGTGGTAAGCGTGATCGCAGCGAGGGCGGCGGCGATGATGGCAGTGCGGAACATGGGTGAGTTTTCCTTGGTGATTGGGATGAGGCGGATAACACTGAGGCTTCATTCCTGACTGGCCGCTGAAGCGATCCGCCGCTGCTTGGCGAGTTGCCGCTCACGCCAGGCGATCAGCAGTCCGGCAGCAATAATCATCGGCGCACCGAGCCACAAGCTGGCGGGCGCGGTGCGATCGAAGATGGTGTAGCCATAGAAGCTCGCCCACAGCAGCGCGGTGTAATCCATCAGCAGGATCACCGCCGCCGAACCGAACCGCAGCGAGGTGGTGAGCAGCAACTGCGCCGCTGCTCCGACCAGCCCCATGCCTAGGATCAGTGCCCATGTGAGCGGATCATGCGCCGCGATCACAAACGGCATCGCCAGCGCAGCGATCGGAGTGGTGAGTGCGGCGAACCAGAACACGATGCTCCACGGGTTCTCGGTGGTGTTGAGGTCCTGAAGCTGGAAGCTGATCAACGCGACCATGAAGGGCGCGACCAGGCCCACCGCGACGCCCGCCAGCGTCACGCCGGGATGCAGGACGGAAAAGGGCTGCATCACCACGATGACCCCGGCAAAGCCCATTGCCACCGCCGCCCAGCGATAGGGGCCGATGCGCTCGCGGAACAACACGATCGCGATCAGAACGGCGAAGACTGGCGCGGTAAAGCCCAGTGTGGTCGCCTCGGCCAGCGGCAGCAGCAGCACCGCGCCGTAGGTGAAAATCATCCCGAACAGGCCCGAAGCTGCGCGCCGCCCGTGGGCGGGCAGGCGGCGGGTTTTGAGCAGTGCGAGCTTGCCGGCCGGCGTCAATCCTGCGCCGAGCAGCACGGTGGTGAGCAGTTGGCGCCAGAAGATCAGCTCGATCAGATTGGCGCCGCGTTCCCCTGCCAGCTTGACCAGCATGCCCATGGTCGCGAGCGCCAGCGCGGCGATCAGTCGGATACCGAGCGCGAGCAAGGGGCGGGGGCGGGCGATCGAGCCATCCATTGCAGGATCGCTTGGCCGAGCGCCGGGGATTGCGCAAGCGGCGGGCGGGCTTACATGACCCCGCCATGGATGGAATCGCGCAATTCGTACTGCTCAGCGACGCCGCGCAGCTGTCGCTAATGGGCGGGGTCTTGTGGGCGTTCGCCGGCTTTGCTGCGGTGATGGAGCGCAGGCGGGCAAAGCGCCGCGATGTCGCGCGGCTCGAACAGGTCGGCTGGGTGCCGTGGCTCGGGCTGTTCATGCTCGCCGCGATGCTGGGCGGCGGGTGCCTGGCGCTCGGCCTGCCCGCGGTGCTGGGTGCGAACTAGAGGTTAGCAGCACGCCCCCAAAACGACGCCGTAGGCGTCGCAAGCGCGACCGCGCGCCGGCCGGCCAGGCCGAACGATCCGGGCCGGACGGCCCGGATCGGCGTGTCAGAGACACGCCTCAAGATACGCCTGATCGAAACCAAACTGCCGCGCCTTTTCCAGCGTGTAGGGGCGCAGGCCCGAAGCGCGGAATTCGCCAAGGATTTTCCCGTCCTCGCTTTCGTCGAGGTATTCGAACTTGAACAATTCCTGCGTCACGATCACATCGCCCTCCATCCCGATCACTTCGGTGATGTTGGTGGTGCGGCGCGAACCGTCGCGCAGACGCTTGACCTGCACGATCAGATCGACCGATTCGGCGATCTGGCGCGAGATGGCTTCCTTGGGGATCTTGATGTCGCCCATCAGGATCATGTTTTCCATACGGCCAAGGCATTCGCGCGGGCTGTTGGCGTGGAGCGTACACATCGAACCATCGTGGCCGGTGTTCATCGCGGCGAGCAGATCGAAACACTCCGCGCCGCGAATTTCCCCGAGGATGATGCGGTCAGGTCGCATACGCAGCGCGTTCTTCACAAGGTCGCCGATGGTGATTGCGCCCTGACCTTCAAGGTTTGGCGGGCGGGTTTCGAGCGGCAGCCAGTGTGGTTGTTGCAGGCGCAGTTCCGCCGCATCTTCGATCGTCAGCACGCGCTCGCCCGGGTCGATCATCTTCGACAGGGCGTTGAGCATCGTCGTCTTACCCGAACCGGTACCGCCCGAGATCACGATGTTCATCCGGCACGCACCTGCAATCTTCAAGGCAGTGCACATCTTGTCCGACATCGAACCGAAATCGCGCAGCATGTCGAGCGTGATCGGCTTCTCGGAAAACTTACGAATCGAGATCGCGGTGCCGCGCAGCGAGAGCGGTGGCACGATCACGTTGACGCGGCTGCCATCCTTGAGGCGGGCATCGGCCAGCGGAGTGGTCTGGTCGACGCGGCGGCCGACCATGTTCACGATCCGCTGCGCGATCTGGAACAGGTGCTGTTCGTCGCGAAACCGGATCGGGGCGAGGATGAGCTTGCCCTTTTTTTCGATGTAGGTCTGGTCCGGTCCGTTGACCATGATATCGGAAATATCCGGATCGTTGAGCAGTTCTTCCAACGGCCCGAAACCGAGCAGTTCGTCGATCAGCACCTTTTCCAGCGCGAATTGCTCGCGCCGGTTCAGCGTGACCTTGAGTTCGGCCAGCACTTCCAGAATGATCGGGCGAAACTCCTCGGAGAGTTCCTCCTTGGACAGCGTTGCGGCGGCTTCAGGATCGACCCGTTCGAGCAGGCGCGGCAGCACCTGTTCCTTGATCTTGTGGACGGAGGCTTCAAACCCACCGACTTCGGAATTGGATTCGTTGACCGCCGCCATGCGTTCATTGAGGCGGTCGATCGCTTCGGCGGTCGATGCGGGTTTGCTGAGCGAGGGTGAAGGCGCAGGGCGCGCAGGAGCCGCTTCGCCCGGGATCGGCGGGAACTGCTCGCCGCCGCGCGGGGCGGCGCCGCCACCTTTCATCGGGCGGGCGACGCCGAAGGCGGGACGCGAGCCCGACCTCATTTCGCCAGCATTGCCCTTCTTGCCGAATGCGCTCATTCTCAGCCCCCGAGGCTCTCATTCCAACTGCGCACCTGTCGCACTGATGCGAAGGGTGCTTTTCGAAGAATGGTGAATAGAGTGGAATGGTTGTTTTTTTCCTAAGCCTGATCGCTATGACCGGCCCGAGGGGAACGATGCGCGCAAGGCCGGCGGCATAGACGCAGGCCGCCCGCCCGCACCGCAAATCGCACATATCCGCGCGATCGGGGGCTTGCCGTTACAACGCGGGCGACTAGAGCGGCACAAACGGCAGCAAGGAAACAGTCAGGCCATGTGCGGCATCATCGGGATCGTGGGAAGCGCCAGCGTTGCTGATCGGCTGGTCGATGGTCTCAAGCGGATGGAGTATCGCGGCTATGACAGCGCAGGGATCTGCACGCTGCACGATGGCGCGCTGGCGCGCCGCCGCGCGGAAGGCCGGCTCGCCAATCTGGTGACGGTGCTCGCCGCCGATCCGGCGCCGGGTCATGTCGGGATTGCGCATACCCGCTGGGCGACCCACGGCGCGCCGACCGCGGCCAATGCTCACCCGCATGCGACTGGCGAAGTGGCGATCGTCCACAATGGCATCATCGAGAACTTCAAGGAGCTGCGCATCGAACTCGCCGCCGCCGGGCGCGTGTTCGAAAGCGAGACCGACAGCGAGGTGGTCGCGCACCTGATCTCGGCCGAGGTTGAGCGCGGGGCCGATCCCGCCGATGCGGTGCGCGAAGTGCTGCCGCGGCTGCGCGGCGCGTTTGCGCTGGCAATTGCGTTCCGGCAGCACCCCGATCTGCTGATCGGCGCGCGGCTCGGCTCGCCGCTGGTGCTGGGCTATGGCCCCGAAGGCGCCGGGGACGGGAATGGGGCCGAAATGTATCTCGGGTCAGACGCGCTGGCGCTCGCCCCGCTGACCCAGCGGATCGCCTATCTCGAGGAAGGCGACTGGGTGGTGCTGCGGCGCGACTCGGCCCAAGTCTACGACGCCGAGGGCGCCCCCGTCACCCGCGAAATCCGTACCTCGGGCGCTTCGGCGGCGGCGGTGGAGAAGGGCAATTACCGCCACTTCATGCAGAAGGAGATTTTCGAGCAGCCCACCGTGGTGGCGCAGACGCTTGCCTCCTACCTGCGCCGTTCGGACAATTCGGTGGCGCTGCCGCAGATCGATTTTGACCTCTCGCAAGTGCGCCGCCTGACGATCGTTGCCTGCGGCACATCGTTCTATGCCGGGATGGTGGCGAAATACTGGTTCGAGCAATTCGCGCGCGTGCCGGTCGATATCGATGTCGCGTCCGAGTTCCGGTACCGCAATCCGGTGCTCGAAGACGGCGGCCTTGCGCTGTTTATCTCGCAAAGCGGGGAGACCGCGGACACGTTGGCGGCTCTGCGTCATTGCAAGGCCAACGGGCAGACCATCGGTGTGGTCGTCAACGTGCCGACTAGCACGATGGCGCGTGAGGCAGACCTACTGCTGCCGACCCACGCCGGCCCGGAAATCGGCGTAGCCTCGACCAAGGCGTTCACCTGCCAGCTTGCGGTGCTGGCTGCGCTGGCGGCGAACATGGCGGTGAAGAAGGGCCAGCTCAGCCGCGAAGAAGAGGCTGAGATCGTGCGCCATCTGCTCGAAGCCCCGGCTGCGCTTAACGCCGCGCTGGCGCATGACGAGGATATTGCCGCGATGGCGCACCTTATCGCGCCGGCCCGCGATGTGCTTTATCTGGGGCGCGGGCAGGATTATCCGTTGGCGCTGGAAGGTGCGCTCAAACTGAAGGAAATCAGCTACATTCACGCTGAGGGCTATGCTGCAGGCGAGATGAAGCACGGGCCGATCGCGCTGATCGACGATGCCGTTCCGGTGGTGGTGATCGCGCCGTCCGGCCCGTTGTTCGAAAAGACCGTGTCCAACATGGAAGAGGTGCGCGCGCGCGGCGGTCAGGTGGTGTTGATCTCCGACGCGAAAGGCATCGCCGAGGCAGGCGAGGGTTGCATTGCCGCCATCGAGATGCCGGTGGCCCACCCGCTGATCGTGCCGTTGGTCTATGCCGTGCCCGTCCAGCTGCTCGCCTACCACGTGGCTGTGCTCAAAGGCACCGATGTCGATCAGCCGCGCAACCTCGCCAAATCGGTGACCGTCGAATAGCGCCGAGAGCGCTGTAAACTGCGACGAAGGTTTAACCATTTTTTTGGTCAAATCGCCGCATGGCTTTACTGCAATCTAACCATTCATCGTTAAGCGCCGCATTGTGGCAAAGCTTCAAGCCTCCCCTTTGCCGGCAATTCCGGCCGAAATGCCGATTGCCGACGTGCTCGGTTTGTCGCGCAATCCGGCGTTCGACCCGTCGCGTCTGCGCGGTGATGAATATGCCGAACTTGCCCAGGCCAGCCGCAACCGCATGTTGGCCAATGCGCTGATAGCGGCCTTCGTGGCCAACGTGTTCGCCCCGCTGATCGGCCTTGCGATCGTGGTGCCGTGGGCAGCAGCTTTGACGTTCATCCTTTACAAATCGCGCCAGACCGATCTGTTGCTGGCCGATCCGGCCCTGCGGGCCGAGCCGGCTAAGCTGGAGCGGTGGCAGAACACTAACGCCATCGCTGCTGCGGCCTGCTGGGCGGCGGCCCTGCTGCTGTTTCCGGCACTGGCGGGCGGCGCAGAGCAGATCACGCTGCTGCTGGTTGTGATGGTCTTGATGATGTCCTCGACCTTTGTGTTTTCGACCTCGCCGTTGAGCGTGCTGATCTACAACGCGATCCTTGGCGGCGGCGCGATCCTCTCCCTCGCGCTGGGCGGCCAATGGCACGCGGTGGGCGGGGCGATCCTGTTCACGATCGCCAGCCTGGTCGCGACGATCCAGGTGCGTGCGACCTTTCTCAGGGTGCGGCTGGCAGAGGCCGAGGTAACCGAGAAGGACGAGGTGGTCTCTTTGCTGCTGCGCGAATTCGAGGAAAACGAGGCCGATTGGCTGTGGGAGGTCGATCCAGCCCGGCGGCTACGCTCGGTTTCGCCGCGCTTCGCATTTGCGCTGGGCCGCGCGCAGACCGATGTCGAGGGCAAGCCGCTGCTCGAAATGTTGGCGGGACGAGGCTGGGCCAGCGGCCAGTTTCCTGTGAGCCTTCACGATTTGGCCGAGCGGTTACAAAACCGCGAGAACTTCTCGACCATGCTGGTTCAGGTCTCGATTCGGGGGGAGGAACGCTGGTGGGAGTTATCGGGCGCTCCGATGCGCGACGAACAGGGGCGCTTTACTGGCTTCCGCGGGGTCGGATCGGATGTCACCGAAAGGCGCAAATCTTCCGAGAAGATCGCCTATATGGCGCGCTACGACACCCTCACTCAGCTGCCCAACCGGCTGCAGGTTACCGAAGCGCTGGGCGAGGCGCTGCGCTATGCGGTGCAATGGCGCACATCCTGCGCGCTGCTGATGGTCGATCTCGATCGGTTCAAGTCGGTCAATGATTCGCTCGGCCACATGACCGGCGACAAGCTGCTGGCGCAGGTTTCGGTGCGGCTGCAATCGGTGATGGGCGAAAACCAGCTGTGCGGCCGGCTCGGCGGCGAAGAATTCGCGATCGTGATCCGCGATGCCAGAACCCCGGGCGTGGTCAGCGGCCTTGCCCGGCAGGTGATCGACCGCTTGTCCGAACCGTATCAAGTCGATCACCACAC
The DNA here is from genome assembly GCA_038210785.1 of Sphingomonadales bacterium. Taxonomy (GTDB): domain Bacteria; phylum Pseudomonadota; class Alphaproteobacteria; order Sphingomonadales; family Sphingomonadaceae; genus Erythrobacter. The sequence continues at coordinate 8,135 of JBBQWH010000056.1, read as the reverse complement.
GCTCTATGTCGGCGCCAGTGTCGGCTCGGCCGAAGGCCCTCGCGACGGAGCCAACGTCGAGGATATGATGCGCAACGCTGACCTCGCGCTTTACCGTGCAAAGGATATGGGGGGCGGGGAGCATTGCCGGTTCGAGCCGGAGCTGCACGCCACGGCTGAAGAGCGCCGGCAGCTTGAAGCGTCGCTCCGCAAGGCTTTGGCGCGCGACGAGATGGTACTGCATTACCAGCCCGTCGTCGATGCGCACAGCGAGAGCGTGGTGAGCTTCGAGGCGCTGATCCGCTGGAACAGCGCCGAGCACGGCTTTGTCAGCCCTGGCAAGTTCATCCCGCTGGCCGAAGATACGCGCCTCATCGTGCCGATCGGCCAATGGGTAATGCGCAAGGCCTGCGAAGAGGCGCGCAATTGGCCAGATCACGTCAAGGTCAACGTCAACGTCTCGCCCGAACAGCTGCTTGAACCCGGCTTCCACGAGGAAGTGGTGCAGGCGCTCGCCGCCAGCGGCCTTAGGCCCGACCGGCTCGAGGTTGAAGTGACCGAGAGCATTTTCCTGCGCGATGCGAGCGTGGCGCGCAACGCGCTCGAACAGGTGATGGCGCTGGGCTGTTCGGTCGCGCTCGATGATTTCGGGACGGGATACTCCTCATTGGGCTACCTGCGCAAACTGCGCTTCTCGACCATCAAGGTCGATCGCACCTTCGTGCAAGGCGCCGGGCAAGACAGCGCTGAGAGTTTGGCGATCATCAATGCGGTCGTTGCAATGGCCAGAAGCCTCAAGATGACGACGACCGCCGAGGGGGTGGAGACCGCCGAAGAGGCCGAGCTGATCCGCAATCTCGGCTGCGACAAGATCCAGGGTTTTTACTTCGGCCGCCCGATGCCCGCCGAAGATGCACGAAATTTGTTCGGCGTGATGCGCGAACTGCGGGCCTGATCGCTTAGGCGCTGGCGAGGCTGGCGAGAATGCTCTCGAACAACCGCCGTCCGTCCGCCCCGCCGAGCGCGGCAAGCGCGGACGGTTCGATCGCACGTTCAGGGTGCGGCATCATGCCGAGCACCCGGCCATTGGCGCTTAGCACCCCGGCAATGTCGCGCGCCGAGCCGTTGCAGGGTTCCGCGTAACGAAACGCAACGCGCCCCTCGCCCTCAAGCCGGTCGAGCGTTTCGACATCGGCATAGTAGTTGCCATCATGATGCGCGACCGGCACCCGGATCGTCTCACTTGGCGCATAGCCTGTGGTGAACAGCGACGCGGTATTTACCGCAGTAAGTGACACCGTGCGGCAGATGAACCGCTGGCCCGCATTGCGCAGCAGCGCGCCCGGTAGCAGCCGCGCTTCGGTGAGCACCTGAAAACCGTTGCACACGCCGAGCACCGGCACCCCGCGCTCCGCCGCTGCCACCACCGCGCGCATGATCGGGCTGGTCGCCGCCATCGCGCCGGAACGCAGGTAGTCGCCATAGGAAAAGCCGCCCGGCAGTGCGATCAGATCAAGGCGGTCGGGCAGCAGCGCATCGCCGTGCCACACTCTAAGCGCGGGCTGGCCCGACACTGCTGCAAGCGCCACCGCCATGTCACGGTCGCAATTGGAGCCGGGAAAGGTGATGACCGCAGCGCGAAAGCCCATCAGTGGCCGCCTTCGATCGTGAAGCTTTCGATCACCGTGTTGGCGAGCAGCTTTTCGCACATTGCAGTCAGCGCCGCGTGATCGGTGTCGTCGGCGACGTCGAGCTCGATCAATCGGCCCACCCGCACATCGGCGATCCCCGCAAACCCGAGCCCCTCGAGCGCATGATGCACTGCGCGGCCCTGCGGATCGAGCACGCCGGGCTTCAAACGGACGAGGACGCGCACTTGCATGGCCTGTTGCTCCATTGTGATCGGGGGCCCCGTAGGGTGGGAGAATGTGGCGCCGCTATAGCGCCCCAGCGGCCACGTGCAATTGCGGTGATGGGGCTTGTGCACGCCGCGCGCGGCAAGATGGGCGGTTATGCGCTGCCATAATTCTGTCACCCACCGGGAGTGATTGTAACCTTGTTGCAACAACTGTCCGAAGAAAGCCGCGCATTCGTCGCTTTCGCGCAACAATGACGCCCGGCAATCTCGCGCGAATCGGACAGAAATGCCACGTGGCCCACGTACCTACGTTTCATCCGATCAAATCAGGGGTTGACCGATGTCTCACCGTTTTTCTGCTTTTCGTGCTGCATGGGCCGGTTCCACCGTGCTCGCTGCCGCCGCCTTCAGCGTTGCCGCGCCTGCCGCTGCGCAGGACAGCGAAACCGCCGCAGCCAATGACGGCCAGCTTGCCACGATCATCGTGACCGCCAACCGGCGCGAGGAAAACCTTCAGGACGTGCCGGTTTCAGCCGATATCCTCGATCAGGAGCGGATCGGCGCGATTTTCAGCAGCGCGGGCGATATCACCGCGCTGGCCGGCACCGTGCCGGGCCTCAATGTCGAAAGCTCGAACGGACGTGTGGCACCGCGCTTCTATATTCGCGGGCTCGGCAACACCGATTTCGATCTCGCAGCATCGCAGCCGGTTTCGGTGCTGCTCGATAACGTCGTGCTCGAAAACGTGACGCTCAAATCCTTCCCGGTCTTCGATGTCGAGCGGGTCGAAGTGCTGCGCGGGCCGCAGGGCACGCTGTTCGGCCGCAACACCCCGGCGGGCATCGTCAAGATCGATTCGGTCAAGCCGAGCCACGAAACCAGCGTCGTCGCAGGGTTGTCGTTCGGCAGCCTCGATACGATTTCGCTGAACGGCGCTGTCGGTGGTTCGATTGCCAAGGACGTGTTGGCGTTCCGCGCCTCTGCACAATTGCAGAAGCGCAGTGACTGGATCAGCAATGATTTCACCGGCCGCGCCGATTCGCTCGGCGGGTTTGCCGATGTCGCTGCGCGCGGGCAGTTATTGTTCACGCCGAGCGAACGCGCGAGCTTGCTGGCGGCGGTCAATTACCGTGATCTTCAAGGCTCATCGACGTTTTTCCGCGCCAACATTCTTGGCCCGGGTAACAACAATCTCAACGCCAATTATGATCGCGACACGGTGTCGTATGATGGCGGCGGCGGCAATTTTGCAAATTACCAACAGTTCGGCGCGACGCTGACCGCGGCGTATGAGTTCGACGGCGCGACGCTGACCTCGATCACCAGCCACTGGACCAGCGAAGGCACCGGCCGCAGCGATGTCGATGGCGGGTTCATCCGCCGCAATGCCGCCGGGCAGGTCACGGCAACTGGCCCGGGCTTTATCCCGTTCTCGGCCGACACCCAGGATTCAATCGACCTCAAGCAGACCACACAGGAAGTGCGCCTCGCCTCCAACGGCGAGGGAGCGTTAAGCTGGCAGATTGGCGGGTTCTATTTCGAAAGCGATTTCGATGTCACAACCGCTGGCTTTCCCTTCCCGCCGCCCGCCACGGTCAATCACACTAGCGAAGCCTGGGCACTGTTCGGCCAGGGCTCGTACCAGCTGACCGAAACGCTGCGCGCCACTGGCGGGATCCGCTACACCGATGACCAGAAGGATTTCTTCGTCCGCACGGGCGGCGCGCGGCAGCCTCTGAGCGTTCAGGACGATCAGTTCGATTGGGACGTTAGCCTGTTTGCCGATCTGTCTGAAGATGCGAGCGTCTATGCCAAGGTCGCCAATTCGTTCCGCGGGCCGACCATACAGGGCCGCGACGTCGCCTTCTTTGGCGCGCCCTCGGTTGCGCAGTCGGAGAACATCACCTCCTATGAAGCCGGCTTCAAGACCGAGCTGGCGGATCGCCGCGTGCGGATCAACGGAGCGGTATTCTACTACACGGTCGAAGATCCGCAGTTCACCGCCGTGGGCGGCGCGGGCAACCTCGTCCGGCTGATCAACGCCAACAAGGGCGAGGCTTACGGCTTCGAATTCGACGGCGCGTTCCAGATCACACCCAATTTTCTCGTGACCCTCGGCGTGGCCTACAACAACACCGAGATCCAGGATGCAGGGCTTGAAGTGGGTGTCTGTGCCCAGTGCACCGTGACTGATCCGACGCGGTCGATTGCAGGGCCGTTTGGTCCCATTACTTTTGCTTCAATCGACGGCAATCCCTTCCCCAACGCGCCCGAATGGAGCGGCGATCTTACCGCGCGATACGGCATCCCGGTGGGCGACAGCGGTGAGATCTTCTTCTTCACCGACTGGACCTACCTCGGCGAAACCAACTTCCTGCTTTATGAAAGCCGCGAATTCAACGCCGAGAGCCGGATCGAAGGTGGTCTGCGGATCGGCTATTCGGGCAGTGACGGGCAATACGAAGTGGCCGCATTCGCTCGCAACATCACAGATGAGGACAATGTGCTCGGCGTGATCGATTTCAACAACAACTCCGGCTTCGTCAACGATCCGCGGATCATTGGGGTAATGGTCGGGGTGAAGTACTGAGACGGCTGCGCGCCCCGTCGCTGGGGCGCGGCCACAAGGATAGGGACCGGCAGGGGCAATCCGCCGGTCCCTTTTTTTATGGTGCGTCGGTTTTCGCCTCGGGCAGCACATTGAACTCCACCGCGCCTTCAGGGGCGAGGTATTTCAACGCGGTCTGGTGGATATCTGCCGGTGTGATAGCAGACAACAGATCGGGCACGGCGAAATAGCGGTCGAGCCGATCAGGCTCACTTTGTGCACGCGCCGCCAAGCCCAGCCAACCACCCAGATCCTTGAGGACGTTGTTATATTGTTCCAAAATCGGCTTGCGTGCGCGTTCGATCACATCGGCTTCGAGCGGGCCCGCTTGCAGATCGGCGATCAGCCCAAGCAAGGCTGCGCGGGTCGGCTCGACCTGATTGGCGGCGACCGAGGTGCTGATCGTGAAGGTGCCATATCCGGGATAAAAGTGGCTGGTATCCGAGCCGGCCGAGGGCGAATAGGCTTGCCCGAGTTCCTCACGTAGCCTGTCGGTCAGTTCCAGTCGCACAATCCGCGCCAACAGGCTGAGCCGCAGGTCTTCCAAGTGATCGCTATCGTCGGTCGTCGGCCACACCCATTGCAGCAGTGCCTGATCAGGCTCGCCCTTGTGGGTCAGGATGCGCTGACCGCGAGTGGCGGTGAAGCTGCGGATGCGATTATCGGCGCGGGGATTGAAGGCCTGCTCGCGCGCGGGGAAGGCGCCGAGCGTAGCGGCGACGGCGGCGATGGCGGCGTCTTGATCAAGATCGCCGACCAGCGCCACTTCGATCGCCCCTTGCGCGAGCCGATCACCGATCGCGGCGCGCAGACCTTCGTAATCGAGCGCGAAGAACGCCTCCTTGGGCTGCAGGCTGAAGCGCGGGTCATTGTCCGACAGGATCGCTCCGTTCGCCGTGGACAGCGCGCGTCCCGGGGTGGAATCGAGCGTGTTAAAGAAGTTGTCGATGTTCTTGCGGAACCGCTCCACCCCTTCGGGGCGGTAGCCCGGATCGGTCAGCGTGGCGGCCAGCACCTGCATCTGCAGCAGCAGATCGCGCGGGGTGGTGGTGCCTCCAGCGGAGAATGCGTCGGTTTCGTTCCCCAAGCCGAAGCTGACGCTGCGCCCGGCGAACACGCTGGCAATCTCGTCCTGGCTGTGCTTGCCAAGCCCGCCCGAGGCGAGCGAACTGGCAAGATAGGTGCGCATCGGCGCATCGGGCGTGTTCATCAGATCCCCGCCATCCACCGCGAGGCTGACTGCGATCCGGTCCTTGCGCACATCGGTTTTCTTCAGCGTCAACCGCACACCATTGGCAAAGGTGACGTAGCGCAGGCCGAGGCGCGCTTCGGTCACATCGGAGACCACCGATCCCGCCGGGCCGAAATCGCTGTAGCCGAAGGCGAGTGGGCCGGTATCGACTGGCGCGGCAATTGGCAGGGCCATCGCTTCGGCAAAGGCGCTGCGCAACGCCGCCTCGCCGCCATCGGGCGAAGTGCGGCCTTCGAAGCGGATGAGCGGATCATCGAGCGGCGCAGCGTCGGCCAGCACCGCCTCCCACACCGCCTGCGGGGTAATCGCCGGGGCGAACCGCTCGAACTGCGCGAGCCCATATTCGGGCGTGGTCGGCACGCGCTCGTCGCTGACCAGTAATAACGCGGCGCTGACAAACACACCATTGCTAAGCGTGTCGGCCGACTTGACGGCGTTCTCCAGCGACGTGCGGATATTGGCGAGCTGTTCGTCGACCTCGGCCTGGGTAAAGCCGTAGGTCAACGCCTGATTGACCTCGGTCGTCGCGGCCAGAACGCCCTTCTTCCATTCGCCGTCTGCGCTGCTGACCGCAAGGCTGGTAATGCGGGCGTCCTCGAAAACGTTGCTGGGCCCGTAGCTTGCGCCCCGGAATGGCGCGTCAGCGGCGCGCGCGAGGCGTGCGAGACGGCGGTTAATGATGGCGTAGCCGACCCCGCGCAGGGATGCCGCGTTTCGGTTTTCAAGCGTGTCCGGCTTGTCGCGCCACGGGGCGAGGCGGCTGATGGTAACGCCTTCTGACAACGCCGGATCGAGATGAATATCGGTGAGCCCCTTGCGGGTCACGTCAATCGGCCCGGCCTCGGGCTCAGCCGGGGCGGGGCCGGGCACCCAATCGGCAAAGCGGGCGCGGATGGCTTCCTCAACCACGGCTACGGGGTAATCGCCGACCACCACGACGACGGTGTTCGATGGCCTATAGGTGCGCTGGTAGAGAGCGCGGATCTGCTCGGCGGCGGCGCTTTCGAGCACCTCTATCGTGCCAATCGGCAGGCGGTCGGTGTAGCGCGCGCCAGGAGCAAGAAATTCAGCATTGTCTTCGTAATTGCGCTGCTGGAAGCCCGCCCGATCGCGCCGTTCGGCAAGGATCACCCCGCGCTCACGCGCGACCGCCTCCTGCGCAATCGTTAGCTCGCTTGCGGTCTCGCGCATCAGTTTGAGCGCCGTGCCCAGCAGCCCCTCGTCATTGCGCGGCAGGTTGAGGAGGTAGGTGATCGCCTCAAACCCGGTCGAGGCATTGGTGTCCGCGCCGAACGCCAGCCCTTCGCGTTCAAGCAGCTTGATCATCTCGCCTTCGGGAATGCCGGCCGAGCCGTTAAAGGCCATGTGTTCGAGATAATGCGAAAGCCCGCGCTCGCTATCGGTCTCCTCCAGCGCGCCCGAATCGATCCGCATCCGCACCAGTGCGGTGCCGGCAGGCGTGGCGTTACGGCGGATGACGTAACGCATGCCGTTGTCGAGCCGCCCGAAGGTGTAGCCCTCATCAACCTGAACATCGCTTTTTTCAAAGGCCCAGACCGGCGCCGGGGCCTGAGCTGCAGCGGGAACAGAAGCCTCAGCGGCAGGCGCGTCCTGCGCAGCCAGCGCCGTGGTGAAGGAAAGCGGAGAGAGTGCCAGCAGCAGACCGGCAGCAAAGGGAAAATTCCGCATGGATATCAGGCATCTCTCGGATCGTTGGTGAGGGATACGAGACTAGCGCCTCAATCGGGCCTGTCAGCCACTTTCTTGGTCCGACAACGTCATCAAGGGCGCTACTTCTTGAGCGGCGGCGTCCCGCGCAGGCGCGAGCGGTGGTGCGACAGGTCGAACACTTCGCCAGGGCCAGTGTCCTCGGCATTGAGCAGACCGAGCCGGCGCGCGACTTCGCGGTATGCCTCTTCCTCGCCGCCCAGATCGCGGCGGAACCGGTCCTTGTCGAGTTTTTCGCCGGTCGCCATGTCCCACAGGCGGCAGCTGTCCGGGCTGATTTCGTCGGCGAGGATCACGCGGCTGTAATCGCCATCATAAAGCCGCCCGAATTCCAGCTTGAAATCGACCAGCCGGATATCGATCGCAGCGAACATTCCGCTCATGAAGTCATTTATGCGGATCGCCATAGAAGAAATGTCGTGCATCTCTTCGTTGGTGGCCCAGTTGAAGCAGGCGATGTGTTCTTCAGACACCAGCGGATCGCCGAGCGCATCGTCCTTGTAATAATACTCGATCAAGGTGTGCGGCAGCGGCTCGCCTTCCTCGATCCCGAGGCGCTTGCTGATCGAGCCGGCCGCGACATTTCGTACCACCACTTCCAAGGGGATGATGTCGACCTGCCGGATCAACTGCTCGCGCATGTTGAGGCGGCGGATGAAATGGGTCGGCACCCCGATGTCGTTGAGGTGCTGAAACAGGTACTCCGAAAT
>JBBQWH010000055.1:0-16828 GCA_038210785.1 Sphingomonadales bacterium | reverse complement strand
CGACGACGACGCGGTCAGCTATAGTGGCGAAATGACCCGCATCACCCGCGTGGCCGACAGCGGCAACACGGTCGAGCGGGGGTTTTGTTCGGTTTGCGGCTCGCAGATGTACAGCCGCACGGTTGAAGGCCCGAAGCTGCCGATCAGGATCCGCGCGGGCACACTCGACGATCCGGAAATCTGCCCGCCCACGACGATCATCTGGGGCGCCAGCGCGCCGAGTTGGGCGCCCTTTCCGCCGGGTATGGTGGTGCTCGAGTCCGGCCCGGGCTCTGCGCCCATGGCGGCGCGGGTTGATCGGGCTGACTGATATTGCCCTTGGGGCCTATCCAGACCCCCCTTAGACCCCCTCTAGGGTGCCGCGGGTCAATGTTTCGCGTGAAACATTGCACCCTTCGGCGGCCTCAATCGAACGAGTAAGCCAGCTCGAAATCGCCCCAGCGCCGCCCGCCGATCACCAGCGGGACATAGACGTTGCGCACCACCATATAGCTGTTGCCGTCGCCCTCCTGCCGGTACACCGCCATCATGTATGGCGCGCCCGAGGCTTTGGCCTTGCGGTCGATCGCTTCGAGCATGATCCGGCCATTGCGGCAGAACTGGGTGTCGTGGGCCAGATCGCCCGTGGGTGTGCGCGAACGGGCAGTCAGGTGGGTGGGGAGAAACCCGTTCAGGTCGGTGCAAGCGGCCGCCAGCACTCGCGGATCGCTCGCTTTGGCGCGGTCGAGAAAGGGGCGCCACTCGGCATGCGCCCAATCGGTCGCGCGGGTGCGGAACAGCGGCGGGTTGGTGCGGTGTACCGGTTGATAATCGGTGTCGAACAGCGCCGCGATCGTCACCGCCCCGCTCGCCAGCGCGGCTTCGGTATGGGCAGCAAGCTCCTGCATCATCGCCTGCGCCTGCGCCACCATCGCGCTGTCTTCGGGGCTGAGCCCGGCATGCACGATCCGGTCGAACATCTCGCTCGCGGTAATTTCCAGCTCCTCCATCTTGCGATGCGCGCCGTGGAGACGGTCTTCGTTGGCCCGCGCTGCGGTATCGTACCCGGTCAACACGCGCTGGACCTTGTCGACATGATCGCTGATCGTCCCGGTCGAGCGGGCAATGACGTCGTTCTGCTTGTCGACCTCCTCAACCAGCGCGCCGACATTGGCGAGGCTGCTTTCGATCCGCGCGACCGAAGCGCGCGCTTCGCCGCTGGCCTTTGATCCGGCCTCGATCCGGGTGATCACGACCTCGGCCTCGCCCCCCAACGCGTCGATGGTGGCCGCGATTTCCTCGGTCGCCTTGCGGGTGTCGTTGGCGAGGCTTTTCACCTCGGCCGCGACCACCGCGAAGGTGCGCCCGGCATCGCCTGCGCGCATCGCCTCGATCGTGGCGTTCAATGCGAGAATATTGGTGGTCTCGGCGATATTGTCGATGTCCTCGGCGCTGCGGCGCACCTGCTCCATTGCGGCGGAAAAGCTGGTAACATGCTGGCCGAGTGTATCGACCAGCTCGATCAGCGAGCCGATCTGGCCAAGCGAGGACTGGATCAGCGCGGTGCCTTCGGACAATCGCTCGATCGCGCGTTCGGACAGCAGCCGTGCTTCGTCACTGGCTTCGGCAACCTTGGACTGGTCGGCCTCCAACTTACGAACCGTTTCGGCCAGCGCCTCGTGTTCAGACCGCAGCGTCTTGGACGAGGCAATCACCGCCTCGACCACGCCGGCCACATCGGTGCAGCCGACCGTAACCGCGCCGCAGCTTTCCGGGATCATCCCCAGCGCATGGGCATTGGCGGTATCGATAGCGAGCTGGTTCATGGTTCTTCGGTCCTCCGTATTCGCCGCAGAAGTAACCGGTGATGGTAAGCGAAGCGTTAAGGGTTCGGCAGCAGGCCCTCACGAGAAAGGGGACTGGTCACGCCTTGCCGCGCAGGTTAAGCACGATTGTATGTTCTTCAATTTTGTCGACGAGCTTCGGGCGGCCGGGATCGGTGCCAGTTTCAAAGAGCACCTCACCTTGCTGGAGGCGCTCGACCGGGACGTGATCGATTCTACGCCCGAGGCGTTTTATTACCTCAGCCGCGCCACCTTCGTTAAAGATGAAGGTCTGCTCGACCGGTTCGACCAGGTGTTCCACAAGGTGTTCAAGGGGATCATGTCCGATTATGGCCAGAACCCAATCGACATTCCCGAAGACTGGCTGAAAGCGGTCGCCGAGAAGTTCCTGACGCCTGAAGAAATGGAAGCGATCAAAGCGCTCGGCGACTGGGACGAAATCATGGAGACGCTGAAAAAGCGGCTCGAAGAACAGGAAAAGCGCCACCAGGGCGGTAACAAGTGGGTCGGCACCGGCGGCACCTCCCCGTTCGGCAATTCGGGCTACAACCCTGAAGGCGTGCGCATCGGCGGTGAGGCCAAGCACGGCAAAGCCATCAAGGTGTGGGAAAAGCGCGAGTTCAAGAACCTCGACAGCACCAAGGAACTGGGCACCCGCAACATCAAGATGGCGATGCGGCGATTGCGGCGGTTCGCCCGCGAAGGCGCGCAGGATCAGCTCGATATCGACGCCACGATCAAGGGCACCGCCAAGCAAGGCTGGCTCGACATCCACATGCGCGCGGAACGCCGCAATGCGGTCAAGCTGCTGTTGTTCCTAGACGTCGGCGGATCGATGGACCCCTTCATCAAACTGGTCGAAGAGCTGTTCAGCGCCGCCACGGCTGAATTCAAGAACCTTGAATTCTTCTACTTCCACAACTGCCTGTACGAAGGCGTGTGGAAGGATAACAAGCGCCGCTGGCAGGAACGCACCAAGACCTGGGATGTGCTCCACAAATACGGGCACGATTACAAGATCGTGTTCGTGGGCGACGCGGCGATGAGCCCTTACGAAGTCACCCATCCCGGCGGCAGCGTCGAACACATGAACGACGAAGCGGGCGCGGTGTGGTTGCAGCGCGTCGCCAACACCTACCCTGCGACCGTGTGGCTGAACCCGGTGCCGGAAAAGCAGTGGGGCTATTCGCAGTCGACCAAGATGATAAAGCAGCTGGTGGGCGACCGGATGTATCCGTTGACGCTGGGCGGGCTGGATGATGCCATGCGGGAGCTGTCGCGGAAGCACGGGGCTTGAGCGAAGTGTTTCAAATCGTGTGATATTGTGGTAGGTTTCAAGCCAAGGAGATTGCTATGCAATACATCGCACTGCCGCTTGTCATCGCCCTTCTTGGGGCCAACGATGCGCCCGCTTCCCCGACACCGGTCCCCTTCGATGCTCCGCTTGCTGCAGGGCGCGAATTGCGGCCGGACTTTCTTACCGGCAACAATTGCCGCGACAACAAGTTGCCGACGGTCGACAATCCCGGCCAGCAGCCACGCTTCGAACGCGGGCCAGCCACTGCCGACATGGGGCAGATCATTTATGCAGTGGAACGGCGGATCGACGGCTGCTCGGTGGTGCTTGTCAAGTACGCGGGCATCCAGCCCCTTGGTAAGATGAAAATTTCCTCTGAGGAAATGGCGGCGATCCTTGGTCGTCGTTGACGGCGGCGATCAAGTTCAGCATCCAAGCGGCGGATGACGTCATCCCGCCACATCCGCTTCGAAGCCGTTCGCCTCGGGCTCGACGCTTTCGACCCCGGCACGGGCTGGCAGCTGTGGCTGTATGAATTCCTGCTGTTCGGCTTCAAGCAAGGCAGGGCCTGCCTGTTTGGCGCCCTGCTGCTGGCGCTCTTGCTCGGCACGCATCTGTTCTAACCCGAGGCGAGCGTGCTCCACATCGGCACGGTGCCACTGTTTTCGGGGTTCATGTATGTCGCCGTCGGCAGCTACATCGCGCGGGTGTGGCGGATATTCGATTTTCGCTTCAGCCAATATCCGCCCGCTTGGGCCACATGGGCTCTGGCGGCGGCGATTTACGCCAACTTCTTCACCCACCACTTCATCTTGGACATCCGCTGGGGACTGTTTGCCGCCACGGCGCTGATCTTTGCGCGCACCCGCGTCCATTTCCGCAATTGGCGCGTGCATCGCTGGATGCCACTGCTAATCGGCTTCGGCCTCGTCGCGCTGTTCATCTGGTTTGCCGAGAACATCGCCACCTTCGCCAATGCCTGGAACTATCCGGGGCAAGAGCAGGAATGGGACCTGGTCAGCCTCGCCAAATATGGCAGCTGGTATCTGCTGATGCTGATCAGCTTTGTGCTGGTGACGCTGGTGCAGCCGTTGCGAGCGCCAGACTACCCCTTCCGGTCCAGCTCCTCATTCAGCCGCAGCCCGCACCGCCAGAAAAAGAACGCCGGGATCAGTCCCAGAAACGCAGCGCCGTAAAGTACATAACGCACACTCTCAGCCCCGTAGGTAGGCTGGAGCCAGTCCGACAGCATCCCGAAGAACAGCGGCCCCAGCCCCAGCCCGATCAGGTTCTGGAAGAACAGCAGGCTCGCCGCAGCGATCGCCCGCGCGCGAAGAGGCACAAGGCCCTGCGCCGCCGAGTAGCACGGGCCGTAGTAGAACGAATTGAACACCGTCGGCACAAACAGCAGCGCCAGCGCCAGCGGCCATGTCGTTGCCTGATAAGCCAACATCGCCAGCGGCACCGCCAGCGCCATGCCAATCGCGGGCGCAGTCAGCACGTGGCGGCGGTTGGCCGTGCCGAAGCGCTCGGCAAGATAGCCCCCGGCCCAGGTGCCAAGGATGCCGGCAGCCCCGCCGAGCAGCCCGAACCACAGTCCCACCTGCCCCGGCGTCAGCCCATGGGTGCGCTGAAAGAAGATCGTGGTCCAGGTCCCTTTGCCATAAGAGAGGAATGACGCTGCCGAACCGGCACAAAGCAGCAGCAGGAAGGCCCGCGAGCGCATGACTTCGCTCAGTGCCTGCCCCAGCGGGAGCGCGGCGGGTTGGTTTTTGCCGCGCAGGATCGCGGCTGCATCGCTGTGGCGCGGGTCCTTGATTACAAACCATACCACCAGCGCCAGCGCCACCCCCGGCAGGCCGACGATCACGAAAGCCTCGCGCCACCCCGCATAATCCGCCAGCGTCCCCCCGATCACCATGCCAAGCAAGGTGCCGACAGGGATGCCAAGCGAATAGAATGCCAACGCCGAGGCGCGCCGTTCTGGCGGCACCAGGTCGCTGATCAGCGAGTGCGCAGGCGGGGTACAGCCCGCCTCCCCTACCCCCACGCCGATCCGCGCGAGCAGCAATTGCGCAAAATTCTGCGCCAGCCCGCACAGCGCCGTCATCGCCGACCACACCGCCAGCGCGATCGCGATTACTTTGGGCCGACTGGTCGTTCCACGGTCAGCAAAACGGGCGATGGGCAGTCCCAGCAAAGTGTAAAACAGCGCAAAGGCCAGCCCCGTCATCAGCCCGATCTGGGTGTCGGAGAGGTCAAGGTCGCGCGCGATCGGTTCGGCCAAGATGTTGACGATCTGGCGATCAATGAAATTAAAGACATAGACGACCAGCAGGATCCACAAGGTGAGCCTGACGGAATGCGATCTGGACGCGGTGTCCGCCGTGGTTGCCATACGTCACTCTCCCATCGATAGCGGTTGTCCCGCCATTCTTCTGCCATCCAGCCGGTAAACCAAGCCGGAGTGACGCCAATCAGTAAAGCAGGTTCCCCCTCACCGCAGCCACCCACGCGGCTTCGTCATGCGACGTCATGGCGTCAAGATCGTCTGGTGTAGCGGCCGGATCATCAACCCATTGGCGCAGTGATGGCCCGCCGTTGATGACGTCAATTGCCAGCCGATCCAGTTCGTATTCATAGGGAAAGTTCCGCCATAGCGGGTATTCGGGATAGAGTCGCCGGATCGCCTTGAATGACAGTGCCTGAAGCCGCCATGGCTTGAACGCATGGTGAACGTAGAACTTACCTTCTGCGTGGATCATCAGAGCGTTACAAAGCTTTCCTGCGTGCTTGTGGAAAGTCGGTTCGAACCAGCATTCACGCACCGCGCAGCCATCCAGCCATTCGGGCGCGAGCTTGCGCATCACCTTGAGCACGGCGCCTGCGTCGATATCTGGTGCGCCGAACAGCACCTCCAACGGCCGCGTGGTGCCGCGACCCTCTGACAGCGTGGTGCCCTCTAACATGACGGTACCAGCGTAGCAGCGCGCCATGTTGACGTTGGCGGCATTGGGCGAAGGGTTGATCCACAGCAGCGACGTCGGCCACCCGAAGCCGCCAAATCCACTTGAAGGCGCCTCGTCGGGACACCAGCCCTCCATCGCCACCACCTTGTATGCGACGTCGAGCCCGAAGTGATCGATGAACCAGTGACCCATTTCCCCCATGGTGAGCCCGTGACGCATCGGCATGGGCGCGGCACCGACGAAACTTTCCTGCCCCGGCACCAGCAGCGTGCCCTCAACCGGGCGCCCCGCGGGGTTGGGGCGATCAAGCACCCACACCTCCTTGCCCGCTTTGGCCGCTTCCTCGAGCAGATACAGCAGCGTGGTGACGAAAGTATAGATCCGGCAGCCGAGATCCTGCAGATCGAACAAGAACACATCCGCGCTCGACATCATCTGGCCGGTCGGGCGGCGCACTTCGCCATAGAGCGAGAAAATCGGGATGCCGTAGCGCGGGTCCATCTCGTCCGCGGTTTCGACCATGTTGTCCTGCTTGTCGCCCTTGAGCCCGTGCTGCGGTCCGAAGGCGCTGGAGATGTTTATTCCTGCCGCGATCAGTGCATCAAGGCTGTGCGTGAGATCAGCGGTAACGCTCGCAGGATGCGCCACCAGCGCCGCACGGCGGCCCTCGAGTTGGCACAAGAGCTCGGGGTCGGCCAGCAACCGGTCAATGCCTGTCTTCATCCTCAGATCGGTGAAACACACTTGTGCCAAAAGCAATGGCATTTGTGCTGGCGAAGCCCATATCGAAACGCATGGATTGGAACGCCGCCCTTATTTCCGCCGCTTGGGCGATTATCCTCGGCGGGGCGGGCGGCGCGCTGACCGATATCGGCCAATGGTATCGCGATCTGAAAAAGCCTACTTGGCAGCCGCCCGACTGGCTGTTCGGTCCGGCCTGGACGCTAATCCTCGGCTTGGCGGGCTGGTGCTTCTACATCGGCTTGACCGACGCCCCGACGCCCGAAGCACGCACCGCAGTGATTGTGCTGTTTGGTGTGAACTTTGTTCTGCACTTCCTTTGGTCGCCACTGTTTTTCAAACTTAAGCGGCCCGATTGGGCGCTCGCCGAAAACGTCCTCCTGTTTTGCTCAGTGGCCGCGTTGCTGGTGGGGGTGCCGCGTCTTTCGGGGGAGCGGTTTGCCGGTTGGCTCATCGTGCCCTATTTCACCTGGGTCAGCTTCGCCTTCCTACTCAACTGGGAAATCGTGAAACTGAACGCGCCGTTCGGGCGCGAACGGGTCATCGGCTAGCGTTCGACAACCAGCTGGCGACATGCTTCGGAGTGGAACTCGGGCCTGCCCGGCGAAAAGGCTAGAGCCCAGAACTGCATCCCGCCCCCCGGATGCTCGAGAATTGCATTGAGCGCGACCTGTGCAGGTGCGGGCAGATCGGCGGCGATGCTGGCCGTCAGCACCAGGCCGCTGTCGTCATGCGAACAGGCTATCGCAATCGCATCAATTGGCGCATCGTGCATGCCTTCGCGGAAGGAATCAAAATCATAGGCTGCCCAGCGGCCCGAGGGCGAGAGATTGAACTCGCGGTAACCGGTCCCACCGAGCGGCTGCCAAAAGATTTCAAAGCACGTGGTTTGCCACAGATTGTCCATCCGTTCGGGCGTGCTGTGGGGCGGCAGACTGATCGCGGGGACGTGGCCATCAAGCCGGAACTCAGCCTCGCAGCCCTGCGGTGTGGCCGTAATGGCAGCGGTCACCGCGCGGATCGGGCCAAGGTCGCAGGTCCGGTGGAGCATGAGCGGATGCATCCTTGTCCCATGCCCGCAGGCCTCGCCCGCGGCAAGCCACTTCCCGTCGCCCGCTCGCGCTGATAGTGCCGCGCGCCATGAGCACCTACGAATCCGCCTTGCTCCGCCTGCTCGATGCGCGCGGCTATATCCATCAGATGACCGATGCGGCTGGGCTCGATGCTCTTGCGGCCAAGCAGATCGTGCCGGGCTATATTGGGTTCGATGCGACCGCGCCGTCCTTGCATATCGGCAGTCTGGTGCAGATTATGATGCTGCGCAGGCTCCAACAGGCTGGTCATAAGCCCGTGGTCGTGATGGGCGGGGGTACCACGCGGATCGGCGATCCCACCGGGCGCGATGAAAGCCGCAAGATGCTGACCGACGCGGCGATCGAGAAAAACATCGCATCGATCTTCACTGTGTTTGATAAGCTCCTGAAATTTGGTGATGGGCCGACTGATGCGGTAATGGTCAACAACCACGATTGGCTGGGGCAACTCGGCTACATCGAACTGCTCCAGCAAGTCGGCACGCACTTCACCGTCAACCGGATGCTGACCTTCGATTCGGTGAAGCTACGGCTCGAGCGCGAACAGCCGATGACTTTTCTCGAATTCAACTACATGATCCTGCAGGGTTACGATTTCAGGCACTTGGCAAGCAAACTTGCCGTGCGCTTGCAGATGGGCGGATCAGACCAATGGGGCAATATCGTCAATGGGCTCGAGCTCGGGCGGCGGATGGACGGCACCGAATTGTTCGGTCTCACCACTCCGCTGCTGACCACCGCCGACGGTGCCAAAATGGGCAAGACTGCAGCTGGCGCCGTCTGGCTCAACGAGGACCAGCTGCCAGCTTACGATTTTTGGCAATATTGGCGGAACGTCGATGACCGCGATGTCGGCCGCTTCCTTCGACTGTTCACCGATCTGTCACTGGACGAGATCACGCGGCTCGAAACGCTCGAGGGCGCGCAAATTAACGCCGCCAAGGTCGTGCTTGCCAATGAAGTGACCAAGTTGGTGCGGGGCGAGGACGCGGCCACGCGCGCCGAGGCGACTGCGCGCGAGACCTTTGCTGGATCGGGGGCGGGCGAGGACTTGCCCAGCCTCGCCGTTGGGGGAAAAGGGATGCGCATCGCCGTGCTTCTTACCGAGATCGGCCTCACCGGCTCAGGCGGCGAGTCCAAGCGCAAACTGGCAGAGGGCGCGGTCAAACTGGACGGCGAGACCGTGACCGATCCAGCGCATCTGGTGCTCCCCGCCGAGGGACAGACTCTGCGCCTCAGCCTCGGCAAAAAGCGCCACGCGCTGGTGATTCGTTGATCGAAGCTGCCGAGCCTTACGTGCATTTACCAATTATCAGCCTTTCTGCGGCATTCCCCATTTCTTGGGCCAGACGATGGGAAGGATCGCAACGCGTGACTGGTGGAGCTAGCCTCAGTGTAACCGATCTGCGCCGCGCGGCGCGCCACCCGGTTGATTTTCCGGCGATCGTCGAGCATTTTGTGCACGGTGACCTCCATCTGCACGTGTGTAACCTTTCGGCGCACGGGTTCATGGTCGACAATGCACACGCGTTGCAGCGCGGCGACCGCATCATTATCCGCCTGCCGGTGGTCGGACGGATCGAGGCCTATGTGATATGGACCCGCGATACACGCGCCGGATTCCAGTTTGAGCGGATCATTCGGCTCGACGATTTCATCGCGATCATCGACAAGCTTCAGCCTAACCCGCGCCTGCGCCGCTCGCGCTGAGACCTTGCAGCGCAAGCCCAGCTGACAGCCGCACAAGTTTCGCCTGCTTGGCAGGGCCATGATCGCCTGCCATGGCGCTGGTGTGATCGAACTCACCTCCCCACTTCAGATCGGTGACTACCGGCGCTACTGGCTCGCCCGTTTCATGGCAGTGTTCGCCACCATGTCGATGGTGGTGCTGCTCGGCTACCAGCTCTACGAGACCGCGCGCGCCGATTACGGGATGAGCGTGGCCGAGGCCTCGTTTCAGCTCGGGCTGCTAGGACTAGCGCAGTTCATCCCGCTGTTCCTGCTGACCCCGGTTGCCGGGCTGGCAGCCGACCGCTTCGACCGCCGCCATGTCGCTGCCTTCGCCAACGCGCTCGACGGCGGGGTGGCAGCGCTGCTGGCGGTTCTGACCTGGCAGGATGCGCTGACCATCCCGATTCTGTTCGCCCTGGCAGCGGCGCACGGCGCGGCGCGGGTGTTCGTTGGCCCAGCGATGAGCGCGATTGCCCCCAATATCGTCCCCCCTGCCCTCTTGCCCCGCGCAATAGCGCTGTCCTCAATCGCGTGGCAGACCGCGAGCGTCGCGGGCCCGGCGGTGGGCGGGTTAATATTTGCCGATGTTACCTGGTTGCCGCACGCGCTCTCGGCCGGCCTTCTGGCAGGGTCGATGGCGTTGATCTTAACCGTCCGCCCGATCCGCGCCTCGCATCAAGGCCCGCCCTTGAAGCCGCTCAGGCAGATTATAGAAGGTTTGGTCTATGTCTGGCGCGAGCGGTTCCTGCTGGGCTGTATCACGCTCGATCTGTTCGCGGTGCTCCTTGCGGGTGCGACCGCGTTACTTCCTGTGTTCGCGCGTGATATCCTGTTCGTCGGGCCAGAGGGGCTCGGGCTAATGCGGGCTGCCCCTGCACTGGGCGCAGCGAGCGTCGCCCTTTGGCTCGCGTTTCGCCCGCTCGAACGCGAGGTCGGCGTCAAGATGCTGTGGGCGGTTGCAGCCTTCGGGGCCTTCACGATCGCCTTCGCCTTTTCACGCAATTTCTTGCTGTCGTTGGTGATCCTTGCCGCGATGGGCGCGGTCGACATGGTTTCGGTCTTCATCCGCTCTTCGCTAGTCCAGCTGTTCACTCCCGATGACCGGCGCGGGCGAGTGTCGGCGATCTCGGGGCTTGCGATCTCGGCCTCCAATGAACTGGGCGAGATGCAATCGGGCCTTGCCGCGGCCATCCTCGGCGCGACCGGGGCGGTTGTATTCGGCGGCGCGGGTGCGATACTCGTGACATTGGTCTGGGCGTGGTACTTCCCTGAATTGCGCCGCGCCCGCAGCTTCGAGCCCGCTGCGCTCAAGAGAGAGGTAACGACATGAAGGCTGCTTCCATCCTCGCCACCATCGGTGCGACCCCGCATATCCGCCTTGCGCGGATGTTTCCGGACCACGAGGTTTGGGTGAAGTCCGAACGCGCCAATCCCGGCGGTTCGATCAAGGACCGGATCGCTCTCGCGATGGTCGAGGACGCCGAAACCCGCGGCTTGCTCCAGCCTGGCGGCACGATTGTTGAGCCGACCAGCGGGAACACGGGGATCGGCCTGGCGATGGTCGCCGCGGTCAAGGGTTACAAGCTGGTGCTGGTGATGCCCGAATCGATGTCGATCGAGCGTCGCCGCTTGATGCTCGCCTATGGCGCGAGCTTCGATTTGACCCCGCGCGAGCGCGGCATGAAAGGCGCGATCGAACGCGCGCAGGAGCTGGTTGCAAAGACCCCCGGCGCCTGGATGCCGGGCCAGTTCGACAACGCCGCCAACCCCGCAATTCATGCCCGCACCACTGCGCAGGAAATCCTCGCCGATTTTGCAGACGCGCCGATTGATGTGATGATCACCGGAGTCGGCACCGGCGGACACCTGACGGGCTGCGCCGAGGAACTCAAAAAGCATTGGCCCGCCTTTAAGGCTTATGGCGTTGAGCCCGAACTCTCGCCCGTCATCAGCGGCGGCCAGCCCGGCCCGCACCCGATTCAGGGCATTGGCGCGGGCTTCATTCCCGGCAACCTCCACACCGCGGCAATTGACGGTGCAATTGCCGTCGGCGCGGAAGAGGCCAAGGAAATGGCCCGCCGCGCTGCTAGCGAGGAAGGGATGCTGGTGGGGATTTCGAGCGGCGCAACGCTGGCGGCGATCGCAAAGAAACTACCGGAGTTACCTGCAGGTGTCCGCGTGCTGGGCTTCAACTACGACACCGGCGAGCGGTATCTGTCGGTTCCTGATTTCCTGCCGGTGGAGTAGACCGGGTTGTTAACCGGGCGTCATTATCCCTGCAGGAAACCTATCAGGTTGTTTTGTAGCTGGTCGGGAGACGGCGCCCATGAAATTCATCCTGCTCGAATCGCGCGGCGGCAATTACCTTGTGGTGGCCGAAAACGTTGCTTGGCTGCGCACCGGCGAAAACGGCCAGACCAATGTCGGCATGGTTGGCGGCTCGCCGCTGCTGGTTATCGGTTCGATCGAGGAAGTCGCGGCGAAGATCCTGGCCGCAACCGCGGAGGAGGAACCGGCTGTTGCTGCACCCGCCCCTGCGCTTGCAGTCACCCCAGCAATAGCGCCTTCTGCGACACCGGCACCTGCGGCCGATCCTGTAGCGCCAGAGCCTGTGACAACGGCACCCGCACCTGAACCTGTGGCGAAAGTCGTCACCCCCGAGCCGGTGGCATCCGTGCCCGAGCCCGTGGCGCAGGCACCTGTCCCTGAGCCTGTGATGAAAGCACCCGCATCCGAACCTGTGGCGCAAGCGCCTGCCCCTGAACCTGTGTTAAAGACACCCGCCTCCAAGGTTATCGCGGCGACTCCCGCCCCCAGGTCTGCAGCTCCGCCGTCTGTCCAAAAGAGCGCAGCACCGGAACCTGCCCGTGCCAGTGCGCCCCAGCCCGCTGCCAAGACGCCCGCGCTCGAGCGCCCGCGCCCCGCCGTCCGAAATTCGTCAACCCTGTGGGAACGCAAGCCAACTGCCGGCGGACCAAAGATCAAGGCGGGGACACAGCGGTTTATGGGCGCACTAGACTAGGTTGCCCAACGAGCCCGCGGGCCGCCACGCGCTAACATGGCCGCCCGCAGGCATTTTTCGGAAATCTGGCTAGCCCGGGTCTCAGGCCGCGGTGGCAAAGGCCTCGGCCGGGAGCTTCATCATGTATTTGCTGCCCGCCTCAAGCTTGCGGCGCAGCGCGCCGGCATCGGGCAGGAAACGTTCGGCATAGTAATTGGCTGAGACCAGCTTGGCTTCATAGAACGCCTTGTCCTCAGGTGCCCCCGCGAGCTTCGCCAGCGCGACCTTGGCCATCTTCAGCCAGAAAAAGCCGAGTGTCACGATGCCCATGATGTGCATGTAGTGATGCGCGCCTGCGCCCAAGTGGTTGGGATTGGCCATTGCGTTCTGCATGAACCACATAGTCGCCGTCTTCTGTTCGCCCAATGCCTTTTCGAGCCGTTCGGCGACGTCCCTTAGCTCGGAGACGTGCTTGGCCTCGGCAATGGCTTCGTCGATCATCGCAAAAAAAGCCTGGATTGCCTTGCCACCGTTTGCGGCCAGTTTGCGGCCGCACAGATCCATCGCTTGAACCCCGTTGGCCCCTTCGTAGATCATCGCGATCCGGCTATCGCGCACGAATTGCTCCATGCCCCATTCGCGCACATAGCCGTGGCCGCCAAAGACCTGCTGCATATTGGTGGCGATGTCATAGCCCTTGTCGGTGCCGTAGCCCTTGATGACCGGGGTCATGAGCCCGATCAACAGATCGGCCGTCTCGCGCTCTTCTTCGGTCTGGGCCTTATGGGTCAGGTCGACCTGCAGTGCGCCCCATAGACACAACGCGCGCATGCTTTCGGTAAACACCTTGGCGTCCATCAGCATCCGCCTCACGTCGGGATGGACAAAGATCGGATCGGCCTTAGCCGCCGGATCAGCCACACCGGTCAGCGCGCGGCCCTGGCGCCGATCAAGCGCGTAGGTCACCGCATTCTGATAGGCGACTTCGGCTTGGGCATAGCCCTGAATACCGACGCCGAGGCGCGCGGCGTTCATCATGATGAACATCGCAGCGAGGCCCTTGTTCTCCTCGCCGACCATGAACCCGGTCGCGCCGTCATAGTTGAGCAGGCAGGTGGCATTGCCGTGGATGCCCATCTTCTTTTCGATCGAACCGCAGGTCACGCCGTTGCGCTCCCCCGGATTGCCATCGGAGTCGAGGAGGAACTTGGGCACGATGAACAGCGAAATGCCCTTGGTGCTGTCAGGCGCGCCCGGGGTTTTGGCCAGCACCAAGTGGATGATGTTGCTGGTGAGATCATGCTCGCCCGCCGAAATGAAGATCTTGGTGCCGGTAATCGCGTAGGAGCCATCATCGTTCGGCACCGCCTTGGTGCGGATCATGCCGAGATCGGTGCCGCAATGCGGTTCGGTAAGGTTCATAGTACCCGACCATTCGCCCGAGATCATCTTGGGCGCATATGTTGCCTTCTGGTCTTCCGATCCTTTGGCGAGGATCGCCGAAATCGCCCCGGCGGTGAGGCCGGGATACATCGCGAAGGCCTGATTGGCGGTGCCGGTGTATTCTTCCAGCACAAAGCCGAGAACATGTGGCAGGCCCTGCCCGCCATAAATTTCAGGTTGGGCAAGCGTGCCCCAACCATTTTCGACGTAGGCGTTGTAGGCTTGCTTGAAGCCCGGCGGGGTGGTCACACTGCCGTCCTCGTGGCGCGTGCAGCCGTACTCGTCGCCCGCCTGATTGACCGGCGCGAGCACTTCGGCGCAGAACTTGCCGGCCTCGTTGATAACAGTGTCGATCACGTCAGACGTGGCGTTTTCAAAGCCGGGAAGATTGCCGTAACTGGCCAAATCGAGCACTTCGTTGACGATAAAGCGCGTGTCGCGGGTCGGGGCAGTATAACTCGGCATCACTTAGATCCCTTTGGTGTGCAGTTTTGATGAGGCAGGTTGGAGGTGCGCTGGGCAGCTCAACGCAGGTCGAGCTTTTCGATTTCGCCGACGAATTCGGTGAGTTCCTTGATTGAAGAATCGATGTCGGAGCGCTGCTCTTTCAATTTGGCGACATGCGCGCGGCATTTCTCAATCGTGACGCGGCGCTGTTCGACCCGGCCGTCCCCAAGATCATACAAATCGATCATCTCGCGGATTTCAGTGAGGCTGAAGCCGACATTCTTGGCACGCATGATCCACGCAAGTCGGGCGCGGTCGCGCTTCGAATAAACGCGGGTCAGGCCGACGCGGGCGGGGTTGATCAACCCCTCGTCCTCGTAGAAGCGCAGCGCGCGCGCAGTGCAGCCGAATTCCGATGTGAGATCGGAGATAGTGAATTGCTCGCGGGCATGAATATCGGGCCGGTCGAGATGCGCGCCGTTATGGCGCTGTTCGCCAGCGTTGCTGATTGCGTGATTTTGGACGGGTTGGGTTGCCATGAGACCTGACATACCTTCCCTTTACGTGAGCGTCAAGTATTGACCTTAAGGAGAGCAAGGCCATCCTTACCCGCCTCCAAGCGGCGGTAGAAGCAACTTTGCGCGCCGGTGTGGCAGGTCGGCCCAGCCGGACTGGCACGGATCAGCAAAGCATCCTGATCGCAGTCAACCAACACCTCCTCAACCGCAAGCATATGGCCCGATGTCTCGCCCTTCATCCATAGTGCCTCGCGCGAACGCGACCAGAAATGCACCTTGCCGCTTTCAAGAGTTGCGGCCAGCGCCTCGGCGTTCATGTGCGCGACCACCAACACCGCGCCGCTGGCGTAATCGGCTACTACCGCCGTGAGCAATCCGTTCGCATCGAACTTCGGCGCGAACACGTTTCCACTTTCGCGCTCCGCTGTGGACAGGGGCCGGTCGATCACGTTTGAAACTCCGAGCAAAAATATGTTGCGAACAACGATTGGTACGCGCGGATCATGCCGCAAAGGCGGCGCTCATGCGACGATTGTTGCACGCAGACAACAGCGCGCCGCAAAAAATGCGCAAACCTAAGTTAGAACTTTCACGCAAGGCAGCGCAGTGGAAGAAGGCCTGTGGAGCCTTCGCAAGGGGTTCTTCACCGACCAATGGCACCGCCCGGTGCTTGGTTCTGGGGGTGTCCGGAACGCAGACTGGCCGCGGGGTGCCAGTGCGACCGGATGAACGATAGGGATAGGATCCTGGCGGCCAAGTTAGGGGGTGGCCGCCAAGCCCCGCAAGGGTGGATCCGCACCGTTTCGTCACGTGGCGCCCGGGGCTCAAAAGGCCTCGGGCGTTATGTTTTCCGGGCCTCGCCAAATGGTAAACGCGGCGCGGCCGTGCTCGACCCGGGCAAAACAGGCCACGCTCATCGCGGCCGGGCGGGCTGCTGTGATCGCGCCGATACAGGCGCGGCTCGTTGCACCGCTGGTTAACACATCATCAATCAGGACAACCGCTCGCCCTGACAGCAGCGCTGCGCGCGCCGGATTGAGCCGGATTGCTCCGGTCAGAACTCGTTCGCGTTCGTCACGGCCAAGCCCGCCTAGGTTGGGGGTGCGACGGTGCCGGATTAGTGCATCGACAACCGCTTCGCCTTTGCCGAGCCGCGCAAGCTCGCGCGCAAGCAAGGCCGCCTGATTGAACCCGCGCTGCCATAACCGCCAGCGATGGAGTGGCACCGGCACCAGCAGAGGCGGCGCGGCGCCAGCCTCTTCAACCGGCAACCGCGCTGCGATCAGCTGTGCGAGCAACCGCGCCAGAGCGATCCGGCCACCGTGTTTGTAGGCCAGCACCAGCCTGCGCGAGGTATCGTTGTAAATGGTCGCCGCGAACACCGGCACTGCGGCGTCGCTGATCGCAGGAAACAAAGGGACCTCCAGCGTGCTCCAGCAATCGACGCAAAGCCCTTCCTGACCGGCAATCGCCACGCCGCACGCCGGGCACCGCGGTGGATAGACGAGATCCACCACCGGCCGGATGCTTCTGGCAAGGTGTGCAACCACGGCCATAGCATCGTATGTCGCACAGCTTGCACTGCGGTGACAAGCGCGGCAGGGCTCGGATTATGAGTGCTCTGGCGATCCCTACGATCTTCAATGCCCACCGCCGCGCAATGCGTCTGCGCCGCGCCCGGCGGCGAACCGCATCTCTCGATGCAGCCCGGTTCATCGCCGAGGACATGATCGAGGACACGCTCGAACGCCTTGACTTCGTGCG
>JBBQWH010000054.1:0-16828 GCA_038210785.1 Sphingomonadales bacterium | reverse complement strand
TCGGCGAGGCGATCATTCATGCCGCGCACCTATCAGGGGGGCAGGCGCGGGGAAAGCCGAACATCGCAAGACTTGCCCTAGCGCGCCCGATATTTGCCCCACAATGTGGAAAACAACAGGTAAATGGCAGACTGCGGGGTGCTTGCTCTTGTGCGCGGATGCACGAAGACTATTGCCATTTATGACATGATCATCGCCTGCCCAGCCTGCGGTACCCGCTATGCGGTCCCCGATGCTGCCATCGGCAGCGAAGGCCGCACCGTGCGATGTGCCAAGTGTAAGCACAGCTGGTTCCAAGAGCCAACCGAGCCCGCGGCGGCTGCTCAGCCTGCTGCTCCAGCCGCTCCGCCGCCGCCAGCTGCGCCACCGCCCGAGCCCGCCCGTAAGCCTGCTGCAACGGCAGTCGCACCCGCCCCTGAACCGGCAGCAGATGGGCCTTCGATCAGCCATTGGCGTTCGCCGGACGACCTGTCCGCTCCCGCCGGGGCCGAACAGGAGGCATCGCTTGCTGTGCGCGCGCTGCGGCGCGGCCTCAGCCAGCAGCCCGCTACCGCCGAGGAGCCGCCGACGCTACCGCCTCCCGCACCGATGCGCAGCGACCCGCCGACTGCCTTTGGCGAAACTCCAGCGCTGCCCGATCTCGAGGCCGATCCGCCTTTCGGCGACGAGGACTATGATGGCGAAGGCAGCTCGCAATTTGATTACCGCGCGCCCTTCACCCGGCGGCGCAATCCGCTCAGGATGTGGACCATCGCCGCCGCTCTGTTCGCAGTGCTTGCCACCGGGACGATGGTGGCGGTGAATTACTACGGGCTGCCTGACTGGCTACCGCTGCAACGCCCAACCTTCGGGATCGGCAGGCCGGGGCTCGAACTCGATTTCCCCAAATCCGGACAGCGCAAGGAAGTGCTCGCGAACGGTGAAACGATCTTCCGGGTGCGCGGCACGATCAACAACACTGCGCGCGAAAGCCTGGAAGTGCCGAGTTTGCTGGTGGTGTTCAGCGACGCACGCGAACGCAAGGTGGGTGACTGGGTAGTGAACCCGGCCAAGCGCCGCCTGGCCCCCGGGGAGACGGTAACGGTGACCGAAGCGATCGCCAACATCCCGCCCGGCGCGGCGGTCGCCGACCTTGGCTGGGCGCCCAACTGAACGACATCCGCAGCACTATTGGTACCCTCACGTCAAAGAGCTTGCGCGGGGCCAAGCCCCTTGCTAGGGGCGCGCTCCTACCGGGGGGTCAGCGCTTTGGCTGTCCCAGCAAACTCCGAGTGCGGTCGTGGCGGAACTGGTAGACGCGCAACGTTGAGGTCGTTGTGGGCGAAAGCCCGTGGAAGTTCGAGTCTTCTCGACCGCACCAAACAGTCAGCCAGTTACGAAGGGCTCCACCCCCGGGCGCCCTGCGCTCTGAAATTAGCGCAGTTGTGCGAGCTTTGACGTCATCTCAGGCACATTCTGAAGCCAGAGGCGCACTCCAAGCTCGAGACATCGCCAAGGATATAGTCGGTTTCTCGGTTCAGAAAAACCTAGCTTCTGGTCGGTTTGATTGGATAGGTCGGCGTCAGGCATACCCTCGAGCCCAGCCAGACGGCTGAAGAGCCAGACATGATTTATATTGTTATCAATCTCTGGCCCATCGCCGCGGCGACTCTTCTTGGCCTCATCATCGGTCTCGTCTGGCTGCGTGTGTCTGGCACTCCGCTGCCTGGTTGGACAACGCTCATCGGTACTGCGCTTGCCGAGTTCTGGCTCGCCTCGATTCTTGCCGGAGCGCTGATCCTGGCGCCGCCTCAGGCGGGCGTCTGGGTGATGGCGTTGGGCAGCGCGATGGTGATCTGGATCGGCTTCGTGGTCCCGGTGCTTTGGGTTACCTTCACGGCGTATGGCCTGGGCACAAGCAAAATGCGTTGGGCGATCCTGTATTGGCTGGCCGTAATGCTGGGGCAGGCATGTCTGATGCAAGGAATCGGCCTTGTTCAGCCGCCGGGAGCGTAACGACGCTTGGCGATAGCGCGCGATCCATCAGCACAGCCCCTAATTTCCGCGCCTTGGGCCTGTCGCTCTGCGGGGCTGTCGAGGGCAGCATCAGGTTCGGGTTCGATTGCGGATCAAACGTGAGCCTCATTGCGTGAGATAGGTGATCAGGTCAGCCTGTTTTATCGCACTGCCTGCCACTGCACCGCGGGCTGCCCGGATTGCGGAAGGTGCCGGCCGTTCACGCGCAGGAACATGGTTGAAGTTTAGCAATCTCCAGAGCTGGCGCGAATCCGTAGTATCCGCAGGTCGCCAGCACGAAAACTTAAGGGCGAGCGCGGATATTTGGCCCTGCACCAACCAAGCGTCCTGTGCAGAGTGGCCTCGTTTTGTGAACCCCCGGTCGTCAGTCGCAGCTTTCCCCCGCGACTGGCGACCACCCTTACCTCTTCAACGAGGAGCGTGCGTGACGCACACAAATGTAGGCAGTTCGAATATGGCCAATGCGAGTGATTTGGTTCGTCACGCTGTCCAAGACCAGGCCTTTGGAGATCTGCCCCCGAGGGTCAACGAGGTCATCGAACGTCATCGCCAGTCGCTGTTATATCTCGCCAATGCCCTGATATTGGCAGGGCGAGGCGAAGACGAGGTCGTTACGATATTGCAGAGATCCTCGGAGAGTTTTTCCATAGCATTGGCGACAATGACCCAAGGGCTAAAGCCATGAGTTCGGCCTGCGCACTCGACCACTTCGGTAAGGCCAAATTTGATGAACATGGCCGCCAGCAGGCACTCGACCGGCTTCAAGTTGTCGGCGCCGCCAAGGAAAAGCCGTTTGAACGCATCGTAGATCTGGTCAAAACAACATTGGACGTTCCGATCTGTGCCGTGTCCCTGATCGACCATGATCGGCAATGGTTCACGGCTTCGCGTGGTTTGGGCGTGGATCAAACGCCCCGCAATATTGCATTTTGTGATCACGCGATCCGGGCCGATGAGCCGTTTATCGTCGAAGATGCTACCCGAGATCACCGGTTTGCCAACAATCCGCTGGTCTTGGGCGATCCCCATATTCGCAGCTATCTTGGCATTCCGCTCAAGATGCCCGACGGTTATATGGTCGGCACGCTTTGCGTGATTGGACAAAAACCAAGGGTATTTTCGCCGAGCGAAATCGAAATCCTGAAAAGCTTTGCAAGCCTTGTAACCGGCGAGTTGGAGCTTCGGACGATCGCTTCGATCGATGGGCTCACGAATGTTCTGTCGCGGACGGCCTGGACCAGCCGAGTGGAGAGCGAAATCATCAGAACCGAACGGTACCCGTCACCTCTTTCGGTCGTGATGCTTGATCTTGATCACTTCAAGATGACCAACGACTGTTTTGGGCACGATGTAGGCGATATGGTTCTGGTGCACACCATGATTGCAGTCCGCAAAGTGGTTCGCAAACATGACCTGCCTGGGCGCCTCGGCGGCGAGGAGTTTGCCATTTGTCTCATCAATGCTTCGACCGCGGCGGCGATGGCGCTTGCGGAACGCATCAGGATGGAGATCATGCAGCTTCGGTTTCCGGAACACGATGAACTTCGTTGCAGTGCAAGTTTTGGTGTCGCCACATTGGAGCCCAGCGAAACGCTCAATCAGCTCATGAAGCGAGCTGATGAAGCCCTGTATGAAGCAAAAAAGCGCGGCAGGAACCAGGTTCAGCTCGGCAATGATCAGTTGCTTGCTGCCACGGCCTAGCGGACCTGGCCGAATCTGATCGATTGTGTGAAGTGATCACGCATGGTTCGACACATCGTCGGACGGGATACTGCCGTGTTCAAACGCGAACGCCTTTGTTTATGGGCAAAGTCGTTCTAACATCACGTAAGGCTTTTCATGCCGCCAACCATCCGCCCGGCGCGACTACGCGGTTGTTCTGCGACGCTTTCTTAAGGGCGGCGGGGCAATGACACAAATGTGAACCATGCGCCGCGCCTCGATGTCATCCGCAATCTCGGCCTTGATGCAGTGCCTGATCGCGACGTCTTCTCGCGCATCACGCTGCTGGCCAGCACGATGCTCGGTTGCCCGATCGCGCTGCTTTCGATCGTTGAGCAGGAACGCCAGTGGTTTCTCGGACGCACCGGCACCGACCTCGCCGACACCCCGATCAGCGATTCCTTTTGCGCGGTGTGCGTGCTGGGCGAGGGGCCGCTGCTCATCGAGGACGCGCGCCTTGATCACCGCCTCAGTGACAATGATCTGGTCACCGGGCCGCCGTTCATCCGGTCCTATCTCGGAGTGCCGATCCGCACCGACGACGGCGTGCTGTTGGGCGCGCTGTGCGGAATCGCGCCCGAGCCGCACGCCTTCCGGCCCGAGCAGATCGCGCCGCTAGCGATGCTCGCCGAACTCGCCGAACAAAGCATCACACTGCACGCCCGCACCCGCGCGCTGAGCCTCGCCAATGCCGCGCTCCAGCATTCAAGCCAGATCTTCCGCCAGGCCGAACGTGCGGCCAATGTCGGCAGCTGGCGGGTCGATCTCGCCACCACCCGGCTTTACTGGTCGGATCAGGTGTTTGCGATCAATGGGCTGGAGACCGGCCGCACCATCGATGTCGCGGGCGCCATCGCGCTCTACGAGCCCGAGGACCGCGACATGGTGATCGCCAAGCTCGAGCAAACGATCGCCGATGGCAAGCCGTTCATGTTCGAAACCAGCATCCGCCACCAGGACGGGCAGCAACGCCGCGTCCGAGTGATGGGCGAGCGGGTCGATGTGGCTGGCAAACCCGATAGCGTTGCCGGGATCGTTCTTGATTGCACCGAGGAGCACCTGCGCAATGTCGCCTTGAAGCGTGCTGCCGAGCGTGACCAGCTGACCGGGCTCTACAACCGCGCCAGCTTCGACCGGCGGCTGGCACAGGCGATGCAGTGGGCCGCGCGCGACCCGGTCACTGTGGCGCTGCTCGATCTTGACGGGTTCAAGGACGTCAACGACACGCTCGGCCACCTGGTGGGCGACCGGGTGCTGGAAACGATTGCACAGCAGCTCAAGCTCAAAACCGCTGCAGGCGTATTTCTGGCGCGCTGGGGCGGGGACGAATTTGCGCTATTGTTCCCGCCGACGATGGGCTTGCACGAAGTGACGCGCTTTCTCGAAGCGCTGCTGGCCGAGTTTGACGAAATGCCGCCGCTCGGCAGCACGCTGCTCAAAATCGGCGGAACCTGCGGGGTGGCGCGGATGACGAGAGCGGCGAGCGGCGAAGAAATCATGCGCCGCGCTGACCTTGCGCTGTATCGCGGCAAGGATCAGGGCCGCGGCACGGTGGTGTGCTGGGACCGGCAGATCGAGGCCCGCCAGACCGAACGTCAAAAGGCAATCACCCAGCTTCGCAGCGCGCTCAACGCAGGCCGGGCGATGGCAGCCTATCAGCCGATTGTCGCGCTCGAAACCGGTCGCGTCGTTTCGGTCGAGGCGCTGCTGCGGTTGCGCGATGAAGATGGCCGGTTGCTCGCCGCGGGCGATGTGTTTGCTGCGCTGCTCGATCCCGAATTGTCGCGCCGCGTATCGCGCGTGATGCTCGATCAGGTGGTGACCGATGGCCCGGCGATCCTTGCGCTGTTCGGGGCGGATTGCCGGATCGGGCTCAACCTGTCGGAGGCAGACCTCAGGCAAGGCGATTT
Organism: Sphingomonadales bacterium; assembly: GCA_038210785.1. GTDB lineage: Bacteria > Pseudomonadota > Alphaproteobacteria > Sphingomonadales > Sphingomonadaceae > Erythrobacter. Next base: position 11,180 of record JBBQWH010000054.1, on the reverse strand, counting down.
CGTGCGCCATCTGATCGAGGTGATCGACGATTGCCCGCTGCGCCCGGCCAACATCACGATCGAGGTGACCGAGACGATGCTGCTCGATTCAGGTGGTCAGGCGCGCGCGTCGTTGACGATGCTCGATGAGTGCGGCTTCAACATCTGCCTTGATGATTTCGGCACCGGGTTTTCCTCGCTCACCCACCTGCGCGAATTCCCGATCCACAAAGTCAAGATCGACCGCGATTTCATCGCCGGGATCGGCGAAGATCATCAGTCGCGGCTCATCATCCAGGCGATCGTTCAGATGGGCCACAGCCTCGGCCTCAGGGTGGTGGTCGAAGGGGTCGAGACCGAAGAGCAGGAGATATTCCTGCGCGGCGTCGGTTGCCGCTATGTGCAAGGCTATCGTTATGGCCGTCCGGCATTGCTGCCCGATCTGCAGGTGCAGTTCGGGGGCAAAGTTCAAGCCAATCCTGCCACGCTGCGCCTGCGGGCGTGATTATCCGGTCAGCGGCGCATCGCGCGGCACATCCCCGGCCTTGAACACGAAGGTCGTCACTTCAGTGCCGCCGCCGATATTTACCCGGTTCTCCTGCCGCGCCCAGACATCGGTGAGGATCTGCGAATTTACCCTGATCCGGGCGTTTTCCGCCGGCGGAGCAGGCGCTTCCTGATAGATCCACAGGCTGCCGCCGAGAATCTCGCTCCCAACGTAGTCAGGAGTGACGATCGCGCCGTTGACGGTCAGCAGGAACCGCCGCGTGACATAGCGCGCGAAGGCTTCGCGGCTGGTGACGGTGCCGATGATATCGGGATTATCTGCCCCCTGCATCCGCAAGGCGTGTTCGGCATCGTGCACCGGCACCTGATGGGCGACCTCGATCATCCCTGTGCGCGGGTTCAATGCTACGGTGCTGATCGCGTACTTCTGCTGATGCGCCAGCAGCGGCGCATCCGGCATCGGGGCCAGCATCAGCGCGGCCAGCAGAAGCAGACGGCCAAGCGCCCGGGAGATCATTTCTTCTTCTTGTCCGGCTCCGCCCCTGCCGCTTCGCCCATCAGGTCGCGGCTGACGCGGGCTTTGCTGGCCTCATCCTTGAAGGCTTCGATCCGGCTCGGGATAATGCGGCGCGGATAGTGGTTGTTCTCGATGTCGGCGTCGCCCGTCTCCCATGCCGGATCGACCACCACCTGCACCAGTTCCTTGCCCTTGGGGAACACCAGCAACTTGGCCACTTCGCGCGCGTTACGGCGCCAGATTTCAGCCGGGACCATCAGCTTTTCAGTTGAGCCGTCCTTGAACGTCAGGCCAAGGATGATCGGCATCACGAGCCCGCCCTTGTTGCTAAAGTTGAGCACGTAGTAATTTGCGTCCTCCTTCACCGCGCGGTCGAACGCGGCGCGCTCCCACGGCGCCAACCCTTCAAGGAAGTCGGCGTAGCCTTTGCTGTCCTTGGGGGTAACGGTGAACTCGTCGTTCTTGTCGTAGAAATCGGTCACGCCCGGGTTTTCGAGCACCCAGATCGGCAGGCGCTGTTCGGTGTTGAGACCGATGCCAACCACATCGGGTTCGTCGGCGCGTTCCTGACGGCGGCGGGGCAAATCAATGTCGGGGTTCTTGGTGTCGATTTTGAGACGGTAGATCGAATCCAGCGCAATATCGACGTGATCGGTGGTGTAGAACCACCCGCGCCAGAACCAGTCGAGATCGGTTCCCGAAGCCTCCTCGATGGTGCGGAAGAAATCGGCCGGGGTGGGCCGCTTGAACTTCCAGCGGCGGGCATATTCCTTGAGCGCGAAATCGAACCGCTCACGCCCGATCACCGTATCGCGCAGCAGGTGATACGCCGCCGAAGGCTTGCCATAGGCGTTGGAGCCAAGGTTGGTGACCGAATCCGATTGGGTCATGATCGGCTGCTGATCGTTCGAGACCATGTAGCTCACCATGTCGCGCGGCAGGCTGCGGGTCCACGGCATGTTCGGATCCCACTCGTAACCCGCAACCGAATCGAGGAAGGAGTTCAGCCCCTCGTCCATCCACGTCCATTGCCGCTCGTCCGAGTTAACCGTCATCGGGAAGTAGATGTGCCCGATCTCGTGGATCACCACGCCTACCAGAAACATCTTTTCGGCCAGCGAATAGGTGCGCGTGCCATCCTTGTTCAACGTGGTACGCGGGCCGTTGAAGGTGATCATCGGATATTCCATCCCGCCAACCGGGCCATTCACAGACTGCGCGGTGGGATAGGGATAATCGAAGCTGAAGCGCGAATAGACCTTGAGCGTGTGCACCACCGCTGCGGTCGAATATTTGCGCCACAACTCGCCGCCTTCCTTGGGCCAGAAGCTCATGGCTAGCACCGTCTCGTTTTCGGCGCCGGGCTGGCTGACGCCCTGCGCGTCCCACTGGAATTTGCGGCTCGATGCCCATGCGAAATCGCGCACATTGGTGGCAGAGAATTGCCAAGTTCGCTTGCCGGTCGGCCCGCGGGCTTCGTTGGCGACGGCCTCCTGCGGGGTGACGATGAACAGCGGCGCATCGGCGGTTTTTGCCGCCTCAAGCCGTTGGCGCTGCGCGGCGGTGAGCACTTGATCCGGGTTCTGCAGCACGCCGGTGGAGGCGACAATATGATCGTCGGGTACCGTCATCGCGACCGTGTAGTCGCCGAATTCGAGCGTGAATTCGCCGCGTCCCAGAAACTCCTTGTTGTGCCAGCCTTCGTAGTCCGAATAGGCAACCATGCGCGGGAACCACTGGGCGATGAGGAAGATGTCGTTGCCGCCCTTGCGCGGATCATCGGGGAAATGTTCATAGCCCGAGCGCGCATTGACCGCGTCTTCCTCGACGATGTTGAACGCCCATTCGATGGTGAATTCGGCCGTTTGACCGGGCGCGAGCGGTGCGGGCAGATCGACCCGCATCAGCGTGCCGACGATGGTATGCGGCAAGTCCGCGCCCGCCAGCGTCTTCACCGCGCCGATGTCGTAGCCATAAGCAGTGTCGGCCATCGCCTGCTGGCGGCGCAGTTCTTCGAGCGACAGCTTGGTCGGCTCGCCCGCGCTGCCGAGCGTTACCTTCGGCCCGCGCCGCCCGGGACCGCCGAAAGCGTCGGTCAGTTCGGCCATCGAATCGGTGCGGAAGATGTTCTGATCGAGCTGCATCCACAGCCACGGCAGGCTATCTGGCGAATTGTTGGTGTAGCGCACCGTGGCCCGCGCGGTCAGGCGGCGCCGGTCCTCGTCCAATTCGGCGGTGATCGTGTAATCGACCTTCTGCTGCCAATATTCATGTCCCGGCGCGCCGCTGGCGTTGCGGGTGGTGCTGGGATCGGGGAGCACTTCATCAAGCTGGCGGAACTTGTCCTCGAAATTCCCCTTGGTCTGCTGCACCCCTTGAGCCCAAAGAGGTGCGGCTCCAGGGATAGCGAACAGAATGGCAGCAAGCAGAAGCACGAAACGCAATGGCGCTCTCCGGGAGGTGTGACAGATCAGTGGCAGCACGAAAGAGCGCAAAACCGGCAGGCGCGCAAGCGGGTATCCTGCGCGAGCCAGCACTTTTGTTTCGTGCATGGCATCCGGATCACTTTGCCGTTATCGCCCCGCCCCATGACCCAGACGCCCCCTTGGCACGCCCTGCACCAAGCCGCCTGCGCGCGCGGAGAGGCGACTTATCGCGATCCCGAAACCGGCTACACCGTGTTCACCCAAGCGGCGCATTTGAAGCGCGGGAAATGCTGCGGATCGGCGTGCCGCCATTGCCCCTATAACCATGAGGCGGTTCCCCGCCGCCGCTGAGACTTGCCAAGCCGGATGTGCGCGGGAATAGGCGACTTTCAAGGAGAACTTGCCCGTGAAAACTAGAGCCGCCGTTGCCTTTGCCCCCAAGCAACCGCTCGAAATCGTCGAACTTGACCTTGAAGGCCCCCGGCCGGGCGAAGTGCTGGTGGAAATCATGGCGACCGGCATCTGCCACACCGACGCCTATACGCTGGACGGGTTCGACAGCGAAGGGATCTTCCCCAGCGTGCTGGGCCACGAAGGCGCAGGCATCGTGCGCGAGGTTGGCGCAGGCGTGACCAGCGTAAAGCCTGGCGATCACGTTATCCCGCTCTACACCCCGGAATGCCGCCAGTGTAAGTCGTGCCTTAGCGGCAAGACCAACCTGTGCACCGCGATCCGCGCCACGCAGGGCAAGGGCTTGATGCCCGACGGGACCAGCCGGTTCAGTTATAAAGGTGCGCCGATCTTCCACTACATGGGCTGCTCGACCTTCAGCAATTTCACAGTGCTACCGGAAATCGCGGTCGCGAAAATCCGCGACGACGCGCCGTTCCAATCGGCCTGCTACATCGGTTGCGGAGTGACCACCGGGGTCGGCGCGGTGACCAATACGGCTAAGGTGCAGGTGGGCGACAATGTCGCGGTATTCGGCCTCGGCGGGATCGGCCTCAACGTCATTCAGGGCGCGCGGCTAGCAGGCGCAAACCTCATCATCGGGGTCGACATCAACCCCGCGCGCGAGGAATGGGGCAAGCGCTTCGGTATGACCCACTTCCTCAATTCCGCCGGAATGAGCCGCGAGGAGACCGTCGCCGCAATCGTCGAAATGACGGACGGGGGCGCGGATTACACCTTCGATGCCACCGGCAACACCGAAGTGATGCGCACCGCGTTGGAAGCCTGCCACCGCGGCTGGGGCACCTCGATCATCATCGGGGTGGCCGAAGCGGGCAAGGAAATCGCCACCCGCCCGTTCCAGCTCGTCACCGGACGCAACTGGCGCGGCACCGCGTTCGGCGGGGCCAAGGGCCGCACCGATGTGCCGGGGATCGTCGACATGTACATGACCGGCAAGATCCAGATCGACCCGATGATCACCCACGTGATGGGGCTGGAGGAGATCAACACCGCGTTCGATCTGATGCACGAAGGCAAGTCGATCCGTAGCGTGGTGGTGTTCTAACCGGCGAGTTCCCCGAACCGTCCGCCAAAGAACAGCAGCGGGCGGTCGTGCAGATCATCTGTGGCAGGGGCAGGGGCGGGGCCAGAGGCATTGCCTTGCGCCAGGCCCGTGACCTCGCCCAAAATCAGCGTGTGATCGCCCGCGCCGTGCATCGCAAATCGGCGGCAGGTAACGTGACCCAGCGCGCCGCGGATCACCGGCAGCCCGCCTTCGCCCAGTTCAAAATCCTCCGCCATCAACCCACTGGCACCGCGCGCGGCATAGCGGCGGGCCAATGCCTGCTGACCGTGCGCCAGAATGCTGATCGTGAACCGTTCTGCCTCGGCATAGGCGGCAAACTGGCTTGCGGAATTCTGGAGGTTCCAGCTCACCAGCATTGGATCAAGCGAGACCGACACCAATGAGTTGATCGTCATCGCCGAAATTGTCCCATCCTCGCCGGGCAGCGCAACCACCGCGACCCCGGTCGCGAATTGCCCCATCCGCGGGCGTATTGCCTGAGCTGGAGCCGGAGCCGGGGGGGGGGCTGGGGCTGGGACCAGAGCGGGGTCGGGAGCATCCGGGGCAGCAGCGGGCAAGGGGATCTCCGGCAGACAGATCGATTGACAGCGGCGGCCATCGGCGGGCCGCATCGCCTTGTCAATCGCTCCCGCCCCGACCGGTTCCGGCGCGCAGGCGACAAATGCGCGCTTCGACCGGTGGTTGGTTAACCGCGTGGTTACACCGCCGCGCTACAGCCGACCCTCGCAACCGCCGCAGGGCGCCGCAGGTGAGCAATGTACGAAAGCAGGATTGCAGCCGACCACCTCACTATCGCCGCGATTGAAGGCTTCCCGCCCGAGATCGACGCGTTGGCCGAGGACAACCTTGCCGGGCACGGATTTCTGCGTGCGGCGTGGTACCGGGCAGGCGTGCCGAAGGGCGCGCGCACGCTGCTGCTGCGGCGCGGCGAGTCCGGAAACGGGGCGGACGGCGCGGTGCTGGCCGCGATCCCAACTGCGATGTTCGGCCCGGCGATGGCTGGCGCGCGCAAGATCCCGGGCTCCTACTGGCCGTTTCGTGCGCCCCTGATAGCGCGCGATTGCGACATACTCGAACTGGCGCACGGCCTCTCACAAACGGCCGCCCGCAGCCTCGGCCCCGTCTGGCGGGTCGGCCCGGCGCGCAGCGATGATCCGGCCACGGTGCTGCTGATCGCTGCCGCGCAGCTCGCGGGCTGGACTGTGCTGTCGCGCCCCGCCGGCACTGCCTGGGTGGTACGGCTGGATGACGATGCGCCCAAGGGCAACACCCGCACCTCGGTCGCGCGCAAGCTCCGTGCTGGCTGGTGCAAGCTGGAAGCGCTGGGCACCCCGCAGTGGCGAACGATCCGCGGCGATCAGTGGGATGCCAGCGTACTCGCTGATCTGGGCCGGATTGAAGCCGATAGCTGGATCGCGCGCACGACCGATGGCAACGGCGCCAAATTCCTAACCCCCGACCAGCGCGGCGCGTGGCAGTGCATGCTCGCCGATCGGGTGCTCGCGCCGATGCTGTCGGCGACGATCCTGATGCTGGACGATCGCCCGATCGCGTTCAGCTTCGATCTGGATGACGGGCCGGTGCGCTACGGAATTGCTGGCACTCATGTTGAGGATTTGAAGCATTGCTACATCGGCAAGGCCACGAATTACCGCGCAATGGATGACGCGATCGCTGCTGGCCAGACGCTAATGGATACAGGTTCGGGCGATAGCGGCTACAAGCGCGAGATGGGCGCGGTGCCGGGATACGATTTGGCCGACCTGCTGTTCGTGCGCAGCCGCTTCGCCGCGCGCGGCCTGTCGCGGATATGGGGCGCGGCGCTGCCCGCGCAGGCAAACGCTTGTGGCTGAAGCCGACCCCCACGCCGTCGGCACCATCGCCGCCCCATCGCTCGCGGCGCTGGTGCGCACCGCAGTGATCTGGCGCTCGGGCAGTCAGGTGCTGACCCAGATCGTCTCGTGGTGTTCGACGCTGATCGTGATCCGGTTGCTCGCGCCGCAAGATTACGGGCTGCTTGCGATGACGCAGGTGATGCTGGTTCTGCTCAGCACCATGAACGGCTGGGGGCTGGCGAGCGCACTGATCCGCGAGGAAGAGGTCAGCGAGGAACGCCTGCGTCAGGCGCTGGGGATGCTGATCCTGCTCAATGGCGGCCTCGCGCTGGCGCAGTTCCTGGCCGCGCCGCTGGTTGCCTTGTGGTTCGATCAGCCCGAGGTCACCGCGCTGCTGCGCGTCCAATCGCTGCTGTTTCTGGCGGTGCCATTCTGCGCTCTGCCGCATGCGATCCTCAGCCGGAGAATGGATTTCCGCCGCCCAGCGCAGGTGCGGCTCGTCGTCGCACTGGTGGGCGCAGTGACCGCGCTAACCGGAGCGATCAGCGGCTGGGGGGTGTGGACGCTGGTCGCCGCGCCGCTGGTCATGATCGTCACAGAGGCGGCCGGAATGACCTGGGCCGCGCGCGCGCCGATCCGCCCGAGCTTCCGCTTCACCGGCGCGGGCCATATCGCGGGCTTTGGCGGGGTGATGACCGCAACCCAGCTGTTCTGGTTCGTCCAGAGCCAGGCCGATGTGATGATCGCTGGCCGCATGCTCGATCCGCATAGCCTCGGGGTCTATACCACCGGGTTGTTCCTCGCTCAGCTGATCGCTGCCAAGTTCGTGCCGCCGATCAACGAGGTCGCCTATGCTGCCTATGCCCGTTCGCCCGAGATCGGCGCATCGGCGCTCACCGCCACGATCCGGCTGGTGATGCTGGTGGCGCTGCCGGCCTATGCCGGAATGGCGGTGGTCGCTCCGGTGCTGGTGCCGGCGCTGCTGGGCGAAAAGTGGCTTGAAATCGCCCCGCTGCTGCCAATCCTCGCCGGCGCAATGGCGATGCTGACGCTGCAGATCCTGTTTGCACCCGCCACCAACGCGCGCGGAGTTCCGCTCGCGGCGCTGCGGATCACGATGCTCGGCAGCGTGGTGATGCCGAGCGCTTTTCTGATCGGATCGCAGTGGGGCGTCACGGGCTTTGCCTGGGGCTGGGTCGGCGGGATGGCGGTGCTGACTTCGGCGACGGTGATCCTGTCGGGCCGGATTGTCGGGCTGCGGCTCGGCGGGCTCGCGCGCGCGATTGCCCCGCCGCTGGCGGCTGCACTGGTGATGGCGGCGGGGGTCGCGCTGGCGCTGGCGCTGCTGCCGGACACATTGCCGCCGCTGCTGGCGCTGGCGATCAGCGCTGCACTGGGCATCGCGCTCTATGGCGGCGCGCTCCAACTGATCGCGGCTGACCGGCTCGCCGAAGCGCTCCATTTCATGCGCAACCGCGGCGGCGACGACGACGGGCCAGAGCCAGCCCCGGCTGAATAGAAGCGCGCGATTGACAGGCCTGCCCTGATCCGGTTGGACGGCGGACATGACCACCGCGCGCCCTGCCCCCGACACCCGCAGCTACGACGTCTATGGCCCCGCCGACGACATCAACCTTGCGGTGCATCACTGGGACGGCCCCGCAGGCGCCGCGCCGCTGGTGTTCGCCCATGCGACCGGGTTTCACGGGCGAGTGTTCGATGCGATCATAGAACGGTTCGCCGCGCACCCCGCCTACGCCATCGACCTGCGCGGACACGGTCAGTCTGGCGGCGGGCCGATCGACGACTGGCGGGTGGTGGCGAGTGATGTCGCTGATTTCCTCGATCAGGCCGGGATCACCGGCGCAGTCGGCATCGGACATTCGATGGGCGCACACACGCTGCTGCAAGTCGCCGCCGATCATCCGCACGCCTTCAGCCGCCTCGTGCTGTTCGATCCGGTAATCCTCGCGCCCGAATTCTACGCCCCCGGCCAGCCCCTCTACACCGCTGACAACCCCCACCCGGCGATCCGCCGCAAGCGCGATTTCGCTTCGCCCGAGGCGATGATCGAACGCTTTGCCGCGCGCGACCCCTATTGCCTGTTCGACCCCCGGGTTTTCGCCGATTACTGCCGCTACGGCCTTGTCCCGGCACCGGCAGGAGAGGGGTTCGAACTGGCCTGCGCGCCCGAAGTCGAAGCCAGCGTCTACGCCTCGAGCCGCAGCAATGGCGCGATCTTAGAGGCAGCCAAAACGGTCGCCATCCCGGTGCTGGTGGTGCGCGCGCAGCAGGCCGATCTGCAGGACTTCAAGAGCTCGCCGACCTGGCCGAAGCTTGCGGCACACCTGCCGCAGGGGACCGATCTCCACCGGCCGGACATGACCCATTTCCACCCCTTTGAAGACCCGGCGGATGCCGCGCGGATTATCGCTGAGTGGATCGGCTAAATCCGGTGTTCGCCAAATGTTTCACGTGAAACATTGATCGCTAATCACCCGGCGGCTTCAAGTATATCCCTGATATCGCTTTGAATCACTGCGATCGCACCGGCATCGCCCTGTTGGAGACTGGCCCCGATCTGGCTCGCCAGCCCGCCGTAGAACGCCTTGAGGCTGGCGTGCAGCGGATGGCCGGGGGCGACCGAGTAGGCAAGCCACACCATGATCGTCTGGGCGCGCATCAAAGGCTCGCGAGGCACCACCTGCGACCGGCCTAGCAGGGTCTGGGCCTGGCCTAGCGCGGCGACCGCCTCCTCCAGACAGATGCGGGTCAGATCGGCGCTGCCAGAAGCCTCGATCCGCGCGTCAAGCGCGACCCGGCGATAGGCGGCAGTGGGGTTTCGGGCGAGCATCCGCATGGTCCGGATTTCCCTACCGTTCGCTGTTCGACCAGATATCGACTTGCTGGCGGATGAACGCGAGCGTCGATTGCGAGGCCGCCACCCGGCGTTCAGAAGCGGTGAATTGACGTGTAAGGCGCTCACGCAGGTTTTCCTGCTGCTCCGCGATCCGGGACAAGCGATCATCACTGCGTTCAAGCTGCGCTTCGAACCGCCGCAGCGACCCGCCCAGCGAACCAGGATCGCTGATCAGGCTGTTGTCGCGCGCGAAGCGGTCGACAGCGGCAAACACTCCCGATGCCCCAACGGTGAACATCGCCGCAGCCGCATCGGGGCTGGTCTCAAGCGTTCGGTTCAGCCGCGCGGTATCGAGCCGGAAGCTGCCATCGCGGTTGAGCGTCACGCCCAGATCGCCGAGCGTGCGAGGCTCGCCCGGGGCGGCCCCCGGCATCACTACCTGCCCCGCCAGTGCGGCAAGATCGCGGCGCAATTCGCGCGCGCCTGCATCATTGCCCAGCTGGCCGCCGGTTGGCGCAGCAAGTTCCTTAAGCTGACTGACGACGTCGTTCATGGCGGCGACAAGATCGCTCATCACCCCCGAAATCGCATCGGTGTTGTTGGCGAAGGTCAGCGTGGTAGGCGCGCCTGTATTGGTGCCGGTAAGGTTCAGTGCGAACCCGCCCGGCAGCCCAGTGACGCGGTTGGTCGGGCTGGTCATCGCCACGGTGTCGAGCTGGAAACCTGCATCGCGCGCGGCGGCGCGCAGTTCGCCCGCCGTGCTCGCCGGGCTCCAGCCGAGATAGCTGAGATCACCCGGGGCCGCTGCTCCGCCGGCACCCGCCGCGTCGAGCACGAAGCCGCTGGCTGCGCCTTCTGCGCCCTTCATCACCAGTTGCGCGCCGTTCGCGCCGGTCGCGACGTAGGCGCTCACCGCCCCGCCGCTCGACTGGGTGATCTTGTTGGCGAGGGTGGCCAGCGTATCGGTGGGGGTGACCGCAATATCGATGCCCGCGCGCGCGGCATCGGCGGTGAAGCTGGCGCCGCTGACTGTGCCGAACCGCAGCGTCAGCGTGCCCTCACCCACCAGCGCATCGCGGCTGGCAAAGGCGCGGCCGACCAGCGTCTGGCCTTGTGCCAGCTGCGTGACTTCGAGCGAGAAATTGCCGCGCGGAGACAGCCCGGCGGGAACCGTGACCCGCGCTACGGCCGCATTGGCGAGTTCGCCCTTGGGCGCAAGATCGCCATTGCGGATCCGGTCGCCGAGCGCGCTCGACAAGGCGGTGATCGCGCTGCGCAGCTGCCCGGCGGCGGAAATCTGGGTTTCGAGCGCAGTCTTGCGCGCGCTGATGGCATCGCGCTGCGCGGCAAAGCTGGTCGCCGCAATATCGCCGGCCAGCTTGATGAAATCGACGCCGCTGCCTGCGCCAAGTGCCGAGATGATCGATGAGCCTGGGGTTTCCATGTGGTTCAGAACGGGTGTGGGGAGCGCAGTTTAAGCCTCCACCGCGCCGGGTCAGGCCTGGGGCGGGGGAAG
>JBBQWH010000053.1:0-17142 GCA_038210785.1 Sphingomonadales bacterium | reverse complement strand
ACGATCTTCGAGAATCGTTTCATGCACGTTCCTGAGCTGGCACGGATGGGCGCCGATATCACGACCGAAGGCCGCACTGCGATCGTCAGGGGGGTTGAACGGCTCACAGGCGCCGAAGTGATGGCAACCGATCTGCGCGCTTCGATGAGCCTGGTGATCGCAGCCTTGGCGGCTGAGGGCGAGACTGTCGTACGGCGAATCTACCACCTTGATCGAGGTTATGAGAGGTTGGAGGAAAAGCTGCAATTGGTGGGTGCAGACATCGAACGGGTCGATGATTGAGGAGACCGCCGGTTTCCCTGATCCGCGCGGTGCAAGCAGCAAGGATAAGGAACCGCCCATGCTTCTCAAACTCGCAGCAATCAGCGCCATCGGATATGTCGGCTACCGCTATTTCACGCGCGAAACCAACGCCGATCACGCCAGCCACCCCGCCTTTGCCGAAGGGCAAGTCAGCGGTAGCCACCAGGATGTGCGCGATGCCGGACCCGATGCCATGCGCGACCCGGTTCAACGCGACTGGACCGCGACTGACCAACAGCTCGACGAGAGCTTTCCCGCCAGCGATCCTCCGGGCAATTATTGATCCCGCATCCGTCCCACCAGCCACACCCGGATCGCAGAAGCGAGACCGGGTGGGGTGGGGGATTTGATTCGCTCTGCATCGATCCTGGCAACCAGCGCTGCGATGGCGATCCCTTCTGCAGCAGCGGCAGCGCGCAGCATGTCCCAGAACAACGGTTCCAAGCTGATCGAGGTCTTGTGCCCGGCGATTGCAAGGCTGCGCTTGACCGGCGGGTGATAGGAAGAAGGCGGCTCCATGCCCGCCCCCTTATCACCTAGGCCGCTTCGAAGTCGTCCACATATTCTGGCAGGAAAACCGGCTCGCGTTCCGACCAACCGGGCGCGGTGGCAGCGGCTTCGCTCAAGGATTGCAGCAATAGCTTGCGGCGTTCAGGGCGGATCGAGGGCAGCGCGCTCGCGGCGCAGAACGCGGCGGGCAACCACGGCCGCACGCTCGCGCCGAGCAACCGCTCATACAGGAAGCGAAACGCCGAAAAGCTCGCCAGTCGCTCCTGTTCGAGGTCGAACGCAGCGAGCCGCACCAGCTTGCCGAGGAACAGCTCAACCTCCTGCGCGGTACCTTCCGTCGGCACCAAGGCGCGCAGTGACTTCAAGTCCTGATAGGCCACATATTGCCGGCGGATCGCGGTGTTCTCCGCCTCGCTGCGGCCCCAGCGGCGGAAGGCATCGGTGCGCGCAAGGCCAATGTCGAGGCTGCGCTTGATGTAACGCTGTTCGCCCGGAGCGAACCCGGCAAATTCGCGCATCTCGGCAATAGGCATCATCATCGCGCAGGCCTCCTTCGAACAGGGAGAACTGTCGCAGAGCATGGTTAATTAAGGGTTAGGTGAGATTCTTTGTGTTCCGCAGCCCCTTCGGGCTGCGAAATCCTCGCTCCCTTCGGTCGCTGCGGACAGCCGGTCGGCCTCGCGACTGCTGCGCAGCCGTTTCAACCGCGTGCCTCCCGTGTAGAGTCAAATCAACCCCGCCAGCGGGCTGCTGGGATCGGCGTACATCCGCCGCGCCATCCGGCCTGCGAGGTACGCCTCGCGCCCGGCTTCGACCGCCAGCTTCATCGCGCGGGCCATGCGGATCGGGTCTTTCGCTTCGGCGATGGCGGTGTTCATCAGGATTCCGTCGCAGCCAAGCTCCATCCCCACTGCCGCGTCCGAGGCGGTGCCGACGCCCGCATCGACCAGCACCGGTACTGCCGCGCCTTCGACAATCAGCCGGATCATCACCCGGTTCTGGATGCCGAGGCCTGAGCCGATCGGCGCGCCCAGCGGCATGATCGCGGCCGCGCCCGCCTCTTCCAACTGCTTGGCCGCAATCGGATCATCGGCGCAATAGACCATCGGCAGAAAGCCTTCCTTGGCCAGCACCTCGGTCGCCTTCAGCGTCTCGCGCATGTCAGGATAAAGCGTTCGCGCCTCGCCCAGCACTTCCAATTTGACCAGATCCCAGCCCCCCGCCTCCCGCGCAAGCCGCAAGGTGCGCACCGCATCCTCGCCGGTGAAGCACCCGGCGGTGTTGGGGAGATAGGTGATCTGCTTGGGATCAATAAAGTCGGTCAGCATCGGCGCCTTGGGATCGGTGACGTTGACGCGGCGCACCGCGACTGTGACGATTTCTGCGCCAGACGCGGCAACAGCGGCGGCGTTCTGTTCGAAGCTCTTGTACTTGCCGGTTCCGACAATCAGTCGCGAGGTGAAAGTGCGGCCCGCAACGGTCCATGTATCGCTCGGATGATCGCCCCCGCCCACGAAATGCACGATCTCGAGCTTATCGCCATCAGCCAGCAGCGCTTCGCCCAACGTCGAGCGCGGGACGATTTCGCCGTTGCGTTCAACCGCGACCTTCTCGGGCGCCAGTTCCAGCTCGCGCACCAGATCGGCGAGGGTGACGGCTACCGAGCGGTGCGGCGCGCCGTTCAGGGTAATGCTTTTCGTCATGGCGCGAGACATAGGCACTTGCGTCCACGCTGCAACAACGAGTTTAAAGAGGTGCGATCAGTGCGCAGCGCGAAGGTTGATCAGATGCGCGGCCGAAACCAGCGCTACGCCGACCAACGTCAGCGCAAATTCATTGGCCCCATGCGGGATCACCAGCGCGGCCGCCATCAGCACAAGCCCCGCCATCGCGATCCCGAAGGGCAGCATCCTTCGGTGGCGCAGCAAGCCCCAGCCGATCGCCACCGCCGCCACCACCACTGCCAACAGCAGACCGATGCGGTGGATGTTCTGATCCAGCAGGAAATGCCCGCCCAACCCCAACGCCGACACCAGCACCAGCGTTGCGAGACAATGCAGCGCGCAGAGTCCGGCCAGCCCGATCCCGAGGTGATCAAACCGGCGGCGCAGCGCCGTGCGACTCAAAGGAGAAAAAGCGTCGTCCGATATCATTACGCGCTTCGTATATGTGATGTTGTTACATTTCGCAAGGACCACTTGCGCGCGCTGCATTCGAATTTGCGCCGAACAGGCTTGCCTAAGGCGGCGCGCGGGCACAAAGACTAGGCTGTCATGGCCACCGCAGCCTCCGCATCAAACCTCGTGAGTCCGGCCCCGCAAAGCCGCGCCTCTCCGCTGGCGCTGGCGCGCTGGCTGGAGATTGTCGCTGCAATGGTGGTGATGATCGTTATGGTCGGCGGGATCACTCGGCTGACCGAGAGCGGGCTTTCGATCACCGAGTGGAACGTCGTCTCTGGCATCCTCCCCCCCTTGACCGACGCAGCGTGGCAGGCTGAGTTTGCCAAGTATCAGGCGACACCCGAATACCGGCTCGAGGCGGCACTGGGCGGAATGACACTCGGCGATTTTCAGTTCATCTTCTTTTGGGAATGGGTCCACCGCCTGATCGCGCGGGTGATCGGGCTGGTTTACGCGCTGCCGCTGGCGTGGTTCTGGATCAGGGGCGCGATCCCGCAAGGGTATAAGCCGCGGCTGATCGGGCTGCTGGCGCTGGGCGGGCTGCAGGGCCTGTTCGGCTGGCTGATGGTGCAATCGGGGCTGGTGGGCGACATGACCGATGTCAGCCATTTCCGGCTTTCGCTCCACTTATTGACCGCGCTGGCGCTGCTTTCAGGGCTGGTGTGGACCGCGCGTGACATGCGGAGGCTGGCCGCCGATCCCGCCGCAGCCCCGGCGCGGTTGACGGCAGGGTCGGCGCTGGTGGCAGGCGTCCTGTTCGTCCAGCTGCTGCTCGGCGCGTGGGTGGCGGGGCTCAATGCCGGGCATGCCGCTTCTGATTGGCCGCTGATGAACGGGCGGCTGGTGCCTGAGATTGATTGGTCGCGCGGCATCGTGTGGACGCTCACCTCCGATCCCTTCATGCTGCACTTTGTTCACCGCTGGTGGGCGTGGGTTGCGGTCGCGGCGCTGGTGTGGCTCGCGCGGCAGGTGCGCCAGACCGATCGCTTCGCCGCGATTGCCGTCAACGCCGCGTTCGGGACAATGGTGCTACTCGGCATCGCGACGGTGATGAGCGGCGTGTCGCTGTGGATTGCCGCTGCCCACCAGCTGGTTGGCGCGCTGACCGTGGCGGCAACGGTGCGTGCGGCTCATAGCCTTGGGCGCAGCACTAGCAACGCCTGATGGCGGGGGACGCGCCAACCACCGAGACGCCGACAACGGCCGCGCTCGTCTGGTGTCCGTTTCCCGATGCTAGCAGCGCCCGCACCGCAGTAGAGACACTGCTCGATGAGCGCCTGATTGCCTGCGCCAATATCCTCGGGCCAAGCGAATCCCACTTCATCTGGCAGGGCGCGCGCACCAGTGCGGCGGAAACCGCGGTGCTGTTCAAAACCACCACCCAACTGCTGACGACCGTTGTCGCGCGGTTGGGGAGCGTGCATCCCTATGATGCACCCGCAATCCTTGCTTGGTCGTGCGACGCTGCGCATCCGGCAACGCTGGCGTGGCTCGCCGCGACGTGCCCGCCCCCGCCGCACGGAGCGGTCTGAGCCGCAGGTCATCCCGGGCGGCAAGCAGAGAGAGAATGATGAGCGCTAACACCCGGCGCAGGTTTGTCATTGCGCTGCTCGGCACGGGGATCACAGCCGCGCCCAGCCCGCTTCTGCGACCGCTTCGCGCTGCCGCGATAACCTCGATGGACTGACCGGGCAGTTCGCGCTGCACTAGCGAAGCTCTGTCGCAGCCCGATGCGCCGTGGCTCGCGCGGGCCGAACGGCGGGTGGTGACCCCAGCCGAAGGGCGCGAACACCGCGCCGCCGAGGTCTGGACGCTGGGCCCGTTTTAGGGCGAAACTGCACCCTCGATACCGTGCGGTATTATTTTACCGTACCGTTTAGCCCCGCTTTTGCTTGACTTTCGCGGGGTCGGGCGACATTTGCGCCGCTCTTCTCCACCCGTTCGGATGATCGGGGGGCGATTCTTGCAGACATCCCCTGCAAGACAGTTTCGAACCAAGGACACATGCCATGAAGGCACTCAGCAAGCAGACCCGGTCGGTGAAACCGGCAGAGGTCGTAAAGAACTGGCACATCATTGATGCCGATGGCCTCGTCGTCGGCCGCCTCGCCGCGATCGTCGCCAACATCCTGCGCGGCAAGACCAAGCCGATCTACACCCCGCACGTTGATTGCGGCGATCACGTGATCATCATCAATGTCGAGAAGGTGCGCTTCACCGGCAAAAAGATGAGCGACAAGGTCTATTACAAGCACACCGGCCACCCCGGCGGGATCAAGGAAACTACCCCTGCCAAGGTGCTGGGTGGACGGTTCCCTGAACGCGTGTTCGAAAAGGCTGTGGAACGCATGATACCGCGCGGCCCGCTCGGCCGTGACCAGATGCGTGCGCTGCACCTTTACGTCGGGACTGAGCATCCGCATGACGGGCAGAAGCCAACCGTGCTCGACGTCGCTTCCATGAACCGCAAGAACAAGGTCGTCGTATAATGGCTGATGAAACCACCACCATTTCGGGCACCCCTTCGGGCACGGTGTCCGATCTCGCCGATCTCAAGGACATTGCCGCAGGCGTCCCGCAGGGTGATGCCGCCGAAATCGCCCGCGTCACCATGCCGCTGCGGGAGCGCGAGATCGATCCGCAGGGCCGCTCTTACGCCACCGGCCGCCGCAAGGATGCGGTCGCCCGCGTGTGGGTCAAGCCGGACACCGGCAAGATCACTGTCAACGGCAAGGACCAGGAAACCTATTTTGCGCGTCCCACCTTGCGTCTGGTGATCAACCAGCCCTTCACGATCACCGATCGCACCGGCGCGTATGACGTCATTGCCACCGTTCGCGGCGGCGGCCTGTCGGGTCAGGCCGGCGCGATCAAGCACGGCATCGCGCAGGCGCTGACCAAGTACGAGCCGGAATTGCGCGGCATCGTCAAGCTGGCCGGGTTCCTCACCCGCGACAGCCGCGTGGTGGAGCGCAAGAAGTACGGCAAGGCCAAGGCCCGCCGCAGCTTCCAGTTCTCGAAGCGCTAAAGGCTCTTCGAAAGTTCGTTCTTGGGGCGCTCAACGCGTCCTTCGCATAACACCCAGAAAGGGCGGCACCCGCAAGGGAGCCGCCCTTTTGTTTTGCTTGGCCGAGCCATTCTCAGCGTTGCAGCAGCATGATTCCCCAAGCGAGACCGCTGCCCGAAACAAAGATCGGCCACGACCAATACAGCTTGGCATCGACGACATTCACTATGTGAATCGCCAGCGGGCCGGCACTGGTCCCTTGCGACCCGATCACCAATGCCAGCGTCGCAGACAGGATCGCACCCAGCATCAACGCCTTGATCACATCCATCGCCATTCCCCTCGTCGCGCAAAGCCGGGGTGCGGCTTGCCGGTTGGACAGGGCGGGGGCACGAACCATGGCCGCGCACCGCGTTCCCGCGCCTGCGATCTTATATCACCAACAAAACATTAACGCCGATCCTAGGGAAAAGGTTAAGGCGCGGGACCGTCAGATTACCGGGCGCACGCTCAGTGCAATGGCGGATCCACTGCGGGGACCCGGTCGACCGGTGCGACCGGATCGCCGGGGCCGCGCGGCGGCATTGCATCGGCGGGCACATTGTCGATCATCATGTCGGGCGTCGGCACGCCTTCCATATTGCGCACCGCCACCTCAAGCCGGGTGCCATCCCAGGTCAGCTCGTTGTAGCCAGCCGGGGTCGACCGTGTCCGATGCGACAGGGTTCCTGCCCCGATCATGCGCACGGTGCCCTCGGAGGTCGGCTCGGCGATATCGAAGGCGTCGTGGACGTGGCCCGATAGCACCCCCAGCACATTGCGCCGCGCCAGTTCGCGTAAAGCATTCTCGCCGCCGCGAGTGAGCGCCGTCCCGTGCGTGCCGCCCTCGCGCAGCGGGTGATGCACCGCCACCAGCGCGCGAGTGCCGGGTGGCAGCCGGTCGAGCGCGGCCAGGCAGCGATCGAGCGCAGGGCCCGTCACCCAGCCCTTCGACCAGTTGATCCGCGGCTGCCAGCGCCGCACGGTCTTGAGCGACACGATCGCGAGGCCCGGAAGATCGATCTCGCACTCGACCAACGCCTGCATCCCCTCGAACCGCTTGTACGGGGTCACGAACCGCTCGATCAGGTTGAAATAAGGCATGTCGTGATTGCCGATGCTGATCGTTACCGGCGCCTCGAGCGCGGTGATCCAGCGTGTCGCGGCGGCGAATTCGTGACGGCGCGCGCGCATCGTGTGGTCGCCGGTAATGACCACCGCATCAGGCCTGCGCGCGGCGATTTCGCTGCGCACCCAATCGAGCGCGTGGGTGTCTTCAAGCCCGAAGTGAATGTCGGACAGGTGGAACAGGCGCAGCGGCTTAGAACTCATGCGCGGTCGCCAACAGATCAACGCCGCACGGCTCCACGACAAAGCGCGCGGGCGAAGCGCATTCGGCCGGTTCGCCATCGATCAGACAGGCAAGCGGAGTGCCGTCGGCACTGGCAAGGGTGATCGCATCGGCAATCCCGAGCCGATCACGCGGACCCTCACGGAAGCGGCGCCGCAGCAGCGCCCAGGCCTGACCGGCATAATCGATTGCGGCGTCTGCGTAATAGCCGTCGATCTGCATACCGTGCTCGCCCGGAGTCAGTTCGACCAGCGGATAGCCGCCCTCGCGGGTCGCACGGCGATCGGCAACGATCACGCCTGCCGCCGCCCCGGTGTGCCGGATCGCTGCGATCGCATCCTTCGCCATATCCGCAATCGCACCGTGACGCATCGATTCGCGCACCCGGCTCCACGCCGTGCCCGGCCCAACCAGCAGTCCCGCCAGTGCAAGCCCGCCATCACAGCGCACGCAGTCCGGCCGCCGCATATGCGCACCGCCGCCCGCTACGATATCGAGGATCGCGTTCATGTCCGCCGAACGGTGCAGCCGCAATGGCAGCAGGTTCATCGTGCCGCCGGGCAGGGCGAGCACCGTACCGCCCCATCCGGCGAGATGGTTGATCAAGGCGCACATCGTGCCATCACCGGTATAGACAACCACCAGACCGATCCCCGCCGCATCGAGCGCGCCGGGATCGGGCAGGGCATCATCCGGAAATGCCAGCACCCGGTCAACCATCCACCCACGCTCTGTCAGCGCGGCGCCAACAGTGTCGGCAGAACTGTGGTCATTGCTCCCGCTCGCGGGATTGACCACCAGCCAGCAGCGCGTGTTCGGTTCGATGATCATCCCAACTCCCGGCGCTTCAGCGATCACCGCGCTCTATCCCCGGCCGCTGAGGAGAAACCAGGCGGCGAGGCCATTGAAGCCGGTGTAGACGGCGTAAGCCCAAGCATATCCGGGCCACCCTTCAACCGATAGCAGCAACGCAAAGAACAGCACCGCGAACTCGGTGACCAGTGCTGCGCGTCGGCCAAGCGACCGGCTGGTCTGCGGGAGCTGTGCCAACAGCGGGTGGCCACTCTCGAACACCGCGCGGTTCAACGCGAAATTGGCAATCCCAAGCACAAAGATGATCGCTGTCGCAAATCCCATAGCTGCCAATATGGCGCTGCACCGGTCGATTGGGAACCGCCATTCGTCGCTCGCCGCGCGCCATTGGTCTTGCAGCCCTGCGCCGGTCGAGCGGGCGGAGCGGGTTGATCGAAGGCCGCATGCATGCCTCCGGGGCGAGGCCTATCACGGGCTTCAGCAAGGTGTCTGGCACCCCCCGGATCGAGCGGCCCACGCCCGATCACAGGCGCCCTGCACAAGAGAGGATGAGAGCGATGAAACCCCTTGCAATAACGATCACCCATGCCCTCGCAGCGCTTGGCCTCGCTGGCGCCGCAATGACCCCAGCGCTGGCTGGCGAGCCTGAGCGAATGACGATCTCGGTCACCACCGCCGACATCGATCTGGCCACGGTGAAGGGCCAGAAGACCCTAGACCAGCGGCTCAGAAGGGCGGTGCGCAACGTGTGCCGCCCCCTCAGCGCGAACACCGGCTCACACCTCCCATCGCGCGAGGCCTTGGCCTGCCTCGCCCAAGCGCGGGCCGACGTGAAACAACAGATTGCAGCCCTGACTTCCCGGAACGAGCAGCGCGGCGGCTGAACCGCGTCTGCCACACTGCGCCCGCACCCCGCACGGGCGCAGACGATACGGCCCGAACCCTTACAGTCCCTGGGGTTCGGGCCGTTTTTTTGTGAGCAGCCACCTGCGGTGGCGCAGGTTCGCAGCAACGAACCTGTGACAATCAGCGCCCGGCCATTGCTTTCACACGCGCAAGGTAGGTCCGCCCGATCCTGAGCGCCTCGCCATTGACCAGTTCGGCCGACCACACCCCAAGGCCATCATGCCGCAGCCCGCGGATATGGTCGCGGCGCAGGATGGTCGAACGGTGGATGCGGATGAACCGTTCGGGATCGAGCCGCTCTTCAAGCCCCGCGATGGTCTGGAGCAGCAGGTAGGAGCGGCCGGCATCTGGCCCGCCGACATGCAGCCGCACATAATCGCGTTCGGCATCGATCTGGTGCACTTCGCGCACCGCAATCCGCAGCAGTTCGGAGCGGTGCGGCACCCACAATTCGTCGAGATAGCGGCTCGCCTTGGGGCGGCGTTGTCCGCGCCGCGCCACTGCACGCTCGATCGCCCGCTCAAGCCGGTCGGCTGAAACGGGCTTGAGCACGTAATCCACAGCCTCGAGATCGAAGGCTTCGACCGCGAAGTGATCGTGCGCGGTGACGAAGATCACCACCGGCGGTTGATCCTGCTCAGCGAAGTGGCGGGCAACGCCGAGCCCGTCGAGTTCGGGCATGGTCATGTCGAGCAGCACCAGATCAGGCGCGAGCTTCTCGGCCAGCCGAAGCGCCGCGGCGCCGTCGCTGGCGGTGCCGACCACGCTTACCGCGGGGATTTCGGCGCAGATGACCTGCACCCGCTCGACCGCGAGCGGTTCGTCATCGACGATCAGGGTGCGCATGGGCATCGTTTGGGTAGCGCTGTCAGGCATGGTAATCCGTCGCCTGATCCTGGGGCCGGTCCTGCGGGCGGTTGACGGGCCGCGACAGGGGAATGCGGATCTCGGTGCGGTAGCCGCCGGGCACCGGGGCCGAGCTGAAGCCGATATCGAGCCCAAATCGCGCCTCCAGCCGGTCGCGCACATTGGCGAGCCCGATGCCGAGCCCGTGGTTGGTGCCCTGCGGCACGCCCGGGCCATCATCGCGGACGCTGAGCACCAGCCGGTCAAACTCCTCGCGCGCGGCTAGCGTAATCGTCACCTTGCGCGACACCGCCGAGACCGCGTATTTGACCGAGTTTTCGACCAGCGGTTGCAGGATCATCCCCGGCACCCGCGCCTCCTCAAGATCTTCCGGCAGGTCGAACACCGTTACCAGCCGGGTGGGAAACCGCACCGTCTCGATATCGAGATAGAGCTGCTGGAGATCGAATTCGTCGCGCAAGGCAACATCATGGGTCGGCTCGGTGGCGAGGCTGTGGCGGTAGAAGCGGCTCATCGTCTGGATCATCCGCTCAGCCCGGTCGGCCTTGCCGGTCATCACCAGCGCGGACAGCGAATTCAGCGTGTTGAACAGGAAATGCGGGTTGACCTGATAGCGCAAGGACCGCAGCTCGGCGGCCTTGGCGGCGGACCGAAACTGCTCCTCGCGCCGCTGCGCAGCGCGCGCCTGCACGCCGGCCAGCAGCGCGAAATAGGTCGAGGCCCAGGCCAGCAGCAGGAAATACCGGCCGAGCGCCACGTCGAGCAGCTTGCGCCAGAAATCGCTGTAGCTTTCAGCCGGCTCGATGATGACCGACTGGGTGTCCTGAGCCCCGTTGGGCCCAGCCGCTTCGACCCCGCGCACCGGCACCTCGATCAGCAGGTTGCCGCTTTCGTCACGGCGCAGGTTGAGGTTGTTTTTCTGTGCGTAGGCCTGCTCAAGCGCGGAGGACATGTCCTTGAACACAAGGTAATTGACCTGTCCGATCACCAGCGCGACCGGTAACGCCAGCGCGATTGCCGCCGAAATCTTGAGCCACAGCGCGCGGTTGTCGAATATGCGTAGCAACAGCCACAACACCAGTGTCAGCAGCACGCCGATGGCGGTGACAACCAGGCGCCGCCAGCCAAGCTCGAACTGGAGGCCGAAATCCATCACCAGGCTGCGGAAGGTGGTGAGGACGAAATAGGTCGCCCACAGCACGACCATCGAAAACAGCACCGTGCGGAAAGACACGGTGGCCGCCGGCCCGCCGGGGGCCGCTTCGCTGTTGGGGATCGTCGCCATTACAGACGGAAGTGATAATCGCATGCCTGCGCAAAAGCCACTCGTGAAACCGCTCATCGTCGGGCGCGGTCAGGCTTTGGTCGAAAGCTGAACAACTGTTCAGGTGCGCCGATCAGGCTCTGGGACGAATCATGTCGGCTGGCACCACCCACGCGGCGAACTGCTCTTCGGTCAGCAGACCCAGCGCCAGCGCCGCTGCCTTCAGCGTGGTGCCTTCGGCATGGGCTTTCTTGGCGATCTTGGCGGCGTTGTCATAGCCGATATGCGGATTGAGCGCGGTCACCAGCATCAGGCTGTCGTTCAGCAACTGACTGATGCGGTCTTCGTTGGCTTCGATCCCGATCACGCAATTATCAGTGAAGGCATGGGACGCGTCGCCGAGCAGCTTGATCGACTGCAGCACGTTGTAGATCATCACCGGCTTGAACACGTTGAGTTCGAGGTGCCCGTGCGATCCGGCGACCGTCACGGTCATGTTGTTGCCCATCACCTGGGCGCACACCATCGTCATCGCCTCGCACTGGGTCGGGTTGACCTTGCCCGGCATAATCGAGGAACCTGGCTCGTTTGCGGGGAGGCTCAATTCGCCCAGGCCGCTGCGAGGGCCAGAACCCAGCAGCCGGATATCATTGGCGATCTTCATCAGGCTGACTGCGAGCACGTTCAAGGCGCCCGAAATCTCCACCATCGCATCATGCGCGGCGAGCGCCTCAAATTTGTTGGGCGCGGTTACAAACGCAATGCCGGTCTCTGACGCGACCTGCGCGGCAAACTCCTCGGCGAAGCCGACCTTGGCGTTGATCCCAGTCCCCACCGCAGTCCCGCCCTGCGCCAGTTCGAGCACCCGCGGCAGCGTCGCTTCGACGCGGGCGATGCCGTATTCGATCTGCTTGGCGTAGCCTGAGAATTCCTGCCCCAGCGTCATCGGGGTCGCGTCCTGCAAATGGGTGCGACCGATCTTGACGATGCCGGCAAAGGCGCGGGCCTTATCGTCCAGCGCGCCGTGGAGCTTGCGCAGCGCCGGGATCAGGTGTCCGATCGCCTCGCTCGCCGCCGCAATGTGCATCGCAGTGGGGAAGGTGTCGTTCGAGGATTGCCCCATGTTGCAGTGATCATTGGGATGGACGGGATCCTTGCCGCCGCGTGTGCCGGTGAGCATTTCATTGGCGCGGCTGGCAATCACCTCGTTGGCGTTCATGTTGGTCTGGGTGCCCGATCCGGTCTGCCACACCACCAGCGGGAACTGGTCGGCGAGCGTCCCATCGATCACTTCGCGCGCGGCCGCGACGATCGCCTCGCCCAGCTTCGCATCGAGCACGCCGAGCGCGATGTTGGCCTTGGCCGCCGCCAGTTTCTGGATGCCGAGCGCGCGCACCAGCGCCGCTGGCATGCGTTCGCCGCCGATCGGGAAATTGACGATGCTGCGCTGGGTCTGCGCGCCCCAATGCATGTTGGCCGGAACTGCCACTTCGCCCAGCGAATCGGTTTCGATGCGCACGTCGTGCCCGCCTGTGGTCATGTCACTCATCGAAGCCACCCCTCCCTAAGTCGAATACCATCCCTAAGCTCTGCGCGTTTCCCTAAGCCTTGTGCCACGCCAAGGTCAAAGCCCGAAATGAACACTGGGTCACGCGCCCGTGAATTGGGGTCCAAAGGCCTTGGAACCACGCCCTCGCGCGTCTAAGGAGGGGTTGACGGGCTGTATTGCGTACCTAATACAGCTTCCCGGAGACAATACGAACATTATGACCACGACACTGCCCGATACTACCACCGCGCGCCGCGCGATGATCGACAGCCAGCTGCGACCCAGCGGCGTCAACGAGGAATATGTGCTTGCGCGCATGTTAGCGGTCGCGCGCGAGGATTTCCTCCCCGCCGAAAAGGCTTCGCTGGCCTATATCGACCGCGCAATTGCGCTCGGCGAACAGGGCCACCTCGCCGCGCCGCTATTCTACGGGAAGCTGCTGATCGAAGCTGCACCCGGGCCAGGCGACCGGGCGTTGGTGGTGGACGGCGGCACCGGCTATCTGCCTGCCCTGCTGCGCCCGCTGGTGGCCGAGCTGACCGTGATCAGCGCTGGTGATGTGACGGCAACGGCGGGTGCGGGCGAGTATTCGCTGATCGTGATCGACGGCGCGATCGAGCAGCTGCCCGATGGCATTGCCGGCCTGCTGACCGATGGCGGTCGCCTCGTCACCGGCCTGGTGCTGCGTCAGGTCACCCGGCTCGCTAGCGGGCGCAAGGTCGCAGGCAAGGTCAATCTCCAGCCGCTCGAGGATCTTGGCATCCCGGTGCTGCACGCCTTCGACGCGCCCAAGCGCTGGATTTTCGATTGAGCCGCAAGCCTGCTTTGTTGCGCCGGGCCGGATCTGCGCGTCTGTTAGCTCTGGCTGCGCCGGCGCTTGGGCTGGCAGCGCCCGCTCAGGCGGACACCCTGCGCGACGCGCTGGCGAATGCCTACACCACCAACCCTACGCTCGAATCCGCCCGAGCCAACCAGCGCGCGACCGACGAAAACGTGGCGATCCAGCGCGCACAGGGACTGCCATCGGCCAACGTCACTGCCACCCATATCGAATTCATTCGGCAATCGGCCAACTCCTTCACCGCGCCCGCGCGCAACCTCGGCGTCAATGCCCAGCTGTTGGTGCCGGTCTATTCGGGCGGCGCGGTCCGCAACGGGATCGCGGCTGCCAAACAGCGGGTCGAAGCCGGGCGGGCCGATCTGCGCAACACCGAAAGCACGCTGTTCAGCCAGGTCGTCGCCGCCTACATGGATGTGCTGCGGACCGAGGCGCTGGTGATGCTGGCGGGCAACAATGTCGCGGTGCTGCGCACCAATCTCGAAGCCACCAGCGACCGGTTCCAGATCGGCGACCTGACCATCACCGACGTCGCCCAATCGCGCTCACGCCTCGCACTGGCGGAAGGCGATCTGCAAGGGGCTGAGGCGAACCTGATCGCCGCGCGCGAAACCTATATCCGGCTGGTCGGGCAAGCCCCCGGCACGCTTGAGGCACCGCCGCCGTTGCCGGGCCTGCCGGGCACCGTGGGCGAGGCGATCGTCGCCGCGCTTGAGAACAACCCCAACCTTATCGCCGCCAAGGAGCAGGCCGAGGCCGCCGGGTTTGACACCAAGGTGGCAGGCGCAGGCCGGCTGCCGACCGTGGGCCTGTTCGTCAACGGCGATTACAGCAACTTCTTCGGCACACTGGGCGGCCCGGTTGCGTCCAATTTCGCGCAAAGCGAAAACACCGCCAACGCCGGAGTACGGGTGACGATCCCGCTGTTCCAAGGTGGCCTTCCCGCCGCGCGCCAGCGCCAGGCTGGCGCGCGCGAAAGCGCCGCGTTGGAAGACGCCATCGCCGCCGAACGGCAGGTGATCGCCGAAACCCGCTCGACCTGGTCCAACTGGCAGGCGGCGGGCGGCGTGATCCGCAGCGCGCAGGCCGCGGTCGAAGCGGCTGAACTCAGTCTCGAAGGGGTGCGCGCCGAAAATTCGATCGGCAACCGCCAGATCCTCGATGTGCTCAACGCCGAGCAGGAATTGGTGAGCGCGCGCGCGCAATTGGTGACCGCGCGGCGCAATGCCTATGTCGCAGGCTTCAACCTGCTCGCCCTGATGGGCCGGGCCGAAGCGCGCGATCTCAACCTCGATGCAGGCGTGCTATATGATCCGGCAGTCAATGCCGAGCGGGTCGGCAGCAAGTTCTGGGACTGGGACCGCGACCCCAAGGCCGAACCGAAATCGACCAGAACCGTTGACATTCCCGCCCCTAACGCAACAATCGGCCCGCAATTGCTGCCCGGTGAATGATTGCGGTCCCGATTCGGGACGGGCCGGAGCAAACAGAGCGGGACAGATGATGGCGCAAGATAATGAAGCGTCGGTTGAGGAAATCCTCGAATCGATCAAGCAAGTGATCGCACGCGACAACCGTGTTGGCGCAATGGAAGCGCGGCGGCGGCGGATGCTGGTGTCCGACGAGCCGGAGCGCGGGCCGCTGCCGGTTGCGCGCACCCATGTGGTGCGCGATGCCCCGCTTCCGGGCGACGAGGTGCTTGATCTTGCCGACATGGAATGCCCGCCCGAGCCGATGGCGCTGCCGCTCGACCATAGCGACCAGGGCGACGAGACCCCGCTGATCGCCGAGACCGTGCGCGATGCGATGCAGGACAACCTCGCCGCGCTCGCGATGCTGGCCGAGCCCGGCGCGCGCCCGCAAATCGTGCGTTCGGGCGAGACCTCACTGGAAGGAATGACCCGCGAGTTAATGCGCCCGATGCTGGCCGAATGGCTCGAAGCTAACCTGCCTACCATGGTCGAAAAGCTGGTGCAGGACGAAATCGCGCGGATCGTCGGCAAGCGGCGCTGATCGGCGCGCGCCTCAGCACTGGCGCGGGGCGCCAAGGCGGGCTAACCCCGCCGCCATGTTCAAGCCCAAAGCTTTCAGCGCGCTGATTCCGATCGCGCTCGCCGCCGCCCTCCTCACCGCTCCGCTCGCCGCGCAAACAGCGCCCGCGCTAGCGCCTGACGCGAGCTCTGTCCCCGGCGTCTCCGCCCCGCCGATGCGCGCCGAGGACCTCGTCACCCTGCCGCGCCTGGGTGCGCCGGTGGTGAACGGGGCGGGCACGCTGGCGGTTTACGGCGTGACCACCACCAATCCCGAAAGTCTCACGCGCAGCACCGCGCATTATCTGCTCGATCTGAACCGGCCGGGGGCGACGCCGGTGGCGCTTGATTTCGGCATCAAGGCATCATCACCCGCCTTTGCCCCGGACGGGCAGCTGTATTTCCTCAGTAGCGAGCATCCCGATCCAGGCGCGCCCCCGCGTGAGCGCGTGTGGCGGATCGCCGTGGGCAAAGCCGGGATCAGCGGCGCGCCGCAGCTGGTGGCAGACTTTGGGAATGTCGCTATTGCCGGGTTCAAGCTCGCGCCGGGTGGCAAGGCCATCGCGCTGTGGGCCGAAGTCCCGCGGACGTGCCCTACCTTCGGCTGCGCGGATGCCAAGCCGCAGCACCTGCCCGGCCCCGGCACCGGGCGTCTGTATGACGGCGCAGACGGATTTGTCCGCCACTGGGACCGCTGGGCGACGCCGGGCATCCCGAACCGCATCTTCACCTTCGCGCTCGAAGGCGGCAAGGTGGTGGGCGAAGGCATGCCGGCCGACGGCAGTGATCCCGCCACTGGTCTCACCGCCGACACGCCCACAATGCCGTTTGGCGGCGCGGAGGAAATCGCTTTTATCCCCGATGGCAGCGCGCTTTATTTCACCGCGCGCAAATCCGACGGCGCAGAGCCCGGCTCGACCAATCTCGACCTCTATGTCTCCGACCTTACAGGCGCCGCGCCGGTCCTGCTGACCGCGAACAACGCCGCTACCGACACCACCCCGGTGCCTTCGCCCGATGGCCGCTATCTCGCGTGGCTGGCGATGGCGCGCCCCACCTATGAGGCGGACAAGCTGGCGGTGCAGCTGCTCGATCGCACAACCGGTAAGGTGCGCAACCTCACCGCCGGGACCGACCTCAGCTTTGCGAGCCTTGCCTGGAGCGCCGATGGCAAGCACCTGATCGCCACTGCGCAGAAGGTGCTCGATACTCCAGCCTTCCAAATCAGCCCGCAGACCGGCGCGGTGACCGAGCTCAACCTGATGGCCGGGAACGAGGCGCATATCGCAAACCTCACCCCGCTGCCCGGCGGGCGGGCGCTGTTCACCCGCGACTCGGTGGGCGGGCCAGCCGAACTCTACCTGTCGGACGGCATGGGACAGGCGCGCCCGCTCACCGATATCGCCACCACCCGGATGGGCGGCCTCGCCAACATCGTCACCCGCCGCTTCAGCTTTGCCGGCGCCAACGGTGATACGGTATGGG
>JBBQWH010000052.1:0-17718 GCA_038210785.1 Sphingomonadales bacterium | reverse complement strand
GCCGCTGGGCGGCAAGGCGCAGTTCGGCGGGCAGCGGTTCGGCGAAATGGAAGTCTGGGCGCTGCAAGCCTACGGCGCGGCCTACACCTTGCAGGAAATGCTGACGGTGAAGTCCGATGACGTGGTCGGCCGCACCAAGGTCTACGAAGCGATCGTCAAGGGTGACGACAGCTTCGAGGCCGGCATTCCGGAGAGCTTCTACGTGCTCGTCAAGGAAATGCGCAGCCTCGGTCTGAACGTCGAGCTGAAGTCGATCCTCGACGAGGATCTCGACCAGACCGATTACAGCGCGATCGCGGCAGAATAGGGGTGAGGGGCCACTGACGAAAGTTCTTGGCCCCCGCTCTCCTCGCCCATCTGAATTCATCCCAGCAACGGGAACCAAGCTATGAACGAACTGACCAAATTCACCAACCAGTTGGCGAAGCCTGAAACTTTCGACCAGATCCAGATCGGCATCGCCAGCCCCGAGCGGATTCGCTCGTGGTCTTATGGCGAGATCAAGAAGCCCGAGACCATCAACTACCGCACGTTCAAGCCTGAGCGTGACGGGCTGTTCTGCGCGCGCATCTTCGGCCCCGTGAAGGACTACGAATGCCTGTGCGGCAAGTACAAGCGCATGAAGTACAAGGGCGTCGTCTGCGAAAAGTGCGGCGTTGAAGTCACCGTCACCAAGGTGCGCCGTGAGCGCATGGGCCACATCGAACTGGCCGCGCCGGTTGCGCACATCTGGTTCCTGAAGTCGCTGCCGTCACGCATCGGCCTGCTGCTCGACATGCAGCTGAAGCAGCTTGAGCGCGTACTGTATTTCGAAAGCTACATCGTCACCGAACCGGGCCTCACCCCGCTGGAGAAATTCCAGCTGATGACCGAAGACGAGCTGCTCGAAGCGCAGGACGAGTACGGCGAAGACGCTTTCACCGCCGATATCGGCGCGGAAGCCGTGCGTACCATGCTGATGCAGCTTGACCTCGAGGCCGAGCGTGATGCGCTGATGGACGAGCTGGCGGTTACCAAGTCAACGCTCAAGCCTAAGAAGATCATCAAGCGGCTGAAGGTCGTCGAAAGCTTCATCGATTCGGGCAACCGCCCCGAATGGATGATCCTCGAAGTGATCCCCGTGATCCCGCCCGAACTGCGCCCGCTGGTGCCGCTCGATGGTGGCCGGTTTGCGACGTCCGATCTCAACGATCTCTATCGCCGCGTGATCAACCGCAACAACCGGTTGAAGCGCCTGATCGAACTGCGCGCGCCGGACATTATCGTCCGCAACGAAAAGCGTATGCTGCAGGAAGCGGTTGACGCGCTGTTCGACAATGGCCGCCGCGGCCGCGTGATCACCGGCGCCAACAAGCGTCCGCTGAAGTCGCTGTCCGACATGCTCAAGGGCAAGCAGGGCCGCTTCCGTCAGAACCTGCTCGGCAAGCGCGTCGACTATTCGGGCCGTTCGGTGATTGTGACTGGGCCGGAATTGAAGCTGCATCAGTGCGGGCTGCCCAAGAAGATGGCGCTCGAACTGTTCAAGCCGTTCATCTACGCGCGCCTGGATGCCAAGGGTCTGTCGATGACCCTGAAGCAGGCCAAGAAGTGGGTCGAGAAAGAGCGCAAGGAAGTTTGGGACATCCTCGACGAGGTGATCCGCGAACACCCGGTGCTGCTCAACCGCGCGCCGACGCTGCACCGTCTGGGCATCCAGGCGTTCGAACCCGTGCTGATCGAAGGCAAGGCGATCCAGCTGCACCCGCTGGTGTGCTCGGCCTTTAACGCCGACTTCGATGGCGACCAGATGGCGGTCCACGTGCCATTGAGCCTCGAAGCCCAGCTTGAAGCGCGCGTGCTGATGATGTCGACCAACAACATCCTCTCGCCCGCCAACGGCAAGCCGATCATCGTGCCCTCGCAGGACATGGTGCTGGGGATCTATTACCTCTCGATGGAGCGGCAGGAAAAGACCCCCGAATATCTCGACAATGCCGATGGCACCAAGGTTGAACGCCTGCCGCGCTTCTCGGACATGGCCGAAGTGCATCAGGCGCTCGAAGTAAAGGCGGTCACACTCCACACCCGGATTCTTGCCCGCGTTCCGCAGGCCGATGAAACCGGCAAGGTATCGATGAAGCGGTTCGAAACCACCCCGGGCCGGATGCTGATCGGCGA
The DNA here is from genome assembly GCA_038210785.1 of Sphingomonadales bacterium. Taxonomy (GTDB): domain Bacteria; phylum Pseudomonadota; class Alphaproteobacteria; order Sphingomonadales; family Sphingomonadaceae; genus Erythrobacter. Next base: position 15,561 of record JBBQWH010000052.1, on the reverse strand, counting down.
ATGCCTGCCCAAGAACTACAAGGTGCCGTTTGACATCATCAATCGCCTGCTCACCAAGCGGGAAATCGGCGACGTGATCGATCAGGTTTACCGTCACACCGGCCAGAAGGACACGGTGCTGTTTGCCGACGCGATCATGAGCCTTGGTTTCCGTTACGCCTTCAAGGCCGGGATCAGTTTCGGCAAGGATGACATGATCATCCCTGACGCCAAGATCAGGCTGGTGGACGAGACCAAGGATCTGGTGGCTGGTTATGAACAGCAGTATCAGGACGGTCTGATCACCCAGCAGGAAAAGTATAATAAGGTGATCGATGCCTGGTCGAAGTGCGGTGACATGGTCGCCGACGCGATGATGGCCGAGATCAAGGCGACCCCGATCGATCCGGAAACGGGCAAGGAAGCCCAGATCAACTCGATCTACATGATGAGCCATTCGGGCGCGCGTGGTTCGCCGGCGCAGATGAAGCAGCTTGCCGGAATGCGCGGGTTGATGGCCAAGCCTTCGGGCGAGATCATCGAAACCCCGATCATCTCGAACTTCAAGGAAGGTCTGACCGTTCTTGAATACTTCAACTCGACCCACGGCGCGCGCAAGGGCCTCGCGGATACCGCGCTGAAGACCGCAAACTCGGGCTACCTCACCCGGCGTCTCGTCGACGTGTCGCAGGATTGCGTTATCGTCGAGGAAAATTGCAAGACCGAAAACGCGCTCGAAATGCGCGCCATTGTGCAGGGCGGTTCCGTGATCGCCTCGCTTGGCGAGCGTATTCTGGGCCGTACCGTGGCCGAGGACATCCTCAACGCGGCGACCGGCGAAGTGATCGTCAAGTCGGGCACCTTGCTCGACGAAGCGATGGTGAAGGACATCGAGGCGGCCGAAGTGCAGTCCGCCCGGATCCGTTCGCCGCTGATCTGCGAAGCCGAACAGGGCGTATGCGGCACATGTTATGGGCGCGATCTGGCGCGCGGCACCCCGGTGAACATCGGCGAAGCGGTGGGCGTTATCGCCGCCCAGTCGATCGGTGAGCCCGGCACCCAGCTGACGATGCGGACCTTCCACATCGGCGGCGCCGCGCAGCTCAACGAAACCAGTCACCTCGAGGCGATTTCGGAAGGCCGTGTCGAATTCCGCGACATGCCGACCATCACCGACAAGAAGGGCCGGATCCTGAGCCTTGCGCGCAATGGCGTGATCGCGGTGATCGATGCTGAGGGCCGCGAGCGCGAAATGCACAAGGTGCCCTATGGTACGATGCTGATGTTCAAGAGCGGCGATCACGTGAAGATCGGCAATCGCATTGCCGAATGGGATCCGTTCACCCTGCCGATCATCACCGAACAATCGGGCGTGGTGAAGTATCAGGACCTGATCGAGGGCATCACGCTCGAAGAGGCGGTCGATGATGCCACCGGCATTGCCCAGCGCGTGGTGACCGAAAATCGCGCCACCGGGCGCAAGAAGAAGGAAGACCTGCGTCCGCGCATGACCCTTCTGGGCGAGCACGAGAAGGGCGGCGAGACTGAGGCTGCGCGCTACATGCTGGCGCCGGGCACCACCTTGTCGGTCGAGGATGGCCAGACGGTCGACGCGGGCGATATTCTCGCCCGTGCCAGCCGCGAAGCCGCTAAGACCCGCGACATCACCGGCGGTCTGCCGCGCGTGGCCGAACTGTTCGAGGCGCGCATGCCCAAGGACGTATCGGTCATCGCCAAGATTTCGGGTCGGATCGAATTCGTCCGCGAATACAAGGCCAAGCGCAAGATCGCGATCATTCCCGAGGAGGGTGATCCGGTTGAATACCTGATCGCCAAGACCAAGGTGATCGATGTGCAGGAAGGCGATTACGTCAAGAAGGGCGACACCCTGGTCTCCGGATCGCCCAACCCGCATGACATCCTCGAGGTGATGGGCGTCGAAGCACTGGCCGAATATCTCGTGGACGAGATCCAGGAAGTCTATCGCTTGCAGGGCGTGAAGATCAACGACAAGCACATCGAGGTGATCGTTCGCCAGATGCTGCAGAAGGTCGAGATCACCGATGGCGGGGATACCACCCTGCTGCCGGGCGAGCAGATCGATCTGGCCGAAATGCTCGAGATCAACGGCAAGCTGGCCAAGGGCAAGCAGGGCGCAGCGGGCAATCCGGTGCTGCTCGGCATCACCAAGGCTTCGCTCCAGACCCGCAGCTTCATCTCGGCGGCCTCGTTCCAAGAAACCACCCGCGTGCTGACGCAGGCGGCGGTTGAAGGGAAGAAGGACTCGCTGATCGGGCTGAAGGAAAACGTGATCGTCGGCCGTCTCATCCCCGCCGGGACCGGCGCGGGCATGAACCGGTTGCGTGTCACCGCCAACAGCCGCGATGCTGCATTGAAGGCCGCGTGGAAGAAGCAGCAGGATGCGCTCGTCGCAACGGGTCAGCGCGAAGCTGAGCCGGCGCCCGATGTTGCGGCCTCGGAAGAGAAGATGAAGGCGGCGATGGCGGCTACGGCCCCGGCGCCCGGCATGGAAGATGCTGGCGAGGAATAAAGCTTTTCTGCCAGCGTCACCGCGCCAAGCCATGAATTGCCCCGCTGGAGCCTCGGCTCTGGCGGGGTTTTTCGTTGGCAGTCGAGCGCCAGGCGAAATTTATGCTATTGCAAATCACTCGCATGGAAGTTAGGCCTGAATTCATCGGCACGCAGCACCAGCGAGGTTTCATGTCCCGGCAATACCCCTCTTCTGCCTCCGCCCGTGATACGATTGCCGCGTTAGCGGCTCCGCCGCGGATCGAGCGGTTGGGGCCGATCGCGGGGCGTTTTATCCACGCGCTGCGGCTGATCGCGCTGCACGAGCGCATGGGGCGCGATCCGGTGCCCGAGTTGGCCGTGCGGTTGAGCAGCGTCGCAGTTGCCGCCAAGGCCTTGATTCTTGCGCAGGCCATCGTTGCCTGCTGGCCCGAGCCGATCCACGCCTCGCGCTTCTGCTGCTGCCTCATGAGCCATGACGAGGCGACCATCGGTGCTTTCGTCGATGCAGCGGCGGCCGGCGACCGGGTGGGCTTCGAAGCCGTGCTTGCTGGACTGGTCCGGCCTGAACTGATGCACCGCCTGTGGGAAGGTGCGCTGATGCTGACCGCCGCTGAACTGCGCGCGGTGTGAGTGCTTGCGGGCAGGTCCCGCGCGCTTTACTGCGGGGCCCATGACCACCACCCGCTTCGCTCCTTCGCCGACCGGCCGGCTACATGTCGGCAATATCCGCACCGCGCTCCACAACTGGATGCTGGCACGGCAAGCGGGGGGCAGTTTCATCCTGCGGATCGACGACACCGATGCGGCTCGCAGCCGCGAGGACTATGTCGTTGCGATCCGCGCTGATCTCGCTTGGCTTGGGCTCGCTTGGGACCGCGAGGAGCGCCAGTCGGCGCGGCTGGAGCGTTACGAGGCGGCGTTCACTGTGCTCCAGGCCGCGGGCCGGATTTACCCCTGTTACGAAAGCGCGCAGGAACTCGACGTCAAGCGCAAGGTTCAGCTTTCGCGTGGGCTACCGCCGATCTATGATCGCGCCGCACTGAAGCTCACCGCAGCCGAGCGCGCGGCGAAGCAGGCCGAGGGCACGCCTGCGCATTGGCGCTTCCTGCTCGACCATGCCGAGCCGATCATGTGGGACGATGGCATTCGCGGCGCGCAGAAGTTCGATGCTGCGCAGCTCTCCGATCCGGTGATTCGCCGCGCTGACGGATCATGGCTCTACATGATGCCTAGCGCGGTCGACGATATTGATATGGGTGTGACTCAGGTACTGCGCGGCGAGGATCATGTCTCGAACACTGCGCTGCAAATACAAATATTTACCGCGCTTTATGCTGCAGAGTTTGCTGTAACTGAGGCCGCAGCAAAATTGCGCCCGGCCTTCGCCCATGAAGCGCTGCTGGTGGGGCGCGAGGGCAAGCTTTCGAAGCGGCTGGGCTCGCTAGGGTGCGATGCCTTCCGCGAGCGGGGGATCGAGCCCGACGCGATTATCGCGCTGTTGGCGCGGCTCGGCACGTCGCAGCCAATCGAGCCGATTGCCGACCGCGCGGCGCTGATCGCCAGCTTCGACCTGTCGACCTTCGGCCGTGCGCCGGCCAAGTTCGACGAGGACGACCTCGGTCGGATCAATGCCGGGATCGTCCATCAGCTTCCGTTTGAGGCAGTGGCGGCGCGTCTGCCCGAAGGGATGGATGCAGCTGGGTGGCATGCGGTTCGGCCCAATCTGGCGCAGGTCGGCGAAGCGGCGGACTTGTGGCGGCTGGTGACGGGGCCGATCACGCCGCCCGATTTTACATCGGAAGATAAGCAGTTCCTATCCGAAGCCGCTCGCATGCTGGCGTGGGGCGAGGACCCGTGGGGCACACTGACCGCAGCGCTAAAGGAGGCCACGGGCCGCAAGGGCCGCGCGCTGTTCCTGCCGCTGCGCCAGGCGCTCACCGGCATGGACCACGGCCCCGATATGGGGGAACTGCTCCCCCTCATCGGGGAGGCCGAAGCCCGCGCAAGGCTCACCCAAGCCGCCGCGTGAGCGGCGCCGGCCTCACCGTTTAGGCAGAAAAATGGTGCCCCAGAGAGGACAAAGATTGGCACGCAGAACGCTGCAAAATCATCCCGTTTACCGAAGTCGCAATAGCGCCGATCGGCTCCGTCGGAGTCTCAACCAACACCTCGCTGAAATAGTTAGATGCTACCTTCAATTGTCGCGGTGACAGCGCGTGTCCGCCCGCATGCAGTCTGATGCGTCGGGTCTTCATGCGGCTCTGCTTCCCGAATGGGTAAGATTCGCGGGCCAAAGCATCGAGCATCGGGGGCACCAGGACAAGGTCGTCGATATCCAATTCGAGTATCTCAGAGAGCATTTTCTGCGCCGACGTATCGGCGCAGTCGCGAAGGTAGATCGTTTGCCGGTTGTAAACGCCGAGCAGCAAATCGACAACGAAACCGAGGCCGTGATTCGCCGTGCCATAGGATAGCCGCGTGCCCCCTGCGGGTGTCCTCAGCCGGACGGACAAATCCTCAAGCCACGCCTCGATAGTCTCGCCAGTGAAGACGGCAAAGCCTGCCATATGGTCTGGCGTATCCCAATATAGAGCCAGCTGTGCCCCGCGCAGTGCAGCAACTCCCGCGAGCCCGCCGGGTAGCAGATCCGGATGATGATCCCACGCGTTTGGCCCCGCGATGAATGCGATGCCGACTCTGCTCCCGGCCGGCTGCATCTCAACCTGGCGCTGCAAAGCCCGCAATCCGCTTGCCGTCACAGGCAGATAGACAAAGCCGCCAATCGTGCATGCCACGAAGTCGACGACAGCCTGGAACCCGCTTGCACCTGAGCAGACCACGGCCCCTGGCATCAGACCGCGGTCGCATAGTTCGATGCGGCGAGCGTGAGCCGAAGTCCAGATGTTACCCGCAGACAGGATGGTCTCTTCGCCGTCCCGGCGGGTCTGCAGCACCGGAGTGCCGCTGGCCTTCAGGATTTGTTTGAAGAGCGTTCTCATCCCTCCGCTATCTCGTAGTGCGGCCAGGCATCGAGCTTCAAAGCCGCTGGAAGCGGACACATCTGGCGCAGCAAAGCCGCCCTTTCGGCGATGAAGCTGGCCCCGCGCGCCAGTTGGCTTGCCACGCCGATGCGGTCCTTGAGGTTGAGCAGGGCTGCCATGCTGCCCGGCACGATATCCTGGTTGTAGCTCTCGGCGGGCGAGGTCATGTTGCGCGCGGGAACGCCGCCCGCGCGCAGCGACTGTTCGAGCGCGTTGACCAGTTGGTGGATGCCTTTGACATGATCGCCTCGCGCGAATTCGAGGTTGCGAGGCAGTCCGCCACTCTGGTCTGTATCGACCAGCAGAAAGGTCTGGCGGTTGAGCACTTCGGCGCATTTGCACACGATATCGAGTAACTGGTCGGCTGCGGTCGCAAGACCGGCTGTATAGAACAGCCCGCCGTGCGCGATCTCGATCTCCGGTCCGTCGCTGTCGATCACAGGGTTGTCGGAAACGGACAGCGCCTCGGCGCAGATCCGCTCGGCCGCAAAGTGCAACTGACTAAGCGCGTTGCCGAACACTTGCGGCGTGCAGCGGATCGAGTAGCGCGGCTGGGGCGCGCTGTTCTTGAGGGGGTCGGCCCTGGGGGGTCCGGCCGGGCCGGCGTGGTGCAGCGCGAGGAACTTCCTGCGTGCGCGAGTGATCATCTCACCAGCCTCGCGGTTGCGGTGATGGGCCGGATTGATCGCGAGTGTTCCGCCCGCGCAGAACTCCTCGTCGAGGCCGAGCGCGAGGCTTGCCATTGCCGTCACCCTAACTGCCGCTTCGAGCAGTTCTAGCGTCTCGGCAAAGAGTTCGACTGCGAGCGCGCTCATCATCGCGTTGGTGTTGACAAGGCCCAGCACGTCGCGGGGGCCGCGCGCCCCGAAGGCACGGATCACTGGGGCGATGGCGTGAGCCATCGGCACCAGATCGCCGCTCGCGCCGAGGCTGCCGTAACAAGGAACAGCCGGCAAGGCAGCGCTGTTCGAGAGGGCGATGACGCCTGCAATCGTCTCGGGGTGGATAGCCGAGTACCCCTGCAGGGACTTGCGCGCCTGCAGCCTCAGCGCGCGCCGTACCACGCGGTCTGGCAACGGATCGCCGACGCCCACGTGAAGGTATCGCAGCAGCTCTTCCTGCTGGCGCTGCCAGTCGCTCGGATCGCGCGGGTCCGCGATATCGGCGCCGTAATAGGTGTGGATTCCGTAGACCCGCCGCTCTGGGTGCGTCTTGAGGAAGGCGAGCAGGGCTTCGTGACTGCGGCGCGCGTTGGCCAGCTCGCCCGCGGATGCCACGAAAGGTAGCGATGCCTCGCCCAATTCAATGATCTGCGCAATGGCCCCGAGGCCGGTATGCCGGTCGAACCAGCTTTCGGTAACCCCTATGTCGGCGTGCGCGGGCCGCGGCGCTGCGCTGCGTTTTGCTGCATTGATCATTTCGAGAAGAACCCTTCCAGTTCGAGAACGATGACCAACTGTCCCGCGGCGGATAGAATGCCGGCCACGCGATCTTCTCCCGTGCCCAGTGGCAGCGGCTTGACCCGCCCTCGAAATATGCCGTGGATTTCGTTGACTCTCAGCGCGAGCCGTTTGCTCTCACCGAGATGAGAAAAGACAATCAGGTCCTTTTCGTAATGGGCCTCGGCACCGAAGACCGCCTTGGCCGTGTCTACGATCGAATAGAGTTCGCCGGTCGAAGTGAAGATCGCCTCGGCGGCGCACTTTACGGCCTTTGCTTCGACAAGGGAGAGGAAGCTCACGAACTGCGCGGGTATGGCGACCATCGAATAATCGTAGCCGTTGAACACCGAAAAACTCAGGTATTCCGAGTTTCCGTCGAGCATGAAGTTGGATTCGATACTCAGGATGCTGCCGACGCCCGGCTCGTTGGAATGCTCCACGCGCAAGCCCGGAGGAAGTTCGTCCTTGGCCATCTCGAACCGGCTGCTGCCGCACCCGTCGTCCCTGAGAACGAAGGTCAGCTTTCGCTCGTTGCGGATTACCCGCCAGCTGAGCGTTAGGTGCGCGCTTTTGTCGCTGGCTTCGCGCTCAGCGGGAGAACCCTCGACCGACTCCTCGAAAAGGTGCCTGAGCCACACCTGTGAGACGCGGAAAAAGAGATCGGACACATCGGGCGGGATCAGCTCTGAGCCATCACCGTTCTCGATCCGGATGAGCGCTGTTACGCCGGAGGTTTCCAGCCGGTCGACCAACTCGGCCTCAAGCGCGGCATGCAGATCGTTGAGTTCGATGCCGGCGCCGCAGTCTGCCGTATCGATCGACTTGGCTATCGACTTGTCCAGCTTGTCGAGCAGGTCGCTGTCCTTGATGTTATGGGCAAGGAGTTCGCGGACAGCGTGGAATTCCTGCAGCACCTCGTTGATGCTCCGGCCAGCCGAGGCCGTGAGCCGCATGAGCCGCTTGGCCATGTTCGGGATGCGAGAAACGGTCCCGAATGGATCAGCCGCCAGCTTGAGCGTCCAAAACAGCTCCTTGCGGGTCTGCTGCGCCTCAAGCTTCTCGGCAATCTTCGACAGCATCGAGCCGCGGGCCATCGTCAGGGTGTCGGCCTGACCCTTGAGCATGGTCTGATATTGCATCTGGTCGTTGCTGCGCGACCATTCATAGCGGGTCGCCAGCCAGGTCAGGGGGATGTGGCGCTCCGCCTCGCTTTCGTCGTCATCGAACGAGAGGTCTTCCAACGCTTCGCAGAGTCTTTCGCAGCGTTCGCGATATTCCTTCGAGACCTTGTCTAATATCTCGGCGGTCGCATCGGGCGTAAGCGCCACGACGTCCATGGTCGCCTGAACTTCGACCGGGTCCAGCAAGGCATGCCGCAGCGCTTGCACCTTCGATATCGCGTCGCCCATCATTTTCTCCTGCTGGCAAGGCAGGGCCGCCGGGAAAGCAGCCCTGCCTTCGCAATTCGTTCCGACTCACTTTTTCTTGACGAAGATCCAGTTGGATCCAGTAGCTTTGTCGCGCTTCATGTGGACGGCGACGTTGGTCGGGCGCAGCTTGTAGGTGAAGGTGTAGTTGAACTCGGTGTCCAACTCGTCGTTGGCGACGCCGTTTTGAAACCGGCCGAAGAACAGCTTGTTGTTGGTGCACGGTGCGATTTCGGTGAAAAAGTTGCGGCCCTCGGCGGCGGCAGGGGTCACGCCCGCAAGCTCGGCTTCGTAGTGGTTGTAAAGCTCGATTTTGCCTTCGTCGTCGACCTTGACGATGCCGAAGTCGGCAATGTCGGCATCGCCGCGCGAGAGATCTGCAAGCTTGCTGTCGATTTCTGCAGTTACAAAAGACATATTTATTCTCTTTCACATCAGGGGTTTCATAGGGTGTTGCGAGCCGTTGAAGCGGCCGCTCCTGCGGCCAGGGCGGTTGAGCGGCCCTCGGATCAGGCCGCGTGGGCCAGCGCGTCGCGCTCGTGGTAAAGTGACACGAGCTGCGCCTCGAGGTTGGAAATGGTTTCGTCCTGCTCCGCGATCACGGCGAGGGTATCCGCCCCGCCTTCCTTCTCGCGGTAGAGTTCGACAATCTGGGTTTCCAGGTTATCGACCGTCTCCTGCATTGCGCTCATCGCAGCGGCACTAAGGAGGCCTTCGTGCTTTTCCTGATACAGAGCAATCAGCTGCTGCTCCAGGTTCTCCAGCATCTCCGCCTGTGACAGGGACGATGCCGCACCATCAATTTCTTCCTTTGTCATGCTCGGTCCAATCACCATTCATGTTTTGCTGTCCGATCGCAGCCGCCTGCTTATGGCGCAGCGGCAGTAAAGCGCTCGGCTCGCGAACCCGCCGTATGAATACTCAGCCTCCGCCGGACGGGTGTCTTGTGGGCTGCGACGGATGCTACGCTCGAGGACTGCAGCGCGCGCATCCTGTTCGAGGACGCGCCTTTCCGGCCGATGCTCGGCGAATTTCGCGCGCGGGTCCCGGATATCAAGGCTGTCGTCTTTCTCGGCGGCGGGGCCTCGGCCGATGCCAAGCTGTTTTGCGAGGACCGGATTGACGGGCGCCAGCCGGGCGCCGATGCCATGCGGAGCGGCGAAGATCTCGCCGGCCTGTTCTATATGTTAGGCACCACGGGTTGTGGCACGCACCGAGAGATCGCCAATCAACCCCTACGCTGGCCGCATTCACCCCGCCTCTCAACGAGCCTCAGAACCTTCCGGCCGTAATTCAGAACTTCGCGTATTTTGATCAACCGAGCCGAGTCAACTGATTTGGTAAGTGTTATCAAGGTGACGACCGGCTATGATCGGACCTTCAGGAGCGGTAAGAAAATACTCTACCAATAAGCGACCCGATCAATCCATTTTTTCGGATCGAAAAAAATGCCGTGTCTTTTAAAATTTTTGTGTCGCAGATTTTGTGTGATATTCTAAAACGACCAGATCGTTAGCGCTGACGGGGCACATCTTCATCTTGCAAGCAACAAACCATCGACCCTTCGGTCTCGTTGATTTTAAGCCCTCATGACTGAAGCGCGGGCAGATTCCATAGTTCGGTCGCGCAATGATGCACTGCGAGACTCCTTGCGAGCCGAAACGCACGACGTTCACGAACGCCTTCATAGACATCGCGGGCTTGCAGCGGTTCAGAGCGGGATGATTGATCGGCGAGCTTACACTGCGCTATTGGGCAGGTTATATGGTTTTTATCGCCCGTTCGAAACCGCAGATCAAATTGCCCTCGATAGAACGGGCTGGCTCGAAAGTGATCTGGCAGCCTTGGGCGTGGACAGCTTGACATGCGCAGCGCTCCCACGATGCGCGGCTTTGCCATCTGGGCCTTCGTGCGAATATCGCCTGGGCGCGCGCTACGTTGTTGAAGGCTCAGCACTTGGGGGCCGGAGCTTGGGACGACAGCTTGACGGATTGCTCGGTGCGGGCGTTGTTGCAGGGCGCCGGTTTTTCACCGGCCATGGCGCAGCGACCGGCGACGTTTGGCGGGGTTACTTGGCTGATTTGGCATCAGTGCCAGATGAAGCCTTGAAACATGCCGCCGTCATCGAAGGTGCAATCCAGACGTTTGCGATATTCGAGCAATGGCTCGAGGGATGGGATGACGGCGATGACTAAATCTATCCTTGAGCGCGATAGTGTGGATCTGACCAACTGTGACCGCGAACCGATCCATATTCCAGGCGCTATCTTGCCGCACGGGGCGCTATTGGTCCTTGAAAAAAATACCCTTCGCGTCCTTCAGGCTGCGGGCGACACCAAAGGGCTTCTGGGTCGATCGATCAATGACCTGCTTGAGCGATCGGTGGATGACCTGTTTTCGAGTGACCAGCTCAACCGCCTGCACACGCTGTGCAATGAGGCTGATATGGTCAAACCGCGGCACCTGCTCGATCCGGTTATGCGTGTTGTCACCGATTGTCCGCTCGATGCGAGTGCACACTGCGTCGATGGCAACCTGATCGTCGAATTCGAAGCGGGGGAGCCCGGCGATCCGTTCGCTGCCGATCCGCTTGGTGCCGTGCAACAAATGGTTGGGGGTTTTGGGAACGCCACGTCGCTCAACGCGCTTTGCCAATTGGCGACGGCCAGTGTCCGACGGGTCGCGCAGTATGATCGGGTGATGATTTACCGCTTCATGGCCGACGGTTCAGGCTGGGTGATCGCCGAAAGCCGTGCACCCGAACTCGCGCCATTTCTCGACTTGCATTATCCCGCAGCCGACATCCCCCAGCAAGCCCGCGCGCTTTATCTCAAAAGCTGGCTGCGGCTTATCACGCAGGTCGATTATGATCCGGCACAGCTGACGCCAACGCTCAACCCGCGTACTGGCAAGCCGCTCGATATGAGCTTCGCGATTCTGCGCGATGTCTCGCCGATCCACCGCGAATATCTGCGCAACATGGGCATCGACGCCTCGATGTCGATCTCGATAATCGTCGCTGGCAAATTGTGGGGCTTGATCGCGTGTCATCATAACAGCCCCCGGTTGTTGCCCCGCCATTTGCGTGCGGTTTGCGAGTTGTTCGGGTCGATGTTCTCGCTTCAGCTCGAGGCGCGGGAAAAAAGTGAGCAATTCGAAGCAAGGCTGGCCAGCCGCAAGATCCTGCAGGGATTGATGCTCAATCTCGCCGGGGTGGAAGACTATGCGTATGGCTTGACGCAACAAACGCCTAATTTGCTCGATTATATCCACGGCGGTGACATCGCGCTCAATGGGTCCCGCAGTGGCGGTGTGGCGGTACGAGTAGAAGGCCAGCTGACATTTCTGGGCACCACGCCGACGAGTCTGCAGATCACCAAACTGACCGAATGGCTGGCATCCTACATGATCGAAACCGAGGGCGTCTTTTCAACCGACCGCCTGAGCGAAATCTATCCTGAGGCGAAGGCCTTCGCCAATGTCGGATCGGGGCTGCTGGTCATTGCGGTGTCACGCGATCCTTCGGATTTCATTCTTTGGTTTCGGCCCGAGCTGGTTGAAACGGCGTTATGGGCAGGCGATCCTGTCAAACCGGTCGTGACGGATGCCGACAGTGACAGGATATCGCCGCGCAAATCGTTCGAAGTCTGGAAACATACAGTGCGCGTATCGCTGCTCCAAGTCGTGCTGCGCCGGATCGAAGCCGCCTCGCGCGACCGGGCCAAGGCGCACGAGCGCGACAAATTGCTGATGGCGGAGCTCGACCATCGCGTGAAAAACACGCTCGCCAACATCAAGGCGCTGGTGACGCAATCGAGCCGCAGTGCTGAATCGCTCCAAAGTTTCGTAGAAGGCCTCGACAAGCGTATCCACTCAATGGCCAAAGCGCACAGTCTGCTGACTCAAAGTCGTTGGGAGGGTGTGTCGGTCGAGGGGCTGCTTCGCGAAGAACTCGAGGCCTATTGTCAGGCGCCGGGCGTCGTTTCTCTGACCGGTGTCGATGCTGTGCTGACCCCGAAGTCTGCGCTGGCGCTGTCGCTTGCGCTGCATGAACTGGGGACAAACGCGGCCAAATACGGTGCCTTCACAACCAATGCGGGACGGGTCGCGGTGCATTGGGATCGCAGCGATGATGGCGGGCTCGACATGTCATGGACCGAAACGGGCGGCCCCTTGGTCGAACCCCCGAACCGCTGCGGGTTCGGGTCCAATTTGATCGAACGTGCACTGGCGCTTGAAACGGGAGGCCTAGCGACAATCCATTACAAGCCGAGCGGGGTGGTGTGTACAATTATCTTGCCAAAATCTTCGCTGGTAGAACTGGGCGCGAAGGCCGTAGCCAAGCCGGATTTGGCGTCGCCGCCAAGCGACACTGGCACTTTGCTCGCCACCCCACGGATCCTTATTGTCGAGGACTCTTACTTCCTTGTCGTAGACATCGTGGCCGTGTGCGAAAGCTATGGTTGGGAAGTGGTAGGTCCTGCTTCGCGTCTGGAGCAAGCATTGGTGTTGGCCCGGACCGGGGACTTCGATGCCGCATTGCTTGACATCAATCTCGATGGAGAAATGTCGTGGGAGGTCGCAGATATTCTCTCTGCCCGCGGCATCCCGTTTACATTCAGTACAGGCTATGATGATGCAACGATCCTGCCGACGCGACTTTCGAAAGCTGACGTTTTAACCAAGCCATATAGTTCTGCCGATCTTGCCAAGCGGGTGCGCCAAATGATCACGGTTCAAGCTGAAGCGGCGCAATGAACGCCGCTGATCCCGCGCTGAACCCCGGTGACCACCCGGAAGGTGTTGAGCAGCTGCTTGGCACCACAGGACTCGCGAGTGCGCTGGAAAACGATCGCTTCAAGCAATTTCTCGACCATATCCCAATCGCCATTGCCGTGGCCGAGCTAAAGCCCGAAGAACACATCGTCTACGCCAATATCGAATTTGAACGGCTGACAGGACGCTGCGCGTCCGATGCCTTCGGCAGGGACTGGAGCATCTTCCCACCGAGCACCGTTGCCGTGGGCGATGGTGCCAAATTAAGCGATGCGATTGCCTCGGGCGAGGATTATATCGGAACATTCGCTCTTGCATGGGGCGATCAACCGATCGTAGTCGATGCCTGGTCGAACGTGATCCAGGACGAAGCTAGCGAGCCTGTGTTCCGCCTGCTGGCGCTGGCCGAGCCGGCCCCGCGTGCTAACACCGAGGAGACCGATCATCAGGCGGCCATTCGAGAGAAAGACATGCTGCTGCGCGAATTGCAGCACCGGGTTACTAACAATCTTCAAATGATTACCGCTCTCATCCGGCTGGAGTCCCGCACGATCCGTGACGATTCCACGACCGAACGATTCGATCGGCTTGCTGGCCGAATAGAGTCGCTGGGTCTTCTGTACCGCTCGCTGTCCGAAACGGCGGATCGCACGGCGATCGACCTCGGCATCTATCTCAGCGAGATTGCCTCTGCAGTGATGCGCGCACACGCTGTCGAAGGCGTACACCTCGACTTGCAGGTCGATACCTGGCCGGTTTCGGTCAACGTCGCAATGCCTGCGGGTCTTGTTGTGAACGAGCTTTTGACAAACGCCCTCAAACACGCGTTTGCCGGGCGCGAGGGAGGTAAGATATCGTTGCACAGCCTGGTCGGCGATGAAGGCTGCCGCGTCGTCATTGCTGACGATGGCGTCGGACTTGCGGCCGAAACCCAATGGCCGAAGCCGGGCAAACTGAGCGCGATGATCGTCCAGTCGCTTCGTCACAACGCCAACGCACAACTCGAGGTCGAGTCCGCACCGGGGGAGGGAATGCGCGTCACGATCTTCTTCGCGCGCGCCGACGCCGACAAATAGCGCCCGGCGAAATGCGCGCTTGATCGGTTGAATGTCGGTCGGAACATGACGGCGAAGGTAGAACCAACTCCCTCGAAGCATCATGCCTCTGGGTAGCAAACCGTGACTGAAACCGTAGCAGCCGCGCGGGATTTTTCTCCCGTTTTCTCTGAGAGTTAGCCCTGAACTCTTGGCACCAATCCGTAGCAAACACGATCCGAAGACCGTGCTTGAGACGATTTATTGTGTGATTTGATTGTTATGGTGCCAGAAGAGGCGTCAATAGTAACAAGCAACAATTTGATCTTGTTTTTTAAAGAGAATTTGGTTTTTCTTCGTGGCACAAATGGTGGCACTGAAAAAATTCTCTTGAGTGGTTCGTTTCCCGATCCAAACTCAATTCATACTGTACCAGTACGTTTCTTTCTGTTTCACGGCAAACCAAATCTCCGATTTTGACTTGGATCGCCGTGAACCATAACCTGCCTTTGGCTTCATCAATTGGCCATCGGCTGAATTCTAACGCTGCACCTGACCGGCTCCTTTGCCCTGTCGGCGGCCTTTGCGCAGCCGGAGATTGCATCCCGGTTCTCCCTTTCAATCCGTGATGCTTGGGCAATCGCGTTCCACATCACCGGGTCATCAGCCTGCATTAACCGGATACCGGCAGTCCACAGCCTGTCTTCGCCAACCATCCGTGTCGCGATGCGCTCTGGCCAATGCCAGCTTTCCGGCATGGCACGGGCAATCATGCCGGGAAGGAATGACCACAGGAGTATCCCAGCCAGTAGGCCGCTGCCTGCCGCTTGAAACAACGTCTGGCGCTGATCGGCGGCTGTTCGTACCTGGGCGGTGACGGTACGCATATCCTGCGTGGCATGGTTCAGGTCAGCTCGCGCCTGGTTGATCCTGTCGTGATCGGCACGGCGCGCGGATTCCGCCACGGCCTCGATCTGCGCGCCAAGGCTGTCGGGCGTCAATTGCATGGCAGGATGGTCGGCAATGGTGGTTATGCCGCGTGAAATCGCGGCCAGCCGGTTGGCCATGTCCGCGAGCGTCACCTCATAATCTGGTATGACAATGTCAGCCCGCTCGGCGGCAAGGTGCTCTACCGCTCGGCGCATCATGGCCAGTTGGCCTTCAAGGCGGGCAAAGGCCTCGGCGGCGGGGTCATCATCCAGCTCCACATCGTCTTGCACGGCAGTGTCTTCGGTCATTTCACTTCTCCTAAAGGCCCATGCCGATTGACCGGCTCCGTTCCATCGTGATGGAAGCGGCAAGGTCGCGGGCCAGATCGCGACCGAGTTCT
>JBBQWH010000051.1:0-17752 GCA_038210785.1 Sphingomonadales bacterium | reverse complement strand
GGCTTCTCGTTCTGCTTCGGCTTCTGCTTCGTGCTCCGCTTCCTGCGCAGCTTCGAACGCCGCCTCGTTCTGAGCGAGCTTCTCAGCCAGCGTTTTGCCTTCCATCGCGGAGCGGCGAAGCGGGCCGGTGTGGCGCTTGATCAGATTCTGCATGGCTGTTGCTCCCCGCCTAACACTGCAAAGCCCGCCTCGTAGGAACTGGCGGCAAAATCGTCGGAATAGGGATCGAGCGTGCGCATCTCGCCCTCGCCCGGGGTCATGCGGATGTGGAGATAGGGCATCCAGACATCGCCAAACTCGGCTTTCTGGTACCACACGTCGATCACGTCATAGCTCGCCCAGATGCCATCGGGTTCACGCAGGCGAATGCCCTCGTTGATCCGCGGAACCGCGGCAAAGCGAATCCGGCTCTGGGTCTGGTGGGTCTCATTCTGGACTTCGATTTCAATCACGGCGCAGCCCTTTTTTCCGGACCCCGTGATAGGCAGTAAATGCTTTATGATTTACCAACGCGCGGCCCGCGGCATGTTGAAACGGGCCTGCGCGGTGGGTTATTTCGCCGCAGGTGCGACCTTTTTGGCCGGCGCCTTGGGCGTTGTCGCCGCTTTCTTAGCTGGAGCCTTCTTGGCTGGCGCCTTTTTGGGAGCGGCCTTCTTGGCGGCAGGCTTTTTCGCGGCGGCTTTTTTGGGAGCGGCTTTGCGTTTGGCCTTGCCCTTCGCCGGTGGGCCCTTGGCGATCCGCGCGTCGATCAGTTCGATCGCAGCGGCGAGCGTCACATCCTCGGGCTTTGTGTCCTTGGGAATGGTGGCGTTGGCGGTGCCATCGGTCACATAGGGACCGTAGCGGCCCGGCATCACCTTGATCTCGCCGCCGCTGGTAGGATGCGCGCCGAGCGTCGCGATCGGTTCAGAAGTCCCGCGCGCCGCGCCGCCGCGTGTTGCTGCCTGCGCCAGCAGATCGACTGCGCGGTTCATCCCCACCTCGAACACTTCGCGGGTATTGGTGAGTTTCCCATATTTGCCATCGTGCCGCAGATAGGGGCCGTAACGCCCGATATTGGCTTCGATTTCCAGCCCTGTATCCGGGTGCGCGCCGACAATACGCGGCAGATCGAGCAGCTTGACCGCCCAATCGAGATCGAAATCGTCCAAGTCCTTGGGGATGCTCGCGCGCTTGGCCTCCTTGCCCTCGCCGGTCTGGACGTAGGGGCCAAAGCGCCCGGTCTTGCGGTGGATGTCCTCGCCCGTTTCGGGATGTTGGCCCATGATGCCGTCATCCGCGCCGCCCTCACCCTCGCCGCCGGGCTGGGCGAAACGGCGAGTGAACTTGCATTCGGGATAATTCACACAGGCCACAAACGCGCCGAACTTGCCGCCGCGCAAGTTGAGGCGGCCACCTGCGCGGCCTTCGCTGGCGCACAGCGGGCAGGCGCGCGGATCGGCGCCGTCTTCGGAAGGGGGGAACAGAAAGTCAGACAGGTATTCGTCCAATGCCTCGGTCACTTCCGAGGGGAGCTTGTCCATCACCTCGTCGGCCTTGGGCTTGAAGTCCTTCCAGAACCGCGCGAGCACCGCCTTGTAATCCTACCGCCCGTCAGAAACGACGTCGAGTTCATCCTCCATTCCGGCGGTGAAATCATAGGCGACATAGGTGGGGAAAAAGCGTTCGAGGAAGGCAGTCAGCAACCGGCCGCTTTCTTCTGCAAAAAAGCGGTTCTTCTCCATCCGCACATAGGCGCGGTCGCGCACAGTCTGGATGGTCGAGGCGTAGGTCGAGGGCCGCCCGATGCCGAGCTCCTCTAGCCGCTTGACGAGGCTGGCTTCAGAAAAACGCGGCGGCGGCTGGGTAAAGTGCTGGGTGGCATCGACGCCGAGCTTGGCGGGCAGGTCGCCGGCCTTCATGACGGGAAGCAAGCTGCCCTCGTCGTCGTCGGAATCGTCGAAACTTTCCTGATACACCGCAAGGAAGCCGGGGAAGCGGATCACCTGGCCGGTGGCGCGCAGTTCGTGTTGGCCGGTCGCATCGCGCAAGGTGACAGTGGTACGTTCCAACTGCGCGGTCGCCATCTGGCTCGCCATCGCGCGCTTGAAGATCAGGTCGTACAACTTGCCTTCGTCGCCAGCGCCCACCCGGTCGCGGGTGAAATCGGTTGGCCGGACCGCCTCGTGCGCTTCCTGCGCGTTCTTGGCCTTGGTGCTGTAGAAGCGCGGTTTTTCCGGGCGGTATTCGGGGCTGAAGCGCGCATCGATCGCGTCGCGCGCAGCCATAATCGCACTCATGTCCATCTGCACGCCGTCGGTGCGCATGTAGGTGATCGCGCCGGCCTCATATAGGCTTTGCGCCAGCCGCATGGTGTGCTGCGCCGAATAGCCCAGCTTGCGCGCGGCCTCTTGCTGCAAGGTCGAGGTGGTGAACGGCGGCGCGGGGTTGCGCTTCAGCGGCTTGGTCTCGACGCCCTCGACGATAAAGCGCCCGCCTTCGACCGCGGCCTTGGCCTCCATTGCGGTGCCCTCTTTGCCGAGGCTCAGTTTTTCCAGCTTCTCGCCCCGGAACTTGACCAGCCGCGCGTCGAACGCGGTGCCATCGTGCTGCATTCGCGCGACGATGCTCCAGTACTCATCAGCCCGGAAAGCCTCAATCGCGCGCTCGCGCTCAACGCTCAGCCGCAGCGCGACCGATTGCACGCGGCCCGCGCTCTTGGCACCCGGAAGCTTGCGCCACAGCACCGGCGACAGCGTGAATCCGAACAGGTAATCCAGCGCGCGGCGCGCCAGATAGGCGTCGATCAGCGGCTGATCGAGCTCGCGCGGTTTCGCCATCGCGTCGAGCACGGCGGTCTTGGTGATCGCGTTGAAGGTGACGCGGTCGACCTTGGCGGGCACGCTCTTGCGCTTCTTGAGCAGTTCCAGCACGTGCCAGCTGATCGCCTCGCCTTCACGGTCAGGGTCGGTCGCCAGCACCAACCGTGAAGCACCCTTGGCAGCGTCGGCGATTTCCTTGAACCGGCTTTGCTTGTCGCGGTAGAGTTCCCACTCCATCGCGAAATCGGAATCCGGGTCAACGCTGCCATCCTTGGGCGGCAGATCGCGGACATGGCCATAGGACGCGAGAACCTTGAAGTCCTTGCCGAGATATTTCTCGATAGTCTTGGCCTTGGCGGGGGATTCAACGATGACAAGCTGCATGATGGTGACGCGGTGTCCCTTACGTGTGTATGCGCGAGGGTGGAGCGCGCAGCAAGCGGTCGTCAAGCGGATAGAACAGCGGCCCCGGTGGCCCAGAAGTCTAACCGAAGCAAGGGGGGCATTGTGCGCAAGCAGCTATGCGCTATTCTGCCTTTGGCCAGATAAGGACGCCCTAAGCATGACAACCTTCCCCCGCATCACCCGCGCGGCGCTTGCCGCTGCGCTTACTGCAACCACGCTCGCCGGGTGCGCGCTGGCGGCGCCGCGCTCGGCTGCGCAAGAACCGTTTGAGGGCGGGCTGGTTGACGGCGGCGAGACAGGGCTGGCCGCGATGCGGACAGCCGATGGGGTGGAGGTGGGCACAATCATCCTCGAGCAAGCCGAACACGGCGTGATCGTCAGCGTCGACGTGCGCGGCTTGCCGCCCGGCCCACATGGCATGCACATCCACCAGACCGGTGCCTGCACGCCCGACTTCGCGGCCGCCGGCGGCCATTTCAACCCCGCTGCGACCGAACACGGATTTCACAATGCAGCCGGCTACCACGCGGGCGATCTTCCCAATCTCGACATCGCGTCAGATGGCACGGGCAAAGCTGAGTTCTTCGTGGCGGGTCTGGCTTTGACCGACGCAGTCGATGACCGCCGTCCCACCACTTTGGCCGATGCAGACGGCGCTGCGATCATCATCCATGCCGCGGTCGACGACTATCAGACAATGGCATCGAGCGGCGGCCGTTTGGCCTGCGGAGTGATTGTTCCCAAGGGCTAACTAAGGAGAAGTCTTACGCGTAAATCTCAAACCACACTTATCTGCGCCAAGCTGTTAGTAAGATGGTGAGGGACTTAGCTGTCGGTGTCTTCAGCACTTACTCGCATCGCGGCGGCGAGATCAGCTGCTAACGAAGACACCCTTTCTCGCTTCGCATGCACCAACTCTAAGTGAATTTTGCGCGCTCTCTCCTCCGCCCATTGCTTACCAAGCAAGCGAGCAAGCTTCTGATTAACAACAAATTTTCTGGCTAAATCTTGCTTTTTCTTGCGTTCGCTTTTCTCACGCAAATGTCTAATAGCCGCGCCATTATCGCCGATACCTCCGCCTTTACGGCCCCTTGCTTTGGCAATCGATCCGAATCCGATGAGCGTAGAGCCGCCGGTGTAGTGGTTTTTACCCATCCAATCGGAATGACATGAGTTATGAGTCACCACAATAAAATTGCGAAAATTGAATTGGATATCATCACGCCCGCCGAACCGTCCCATCCGCCTCGCGTTCCAACTCGCCCGCCAATTCGAGTTCGAGCAGCGCCATGTGCACCGCAGCCGCGCTTGCGCCGGATTGGCGGATCAACTCGTCCACGCTGATCGGTGCGTTGGAGAGCAGCGCGGCGATGGCATCTGCGCTCTCTGCGTCCATCTCCGCCTCGGCCAGTTCGGCGTAGTCAAAATCCGCTACATCGTCGCTGACCCGGAACCGGGAGCGCGGAGCGCCGGTGAAGCTTTGGAGCAATTCCACCACCTCCTCGGGGGTTTGCACCAGCACCGCGCCTTCGCGGATCAGCTGGTTGCAACCCGATGCGCGGGCATCAAGCGGGGAGCCAGGGATCGCCATCACCTCGCGCCCCGCCTCGCCCGCCAGCCGCGCGGTGATCAGCGAGCCCGATTGCGGCGCGGCCTCGATCACCAGCGTGCCGAGCGCGAGACCGGCGATGATGCGGTTGCGCGATGGGAAATGCCGCCCGCGCGGCTCGGTACCGGGGGGTTGTTCGGCGATCAGCAGCGCTTCGCTGGCGATGCGTTCCTGCAACGCGGTGTGCTGCGGCGGGTAGGCGATGTCGATCCCGCTCGCGATGACGCCGATGGTGGCGCGGGCGTGGTGGCTCAGCGCGCCCTCGTGCGCCGCACCGTCGATGCCCCTCGCAAGGCCTGAAACAATGGTGAAGCCCGCTTCCGCCAGCGCTCCGGCAAAATCGCGCCCCAGCTTGACCGCCGCCGCGCTGGCATTGCGAGCGCCGACCAGCGCGACGCAGGGTTCGCTCGCCAGCGCCAGCCTGCCCCGGCAGGTGAGAATTGGCGGGGCGGAATCGAGTTCGCCCAACAGCGCGGGGTAATCGGGCTGATCATGGAACAGATAGCGCGCGCCGGCCTTGCGGACAGCGGCGACCTCGCGTTCGATGCTGTCCGCGCTGGCTGGGCGGTATGGCCCCTTTCCCCGGCTGGCGAGATCGGGCAACGCATCGAGCGCAGCGCCCGCGTTGCCGAACCGGGCGAGCAATTGGCGATAGCTCACCGGGCCGATATTGGGCGAGCGCAGCAAGCGAATGCGCGCAAAGGCTTCGTTTTGCGAGAGCACCGGCTGCGACCCGCCACTCTCCATCAGCTGCGCGCCCGCGTCACGGCGTGCTGGAGCCGATCTTCGGCTCCTCCCCGCGCATGAGCCGTCCGATGTTGGTGCGGTGCTGCACCAGCACGATCGCGGCAATGGCAAGCAGCGGGACAATCACTTGCGGATAGCCCAGCCCCCATGCGAGGCCGGGCGCGGCGACCACGGTGGTCATCGATGCGACCGAGGAAATCCGGCTGAAGTACAGCGTCGCTGCCCATACGCCCGCACAGGCCAGCATTGCAGGCCACGCCAGCGCCAACAGCGCTCCGGCCGCGCTGGCAAACCCCTTGCCGCCGCGAAAGCCGAGCCACGGGGTGAAGCAATGCCCCGCCACTGCCGCGACGCCAGCGGCGCCTTCAGTTCCGGGCCAGACATACCCCGCCAGCAACACCGGCACCGCCGCCTTGGCCGCATCGAGCAGCACGGTCGCTGCCGCCAGCCCCTTGTTGCCGGTCCGCAGCACGTTGGTCGCGCCGATGCTGCCGCTGCCTATGGCCCGGATATCGCCCATCCCGGCTGCGCGGGTGAGGATCAGGCCGAACGGGATTGATCCTAGGGCAAAGCCCAAAAGTGCGGCGAAAAACAGTTCCATCAATCCCCTTCCCATTCGCCCTGAGCTTGTCGAAGGGTCGACCTTTCTTCTAATGGCCCACCTTGAAAAGAAAAGGACAAGGCTTCGACAAGCTCAGCCCGAACGGAGATTAATTTGAACGTCGATCCCGCCGCTCCTATCCTGCTGTTCGATTCCGGCGTCGGCGGGCTGACGGTGTATGATGCCTTGCGCGCGGTGCTGCCCCACGCCCCGGTGATCTACGCCGCCGATCTCGCAGGCCTACCTTATGGCACCAAGACCGAGGCGCAGATCGCGGCGCGGGTGGCGGGTTTGCTCGGACGGATGGCCGAGCGTTACCAGCCGCGTCTCGCCTGCATCGCCTGCAACACCGCCTCAACCATCGCCTTGGGCATGGTGCGCGATGTGCTGGAGATCCCGGTGGTCGGCACCGTGCCCGCAATCAAGCCCGCCGCCGCGCTGACACAGACCGGCACCATCGGCCTCGTCGGCACCGGGGCGACCATCCGCCAAGCCTATGTCGATGATCTCGAAGCGCAGTTTGCAGGGGGCAAGCGCCTGCTGCGGATCGCAGCCCCCGGCCTCGTTGCCGCCGCTGAGGCCAAGCTCCGCGGGTTTGCCGTCGACCCAGCGCTGATCGCCGACGTTCACGCGCGGCTCGCCGCCATGCCGGGCGGCGCGGACATCGACACGCTGGTGCTCGCCTGCACCCACTTCCCGCTGTTGGCCGATGAACTCGCCGCCGCGTTTGGCGCACATGTCCATCAGGTCGACGGCGCAGCCGGCATCGCGCGGCGGATCGCGGATCTGCTCGAAGGGCAAGATTTCGCCGTGACCAGCCCCAACCGCTTCATCGTCACCGGGCCGCTGAGCGGTGCAGATGGGCTTGCGCCAGCGCTCGCGGCGCGCGGATTTGGCGCTGCCGAAGCCTTTTAAGTCGCGGCCGCAGCTTGCGAAACGCTCGCAAACATCGCGGTAGCAAATCGATCACGGCAACCCTAAATATCGGCTCGAATTACCGGCGAAACATTTATCCCACTTGTGGGTTATGAGCGCAGAAGTTCGTGAACAGGAACGGGCCGGGCGATCCTTCGCCTTTGCCCTCAGCACAAAGAGCCGCGAGTGAACTACGATCAGATTTTCGATACCGCGATCGACCGGCTGCACGAGGAAGGCCGCTACCGCGTCTTCATCGACATTATGCGCAACAAGGGCGCGTATCCCAATGCGCGCTGTTTCCATGGGCACAACGGGCCCAAGCCGATCACCGTGTGGTGTTCGAACGACTATCTGTGCATGGGCCAGCACGACAAGGTGATCAGCGCGATGGAAGCCGCGTTGCACGATGTTGGCGCAGGTTCGGGCGGCACCCGGAATATCGGCGGCAACACCCACTTTCATGTCGAACTCGAACGCGAATTGGCCGATCTGCACGGCAAGGATACAGCGCTCCTGTTCACCTCGGGCTATGTCTCGAACGATGCAACCCTTTCAACCTTGGCACGGTTGCTGCCGGGCTGCGTGATCTTTTCGGACGAATTGAACCACGCCAGCATGATCGCGGGCATCCGCAATTCGGGCTGCGAAAAGCGCGTGTTCCGCCACAATGATGTCGCCCACCTCGAAGAATTGCTGGCAGCCGAACACCCCGAAACCCCAAAGCTGATCGCGTTTGAAAGCGTCTATTCGATGGACGGCGATGTCGCCCCGATCCACGCGATCTGCGATCTGGCCGAGCAATACAACGCGCTGACTTACATCGATGAAGTCCATGCGGTCGGGATGTACGGCGCGCGCGGCGGCGGCATTTCCGAACGCGACGGCGCCGCCCACCGGATCGACATCATCGAAGGCACGCTGGGCAAAGCGTTCGGCGTGATGGGCGGCTATATCGCGGCCAGCACCAAGGTGGTGGACTGCATCCGCAGCTACGCGCCCGGGTTCATATTCACCACCTCGCTGTCGCCGGTGCTGGTGGCAGGCGTGCTCGCCTCGGTGCGGCACCTTAAGGAAAGCAGCGTCGAGCGTAACGCGCAGATGCGCGCGGCTGCCATGCTCAAGCTCAAATTCGCCGAAGCAGGGCTGCCGGTGATGGACAGCACCACCCATATCGTGCCGCTGATGGTCGGCGATCCGGTGCGCGCCAAGGCGATCAGCGACATTCTGCTGGCCGAATACGGCGTCTATGTGCAGCCGATCAACTTCCCTACAGTGCCGCGCGGCACCGAACGACTGCGCTTTACCCCCGGCCCGCATCACACCGAACCGATGATGGACGAACTGACAGAAGCGTTGGTCGAGATTTGGGACCGGCTGGAAATGAGGTTGGCGGAAGCGGCTTGAAAGCTGCCGCCCTGCCGTAGCGTCCTTTGAACGGGGACGCGGCTGGGCTAACCCATCTGTCGAAAACAGATTCGGGAGAGACCATGATGGGCGGCACGCCTGACCAGACTTACGACGAGGTCGTCCTCGGACGGCGCAGCATTCGCGGCTATCTCGACAAGCCGGTTCCGCGGGCGCTGATCGAAGAGGTGCTGGCGCTGGCGATCCGCTCGCCCACTTCGATGAACACCCAGCCGTGGCACTTCCACGTCATCACCGGCGAACCGCTGGATCGCATCCGGCACGGCAACACGACGCGGATTCTGGCAGGCGAGCCCGACAGCCGCGAATTTCGCCGGGGGGATGCCTTCGCCGGCGTCCACCGTGATCGGCAGGTCGAAGTCGCCAAGCAATTGTTTGGCGCAATGGGGATCGAACGCGACGATAAGGATGCGCGGCAGGACTGGGTGCTGCGCGGCTTCCGCCAGTTCGACGCTCCGGTGTGCGTGATCGTCGCCTATGACCGCGACCTTTCAGGCTCCGACGATACCGCCTTCGATTGCGGCGCGGTCACAACGGCGCTGGTCAACGCCGCATGGTCAAAAGGGCTTGGCTGCGTGATCAACTCGCAAGGCATCATGCAAAGCCCGGTGGTGCGCGAGCATGCGGGCATTCCGGCGGATCAGGTGATCATGAAGGCCGTTGCGCTCGGCTGGCCCGATCCGGATTTCCCGGCCAACGCCGTCATCAGTCTGCGCCGGAGCGTGGACGAGACAGCGCGGTTCGTGGGGTTTGATCGCCCCGATTAACCGCGCCCAACCGTGGGCAATGGTCCAGAATCGAGGTGCGCAATAATGCGCGTCAGCGCGGCGATATTGTTTTCATCTTCGGCGCTTTCCAGCGCGTCTTCCAGGACAGCGCGGATGTCGTCTGCATCGACCCGCTCCATCTCCCAATTTGGGTACAACCGCTCGCGTTTTTCAATGCTCTGGTCCAGCGTGACGATGTCATAATGGCGCGTATCGTCATGCAGGCTTGCGATCAGGATCTGGACTTCGGCGGGCGGGCCTTCGATCCATTGGAAGAAGACCCCGCTGCCGAAAACCAGCACCCCGGTGATGCCGCGCGCGACATTGCGTTGCTGGGAGAACGCGATGAGCCGATTAACCCCGGCGTCGTCGACGCTTGCATCTGCCCGGCTGCAATAAACGAACGTTTCGAGCGTGACCGCAGCCAGTTCAAAATCGGTATCATCGTTCAGGAAATTGAATTCGTCGACCATCGGTAAGCTCACTTTATCTATGGCGGGCGAGCGACACCGCCCGCGTGCTTAGCACCGGCTTAGCGCATATGCCTGGATCTTGTCACGAAGAGGCGGCGCGCCAATCGCTTGGCGCAGGCATATAGCTCGTTTTGAACGATCACCGGCGGAAAGCCAGTAGAATTACTCAGCGCGGCAGCTCGCTGACCCCCATCAGCGCCGCGTCAACGCTGCGTGCGCATTGGCGGCCTTCACGGATCGCCCAGACGACAAGGCTCTGCCCGCGCCGCATGTCACCGCAGGCGAACACGCCGGGTTCGCTGGTGGCGTAGCGTTCGGTATCGGCGTCGACATTGCCGCGCGGCGACAGCGTAACGCCCGCCTGTTCAAGCAAGCCTGCCTTGAGCGGCCCGGTAAAGCCCATCGCCAGCAAAATGAGATCGGCCGGGATGACGAATTCGCTCCCCGCCATTTCCTGCATCTGGCCGCCAGAGCCTGTGGCGACCCACTCGACCCGCACGCATTCGAGCCCGGTCACCGCTTCGCCGTCGCCGATCACGCGCTTGGCCAGCACCGCCCAATCGCGCTCCACGCCTTCCTGGTGGCTGGAGGACGTGCGCAGCTTCATCGGCCAATCGGGCCAGGTCAGCGCTTTGTCCTCTTTCTCAGGAGGCTTGGGCATAATCTCAAGCTGGGTGACGCTGGCCGCGCCCTGGCGGTTCGAGGTGCCCACGCAGTCGCTGCCTGTATCCCCGCCGCCCAGCACTACCACATGCTTGCCGGTGGCAAGCAGCGACCCGCGCGGCGCGGCGCGCAATTCATCGTCGCCTGCGACGCGCTTGTTCTGCTGGGTCAGGAATTCCATCGCCAGCCGCACGCCCGGCATCTCCGCGCCGGGGATCTGCAGCGCGCGCGCATCTTCGGCGCCGCCTGCCAGCACCACCGCATCGAAATTCTCCCTTAGCGAGGCGAAGGAGATATCGACGCCGACTTCCTTGGAGGTTTTGAACGTCACCCCTTCCGCCTCCATCTGCTGGGCGCGGCGGTTGATGAGGTGCTTTTCCATCTTGAAGTCGGGGATGCCGTAACGCAGCAACCCGCCGACCCGGTCGCTCTTTTCGAACACGGTGACAGAATGCCCCGCGCGCGCCAATTGCTGCGCGCAGGCGAGCCCGGCTGGGCCGGAGCCAATGACCGCGACCGATTTGCCGGTCTTGGTCTCGGGCACTTGCGGGGTGACCCAGCCTTCCTTCCACCCGCGATCGATGATTGCGCACTCGATCGATTTGATCGTCACTGGCTGATCGATGATATTGAGCGTGCAAGCCGCCTCGCACGGCGCGGGGCAGATGCGGCCGGTAAACTCGGGGAAGTTGTTGGTGGTATGGAGCATCGCCAGCGCGCGCTTCCAGTCCGCTTCGTAGACAAGGTGGTTCCAGTCCGGGATCAGGTTGTTCACCGGGCAGCCGTTGTGGCAATAGGGGATGCCGCAATTCATGCAGCGCGACGCTTGGCCAGCGAGCGTGCTTTCATCCGGCTGGATGATGAATTCGCGGTAATTCTTCAGCCGCGCCTGCGGGTCGAGATAATCGCGCTCGCGGCGATCCAGCTCGAGAAATCCGGTGTCCTTGCCCACTACATTTTCCTCAGTTCAATTCGTCATTGCGAGGGGCCGCAGGCCCCGTGGCAATCCATAGCCCGCCGGTCGATTGGCATGTGACCGGTCCATGGATTGTTTCGCCTTCGGCTCGCAATGACGGGAAAAAATCATCACTCCGCGGCAACGCTTTCCGCCTCGCGCCGTTCCGCTTCCAGCCGCTTCAGAGCCGCCGCATAATCACGCGGCATCACCTTGACGAACCGGCCCAGCGCCGCGTCCCAGTCCGCCAGCAGCACGGCTGCAAGCTTGCTGCCGGTGTGAAGCTGATGGCGTTCGACCAAGATCCGCAGCCGCTCGGCATCGTGATGCAGCATGTCGCCCATCCCGAAATCGTGGACCGCGCGCGGTCGCTGCGCCGGACGGCCGGTGCCGTCATCAAAATCATGCCCCGGCGCAATCGGCAGCAGATCGACCTGTGCATGGTTCACAAGGCTCGTGAAGGTGCCGTCGGGATCATAGACATAGGCGATCCCGCCGCTCATCCCGGCGGCAAAGTTGCGTCCGGTTTTGCCGAGCACCACCACCACGCCGCCGGTCATGTATTCGCAGGCATGATCGCCCGCGCCTTCGACCACCGCAATCGCGCCCGAATTGCGCACTGCGAAACGCTCGCCCGCGACGCCGTTGAAGTAGGCCTCACCTGCAATCGCGCCGTACAGCACGGTGTTGCCAACGATGATGTTGTCCTGCGCGGCGCGCGGAGCCTCGGCCGGTTGGCACACGATGATGCGCCCGCCCGAAAGCCCCTTGCCGACATAGTCATTAGCATCGCCGACCAGATCGAGCGTTACCCCATGCGCGAGCCACGCGCCAAAGCTTTGCCCGGCCACACCGGTGAGGTTAATGCGGATGCAATCGGTCGGCAGGCCTTCGTGCCCGTGCGCCTTGGCAATTTCGCCCGAGAGCATCGCGCCCACGGTGCGGTGGACGTTGCGCACCTCGCGGGTGATCTGCACCGGCGCTTTGGTGCCGATCGCAGCACGGCAATCGGCGATCAGGCCATTGTCCATCGCGCCTTCGAGCCCATGATCCTGCACCCCGATCTGGCGCAGCGAAGCACCTTCCTTCAGTTCGACCTGATGGAGGATGCGGGCGAGATCGATCCCGCGCGCTTTCCAGTGGCGCTCCATCCGGCGCGGGTCGAGCCGGTCGACCCGGCCGACCATGTCGGCCACGGTGCGAAAGCCCATGTCGGCCATGATCTGCCGCAGTTCCTCGGCGACGAAGAACATGTAATTAACCACATGTTCGGGCTGCCCAGTAAAGCGCGCGCGCAGCACCGGGTCTTGCGTGGCGACGCCGACGGGACAGGTGTTGAGGTGGCACTTCCTCATCATGATGCACCCCGCCGCAATCAACGGCGCGGTGGCAAAGCCGAACTCGTCCGCACCCAACAATGCTCCGATCGCCACATCGCGGCCCGTGCGCAGGCCGCCATCGACCTGCACCGCGATCCGTTCACGCAGATCGTTAAGCAAAAGCGTCTGCTGCGTCTCCGCCAATCCGATTTCCCACGGGCTGCCGGCATGCGTCAGGCTGGTGAGCGGCGATGCGCCCGTGCCGCCGTCATAGCCCGCAATTGTCACATGGTCAGCGCGCGCCTTGGACACGCCCGCCGCCACCGTGCCAACGCCGACTTCGGACACCAGCTTGACCGAAATCCGCGCGACCGGGTTCACGTTCTTGAGATCGTGGATTAGCTGTGCGAGATCCTCGATCGAATAGATATCGTGGTGCGGCGGGGGCGAGATCAGGCCCACCCCCGGGGTCGAATACCGCACCGCGCCGATGCGCTTGTCGACCTTGTGGCCGGGCAGCTGACCGCCCTCGCCCGGCTTGGCGCCCTGCGCCATCTTGATCTGGATATCGTCCGAATTGACGAGGTATTCGGTGGTCACTCCGAACCGGCCGGATGCGACCTGCTTGATCCGGCTGCGCATCGAATCGCCGTTGGCCAGCGGGGTGAAGCGGAACGGCTCCTCTCCGCCTTCGCCGGTGTTGGACCGCCCGCCGATGCGGTTCATCGCGATCGCCATGGTCGAATGCGCCTCGTGGCTGATCGAACCGAGGCTCATCGCGCCGGTTGAGAACCGCTTGACGATTTCGCTCGCCGGTTCGACCTCGCTCAGCGGGATCGGCTGGTCGGCCAGCTTGAATTCGAGCAAGCCGCGGATCGTTAGCAGGCGTTCGGCCTGTTCGTTAATGCTGGCGGCAAATTCGGCGTAGTTCTTGGGATCATTGCCGCGCACCGCGTGCTGCAATTGTGCGACGTTTTCGGGCGTCCAGGCGTGCTCCTCACCGCGCAGGCGGTATTGGTAGATCCCGCCGGCATCGAGCATTCCGTCATACAGCGGGTTGTCGCCGTAAGCCTGCGCATGGCGGCGCAGCGCCTCTTCGGCGACTTCGGCGAGGCCGATTCCTTCAATAGTGGTGGCAGTGCCGGTGAAGAACTTTTCGACAAACGCGCTCGACAGGCCAACCGCGTCGAAAATCTGCGCACCGCAATAGGACTGATAGGTCGAGATGCCCATCTTTGACATGACCTTGCGGATGCCCTTGCCGACGCCTTTGATGAAGTTCTGCTGCACCTTGGCAGGCGACAGGTCGGTATGCCGCTTGGCGCGCAGGGCTTCGATCGTTTCGAACGCGAGGTAGGGGTTGATCGCTTCCGCGCCGTAACCTGCCAGCACGCAGAAGTGGTGCACTTCGCGCGCTTCGCCGGTTTCGACCACGAGCCCGGTTTGCATCCTGAGACCCTGCCGAACAAGGTGATGATGCACCGCCGCGGTCGCCAGCAGCGCGGGCATCGGCGCGCGCGCCTCGCTCTGCGCACGGTCGGACAGCACCAGGATGTTGTGATCCTGCAGCACCGCTTCGGTTGCGGCCCAGCACATTTCCTTGATCGCCAGTGCGAGACCCTCGGCCCCAGCAGCGGCATCCCAAGTCATGTCGATCGTGGCGCAGCGGAACGCGCCGTCCAATGCTTCCTCGACCGAGCGGATCTTGGCGAGATCCTCGTTGGTCAGGATCGGCTGATCGACCTCGAGCCGCTTGTGCGTCCCGGCATCGCGGCCCAGCAAGTTTGGGCGCGGGCCGATCATGCTGGTGAGGCTCATCACCAGTTCTTCGCGGATCGGATCGATCGGCGGATTGGTGACCTGCGCAAAGTTCTGCTTGAAGTAATCATACAGCAAGCGCGAGCGGTTCGATAGCACTGCCAGCGGCGTGTCGGTGCCCATCGACCCGATCGGATCATCGCCGTCTACAGCCATCGGTTCAAGGAACCGGCTGATATCTTCTTGCGTGTAGCCGAAGGCCTGCTGGCGTTCGAGCAGCGGGGCTTCCTCGGGCGGGATGTTCGCGAGTTCGGGGACGATATCAGTGATATCTTCGAGCTTGTACTGCGCCTGCTTGAGCCAGGTTTCATACGGATGCGCGTTCGCCAGATCAGCCTTCAACTCATCATCTTCGATGATGCGGCCTTGTTCCAAGTCGATCAGCAGCATCTTGCCCGGCTGAAGCCGCCATTTGCGCACAATGTCGGCTTCCGCAAACGGCAGCACGCCGCTTTCCGACGCGAGGCAGACGATATCATCCTTGGTCACGCAGAACCGCGCGGGCCGGAGCCCATTGCGGTCGAGTGTTGCGCCGATTTGGCGACCATCGGTGAACGCCACCGCCGCCGGGCCGTCCCACGGCTCCATCAGCGCGGCGTGATATTCGTAGAATGCCCGGCGCGCGGGTGTCATCAGGGCGTTGCCGCTCCACGCTTCGGGGATCAGCATCATCATCGCGTGGGCCAGAGAATATCCGCCCGCGATCAGCAGTTCGAGCGCGTTGTCGAGGCACGCGGTATCCGATTGCCCGTGCGGGATGATCGGCCACATCTTGTCGAGATCAGGGCCAAGCAGTTCGCTTTCCATCGTCCGCCGGCGCGCGTTCATCCAGTTGACGTTGCCGCGCACTGTGTTGATCTCGCCGTTATGGGCGATGAACCGGAACGGGTGCGCCAGCCGCCAGCTGGGGAAGGTGTTGGTGCTGAAGCGCTGGTGGACCAGCCCCAAGGCCGAGACGCAATCGGGATCGCGCAGATCGTCGTAGAACGAGCCCACCTGCGTCGCCAGCAGCAGCCCCTTGTAGACGATGGTGCGGGTCGAGAAGCTGGGGATGTAAGTCTCAGTCACCTCGGGCAGGCGGTGCTTTTCAGCAAGGCTTGCGAGCGGGTTCTGCACCTGCTTGCGGATGGTGAGCAGCTTGCGCTCGAACGCGTCTTGGTCAGCGCAATTGGCCCCGCGCGCGATCACCGCCATTGCAATAACCGGCATCGAGGCGATCACCGCATCGCCGAGCCCGGCGGCTGTGGTGGGCACATCGCGCCAGCCGATGAGGCGCTGGCCTTCCTTGGCGCTGAAGGCCTCCATCCGCTGCATCACGAAATCGCGCGCGGCGCCTTCGCGCGGCAGGAAGCACATGCCGATGGCATATTCGCCGGGCGCTGGCAGATCGTGACCATGCGCCTCGGCCCAGCGGCGGATCAGCGGATCGGGTATTTGGATCAAAATCCCCGCGCCGTCCCCCAGCAGCGGATCCGCGCCCACCGCGCCGCGATGATCGAGGTTCTCGAGAATCTCAAGCGACTGCGTGATGATCGCATGGCTTTTCAAGCCTTTGATATGCGCAACCATGCCGACGCCGCAGGCGTCATGTTCGTTGGCGGGGTCGTAGAGACCCTGGGAAGAAGGGTATCCCATGGCAAAGGTCCGATCTGTCAGATGCCGACAGGCGCGCACCCTGCGAACGTAATCGCTCACGCAGGGGTCACGCCTGAGGGCAGGTCGCTGGGGCACGCCAGACCGATCAGGTCTATTCCTACCCGGTTTCGGTGCACTCATGCCGACAGGATGCGGGTTTGGCAATGGGCTTGCGCGAAGTATTGTTTCTCGCAGGCCTAGTCAAACTATCGTTAGATTGCGCGCCGCGCATTGTCCGGGCGGCTGAGTTGCAGCTTTTGCGCGCATTTTCGTGCGAAGCCTGGCGCGCGCTCAGGTTGCCCCGCGCCCTAGCGCACGCGGAGTCTGCAACCGTGCCAGCGCCGAACGCAGCGATTCTTGCCCGCCTTCATTTTCACGGGCGTCTTCTCCGGTTCCCGCCGTAACGTGGTGACCGCTGAGTGCGGCGAGCGCCTTGAGTGCTTCGGCCAGCGCTGCTTCGCGCATCGCGAGTTCGGCGCTGGTCAAGGCATGGGCAGGCGCGCTGTCGCGGTGTTCATGGAGCGCGCCGGCGAAGCGTTCGACCATCTGGACAATGCTGAGCTCGCTCGTCGGCACAGCCCGCAGCTGGGTGAGCGCGGCCGTTCCCGGATTGGGCGCGGGCACTGCACTCAGCGGGGCGCTTGGCTGCTGTCCGGCGGGCATCGAAGACGCGGGCGCCGGAGCGGGCACGGGGGCTGGCACGTGAGCTGGCACGGGGGCTGGCACGGGGGCTGGTACGGGGGCTGGCTCGGGCACGTCCTCCACCCACACGGCGTTGCGGCCCGGCAGTTCGGCGAAGGCGGCAAGATCGAGCGCGCGCGGCACGCTCGGCGCGGGTTCGGGCGCAGCCTGCACAGTCGGTGCCGGTACTTGCTGAGGCTCGTGCTCGTGCTCGTGCTCGGATGCATCACGCCATTCAGGCGTTGCAAACGGCATCGTTTCAATCGGATCATCAAGCCTTCGGCTGCCAAGGTCGCGCGCCGGATCGATCGGGCGCACCCGGCGGGTGGCCACAGCGGCGATCGACGGCGCATTGATCCGGCGGCGCGCGCGGCTGGATATAGGTGCGGCAACCGCAAACACGCCGCCTCCGACCAGCAGCGCTGCCAAGCCTGCGATCACGGGCTGCGCGGCGCCATTCATCAAGGCGATGGTCGTGCCCTTGGTTGCCGCAGCGATCAGCGCCGGCGGCAGCACCATGACCGGCAAACCGCCAAGCATCGCGCCCCACAAGCCCAGCAACGGCGCGAACGCCCGGTGCGCGGCTAGCGCGCCCGGTTGACGCTTACGTGCCTTGGCGCGCTTGCGCCGCTTGGCTTGTTTTTGCTGCCCCGATGTCATTCGCTCATTATCCCGCGCTTGTGCCAATGCGCCCCGCATCGCCGCTGTCATCACGGGCTAACAAGAGATGGTAAACAGAGAGATAATGGCGGGCGTTAACAGCCCAATCGTGGCGGCTGCGAACATGGGCTTGGGCGCGGTCTTTCATCGCCTCCCAGCCCCCGCGCGCATCAAGCTGCCGGGCAAGCGCGGCGGCGCAGGCAGCGGGATCATCCGGCGCGAACAGTGTGCCGGTGTCGCCATCGGTAATAAGCTCGCGGTGCCCGCCCACGCTT
>JBBQWH010000050.1:0-17786 GCA_038210785.1 Sphingomonadales bacterium | reverse complement strand
GGCTTGCCGCGCATCG
Organism: Sphingomonadales bacterium; assembly: GCA_038210785.1. Classification (GTDB taxonomy): domain Bacteria; phylum Pseudomonadota; class Alphaproteobacteria; order Sphingomonadales; family Sphingomonadaceae; genus Erythrobacter. The sequence goes on along the minus strand of JBBQWH010000050.1, from coordinate 17,770 downwards.
GTTCGCCCACCGCGCGCAGCGCCGTGGCGAATTCGCCGACCGAATGGTAGCTTGGCACATACTGCGCCTCGAAGTGGATTTCGGCGACGCGTTGGTAATTGCCCGTCGTCAGCCCGTAGAGGATTTCCGCCAGCCATTGCCGCGCGCGCCGGTCGATGCGGCCCATGATGCCGAAATCGATCGCGACGATCGTGCCGTCGTCCTCCACGAACAGGTTGCCCTGGTGCATGTCTGCATGGAAGAACCCGGCGCTGATGGCTTGGGTAAGGAAGCTGATCACCAGCCGCTCCGACAGCTCGGCAAAATCGTGGCCGCGCGCGCGCAGCTCGTCGATCCGGCTGATCTTGATCCCGTCGATCCATTCGATCGTCAGCACCCGGCCATTGGTGCGGTCCCAGTCAACCGCCGGAATGCGGTAGCCCGGCACGCCAGCCATCTGCTCGGCAAGTTCGCTGGCCGAGGCGGCTTCGCGCCGCAAATCGAGCTCGGAATTGGTCCAGCGCTTGAAATTGGCAATGGTGAGGCGCGGCCGCAGCCGGCTCGCCTCGCCGCCCATCGCCTCGACATGGGCGGCGGCCCATTCATAAGTCTGGATGTCGCGCGCGAATTTCTCGCGGATGCCGGGGCGCAGCACCTTGATCGCGACTGTGCGGCCATCCGTGGTCAGCCCCTTGTGGACCTGCGCGATTGAGGCCGCGCCGACCGGCTCAGGGTCGACCTCGGCGAACATCTTTTCGATCGGCTGGCCAAAGCTCGATTCGATCGCGGCCTTGATCTGCGCAAACGGTACCGGCGGCAGGCTGTCCTGGAGGCTAAGGAGGTTGTTCGCTGCCTCCTCGCCGACCAGATCGGGGCGCGTTGCCAGCGATTGGCCAAGCTTGATTGCGGCTGGGCCGATCGCGCGGAAGGCCCCGGCATAATCGGGCATGCCGCGCTTGCCGGTCAGCGTTGCCAGCCGCGCCAGCCGGACAAAGCGACGCAATGCGGTGGGCGCATTGGGATCGTTTTCGATGCCCACCAGCGCGCGGCGGCGCGCCAGCGTGATTCCCCAACGGGCGAGGCGAATGAAATGCGTGGCAGAAGCGGTCACGCGGTTAGATCTTCCACCCCGAATGGATCGCGACAGCGCCGCCGAGGATAATCTCGGCCTTGGTGTTCACAAAGCCGGCCGCGCGGATCATCGCCTCGAACTCGGGGGCGCGGGGGAACTTGCGGATCGATTCCGCCAGATAGCGATAGCTTTCAATGTCCCCGGCAATCACCTGACCCATGCGCGGCATGACATGCATCGAATAAAGATCATAAATCTCGCGGAAGCCCGACCAGTCGGTTACCGAAAATTCCATACAGAAAAACCGTCCTCCGGGCCGAAGCACGCGGTGGGCCTCCGCCAGCGCCTTGTCCTTAAAGGTTACGTTCCGGATACCGAAGACGATGGTGTAGGCATCAAACGTGTTGGCAGGGAAGGTGACTTCCTCGGCATTCTGCTTTGAGAAAACGAGGCTGCCGGCGCCCTCTGCCTCGCCCTGCTCCATCGCCCGCTCGGCGCCCACATCCAGCATTTCCTGATTGATGTCGGCCACGGTGATATTCGCACCGCGCGTCGCCATGCGGAACGCGATGTCGCCGGTGCCGCCTGCCATATCGACAATATTCTCGCCCGGCTGCGGTTTTACGCGTTTGACAAAACGGTCTTTCCACCCGCGATGCATGCCGAAGCTCATCGCGTCATTCATGATGTCGTATTTCTTCGCGACGCTGGAGAACACCTCGCCGACCTTGCGGGTCTTTTCCTCGGGTGTGACCTGGCTGTAGCCGAAGGAGACGGTGTCATCGGTGGTTTCGTTCATGCCCGGCTCCCTAGAGGCAATTGAGCCCCGCGCAAAGGGTGTTACAGGCACACGAATGCCCGAACTTCCCGAAGTAGAGACAACTGTCCGCGGCCTTGCGCGGTTCCTCGATGGCGAGCGAATTACTCGCGTTACGTTGAACCGTTCCGACCTGCGCCGCCCGTTCCCCGATGATCTGGTGCAGGTGCTGACCGGCGCGCAGGTGACCGGGCTGTCGCGGCGCGCGAAATACGGGCTGATGCACCTTGATCGCGGTGCGACGATGATCTTCCATCTCGGCATGAGCGGGCGCTGGCGGATCGATCCCGAAGTGCCAGACACCCACGATCACCTGCTGATCGAGACCGCGCAGCATCGCTTCGCGCTTTGCGATCCCCGCCGCTTCGGATCGGTCGATCTGGTGCGGAACGACGCGCTGGAGACGTGGCCGCAGTTCGCCGCGCTCGGCCCTGAGCCGCTTGGGCCGGGGCTGACAGCGGGGCATCTCAAATCCGCGCTCAAGGGCAAGGTACAGTCGATCAAGCTGTGCCTGCTTGACCAGCGGATCGTGGCGGGGCTCGGCAATATATATGTCTGCGAGGCGCTGTGGCGGGCGGGCAACCGGCCCACCAGGCCGGCCGGCAAAGTCACCGGGCCGCAGCTCGCCCGGCTGGTGCCCGCGATCCGCGCCGTGCTCGAAGCCTCGATCCGCGACGGCGGCTCCACTTTGCGCGACTATGCGCGGCCCGATGGCGAGCTCGGCTATTTTGCCAGCAGCTTCGAGGTCTACGGACGCACCAGCGAGCCGTGCCGCCGCGCTGATGGCGGAGCAATCCGCCGCATCGCGCAGGGCGGGCGCAGCACATGGTATTGCCCGATTTGCCAGAAGTGACACCGCGTCGCGTCGCTGGTTCAGGGAATCGTTGACCTACGAGGCAGTTCTGACTATGCGCGCTGCTTTCCGGCGGTAGGGCCATACGTCCGCTCGCCCGTTTTCGAGCAAACCGTCACCAAATCCTCGGCCGCCCCGCGCGGCCTGAACCAAACGCGAGACAGAAACGAATTATGGCCAACACGCCGCAAGCCAAGAAGCGCATTCGTCGCAACACCGCCCGCGCCGAAATCAACGGTGCGCGCATCAGCCGCATCCGCAGCTTCATCAAGAAGGTCGAATCGGCCTGCGAAGCGGGCGACAAGGACGCGGCTGCAGCTGCGCTCAAGGCCGCGCAGCCTGAAATGGCGCGCGGCGTGGCCCGCGGCGTGCTCCACAAGAACACCGTGGCCCGCAAGCTCTCGCGTCTTACCCGCCGAGTCGCCACACTCTGACTCGATTCGCTTTGCTCCCGCCTGTCGCGCTCTAGGCGTGATTACGGGTTGCAGTCGGAACGCAAACGAAACGGGCCGCGCTTGACCAGCGCGGCCCGTTTCGTTTGCGACAATTGCGACAATGGTTGTCCTAACAAATGTCAGGATTCCCCACGATTCGCGTGTTGAAAAACATCATTTTCCATGAATAACAAAGACTTCAACGCAAGTCTGCGGGTCAGGGGCGAGTCAACAGGAATATTTCACTTTTTTTAAAAGTCCGCGCTTGCGCAAAGGTCCGATGCGTCCTTTACATGAATTCTACCCGGCGCAGGACAGTCCGGGTGCTCTACAATCTGGCTGACAGTGGGATTGCCCCGGTATCTTCGATTCCGGGACAGGGGAAAGCAATGTTTGTTGCGATGGGTCTGAAATAAGTCTGCGCGCCCATCGGGGTTCGACAGGCATTGCGTGAATTGGGGAAGAGCTTGTGCACAGCACTGATAAGGCGCGGCCGACTGGCCGCCAAGCCGACGAGCATCTGATGGAAGATGCCGAAGCTGTGAACCTCGCTGCCGATTGGTCCGACATCAGCCAGGGGCTGCGCAAGGATCTGGGACATCAGTTGCACAGCCAGTGGATCAAGCCGATCCAACTGGGCGCGCTCAACCGCGACAGCGGCACGCTCGATCTGTATTTGCCGACCGACTTCTCGGCCAACTGGGTGCGTGATCGGTTCCATGACCGGCTGCAACTGGCTTGGAACATTGCGCGCAGCGAAGTACGCAAAGTGAACATCGTGGTTCACCCCGGCCGCCGCCAGCTGCCCGAACTGCGGCTCGACGATGGCCGCCGTCCGGCCAATGACGGCGCGAGCGCAATCGCGATGGCTGCAGGCGCGCTCGGCGATGCGACCTTCACCTCTTCGGTCGGACTCGATCAATCGCTCACCTTTGGTGCCTTCGTCACAGGCGAGGCCAATGTGCTCGCCTGCAACGCGGCGCAGCGGATGGCCGCGCTCGAACAGCCGCAATTCTCGCCGCTGTATCTCAAGGCAGCGACCGGCCAGGGCAAGACCCACCTGCTTCACGCGATCGGTCATTCCTACCTGCAGGCCCACCCGCGGGCGCGGATCTTCTACTGTTCGGCCGAACGCTTCATGGTCGAATTCGTGCAGGCCCTGAAAGCCAGCCAGACAATCGAGTTCAAGGCGCGTCTGCGCAGCTTCGATCTGCTGCTGGTGGACGATATCCAGTTCATCATCGGCAAAGCGAGCGCGCAGGAGGAACTGCTCTACACCATTGATGCGCTGCTGGCTGAAGGCAAGCGGCTGGTGTTCGCCGCCGACCGCGCTCCGCAGGCGCTGGACGGGGTCGAACCGCGCCTGCTTTCGCGCCTGTCGATGGGCCTGGTTGCCGATATCCAACCCGCCGACATCGAGCTTCGCAAACGGATCCTGGTGTCCAAGCTGGTGCGGTTCGCCCCGCTGGCGGTGCCGGCCGATGTGGTCGAATTCCTCGCCCGCACCATCACCCGCAATGTGCGCGAGCTGGTTGGCGGGCTGAACAAGCTGATCGCCTATGCGCAGCTGACGGGGCAGGAGGTTTCGCTCCAGCTGGCCGAGGAACAGCTGACCGACATCCTTTCGGCCAACCGCCGCCGGATCACCATCGACGAGATTCAGCGCACCGTTTGCCAGTTCTACCGCATCGACCGCTCCGAAATGAGCTCCAAGCGGCGCGCGCGCGCGGTGGTGCGGCCGCGGCAGGTGGCAATGTATCTATCGAAGGTGCTCACCCCGCGCAGCTACCCCGAGATCGGGCGCAAGTTCGGCGGGCGCGATCACTCGACCGTAATCCACGCGGTGCGGCTGATCGAAGACCTGCGCCAGCGCGATGCAGATATGGACGGCGATGTGCGCAGCTTGCTGCGTCAGCTTGAAAGCTGAGGTAACAGGGTTAACCCGCACATAATTTCCCCCGGCTTTGCACCGCAGTTTCGACAGAGCCATCCACAGGCCTGTCGACAGGCGGCGCACAGGTTGTAAACAGCCTGTCCATGCCCAGCACACCGCTTTCTCCCGACCGGATCGACCTGCCCGCAGGGATTCTAATGGCGCTTCTGCGCGGGGCGAAGGGCCGGTGTCCGCGTTGCGGCGAGGCGGCACTTTTCCGCCAGTGGCTCAAACCGGTCGATCGGTGCCCACATTGCCGCTTCGACTGGTCGGTCCAACAAGCCGATGATTTCCCGGCCTATATCGGCATCCTCGTGGTCGGCCACCTGCTTGCGCCGGTCGTAATTACGATGATCGGCACCTTTGCGATGTCGGCATGGCTGACGCTGGCGATCATCCTGCCGGTGGCGGTGGCGGTGCTGCTGGCGACGCTCCAGCCGGTGAAGGGCGCGGTGATCGGCTTCCTGTGGTGGAACGGCATCGGCGCCTTCCGGCAGGAGCGGCGGGCGGTGCCGCCCAAGGACGAACCATGAGCCTATCGCCGGCTCGGCTTGACCGCTTCGCCCGCCACATCGTGTTGCCCGAAGTCGGCGGCACGGGGCAGGTGCGGCTGGCGGCGAGCCATGTCGCGATAATCGGTCTGGGCGGGATCGGCTCGCCCGCGCTGCAATATCTGGCCGCGAGCGGGATCGGGCGGCTAACCTTAGTCGATGATGATGTGGTCGATGTGTCGAACCTCCAGCGCCAGACGATCTTCACCGCCCGCGATGTCGGGCACGGCAAGGCGGTATCGGCGCGGCGCTGGCTCGCCAATTTCGACGATTCGCTGGCCGTGGAGGTGTCCGACGCGCGGATTACGGCGGAGAATGCCGCGAGCCTGATCGCGGACGCAGACCTCGTTCTCGACGGGACCGACAACTTCGCCACGCGCCTTGCCGTCTCCGATACCTGCGTGGCGGCGGGTATACCGTTGCTCTCAGCCGCGGTCGGACGATTCCAGGGCCAAGTCGGCGCCTTCGCCGGCCACCTGCCGGGCGAAGCGTGCTACCGCTGCTTTGTCGGCGACGCCTTCGACGCAGAGGATTGCGACACCTGCGCCGATGACGGCATGCTCGGCGCGATGGCCGGGTGGGCGGGGAGTTTTGCGGCTTTGCAAGCGCTCAAGGTGCTGCTGGTCGGCGTAGCCACGCTGGGTGATCCTGGTTGGGGCCGGCTGCATGTCCTCGATGGGCTGGAGCCGGGGATGCGCACGATCCGGATTGCCAAGGACGCCGGGTGCAAAACATGCGGCTCAACCGCCTAGCACCTCTTCCACCCACTCCGGCACCAGCGCGCTCGCCAGCCCCAGCCGCGTCTCGTGGAACAGGCGCGATCCGTCGCTCGGCTCGAGATTGAGCTCGAGCGTGCGAGCACCGGCCGCCCGCGCCTCCTGCACAAACCCCGCAGCAGGATAGACCGCGCCCGATGTGCCGATGCTGACGAACAGGTCGCAGGTCTCTAGCGCCTGATAGATACGGCCCATCTGATAGGGCATCTCGCCGAACCACACGACATCGGGGCGCAGGCTCGGCGCGCGGCAGATGGGGCATGGAGGGCGGTCAAGCATCGCCTCCAGCCACGGCAATCGGGTTTCGCAGGAGCTGCAGAGCGCGCTTTTGAGCTCGCCATGCATGTGGAGCACGCGGGCCGATCCGCCGCGCTGATGAAGATCATCGACATTCTGCGTGACCAGCAGGAGCTCGCCCCGGAATTCGCGCTCCAACCGTGCCAGCGCCGCGTGTGCGGGGTTGGGTTCAACCCGCGTCAGAGCCGCGCGCCGCATGTCGTAGAACCCCAGCACCAGATCGGGGTCGCGCGCGAAACCCTCTGGCGTGGCGACATCCTCGACCCGGTGCTGCTCCCAGAGTCCTCCGGCAGAGCGGAAGGTATCGATCCCGCTTTCCGCGGAAATGCCTGCGCCGGTGAGAATGACGATGCGGTCCAATTTTGCGTTCAAACCCGTCACCGTTCGTCCTGAGCTTGTCGAAGGACTGCTTTACCTTCTACTCCCTTTGAAGAAAGGGCAGGGCTTCGACAAGCTCAGGACGAACGGAGATTGAGTAATGCTGCAATTCGGGGTGATCGGGCACAAGGGCCGGATGGGGCAGGCGCTCGAAGCGGCGATCGCGGATGCTGGCCATGGCTTATGCGTGGGCGTGGATGCTGGCGGCAGCATCGGGCCGCTGGCAGGCCAATGCGACGTGATGGTCGATTTCTCCGCGCCGGACGCGCTTGGCACCAACCTTAGCGTAGCGCGGGCCGCGGGCAAGCCGATCGTGGTCGGCACCACGGGCCTTGAGGAAGCACATTTCGTCATGCTCGCCGAAGCCGCGCGGGCGGTGCCGGTACTCCAATCGGGCAACTTCTCATTGGGCGTGACGCTGATGGCGCATCTTGTGCGCGAGGCGGCGGCGCGGCTGGGGCCGGAATGGGATATCGAAGTGCTCGAGATGCACCACCGTCTCAAGGTCGATGCACCCTCGGGCACCGCCATACTACTTGGTGAGGCCGCAGCGGCGGGGCGTGGGATTACGCTGAGCGAGAACATGGAAAGCGGCCGTCACGGAATGACCGGGGCGCGGGCCGAAGGCGCGATCGGGTTCGCGACCCTGCGCGGCGGCACCGTGGCGGGCGAGCATTCGGTGATCTTTGCCGGACCGGAAGAGCGCCTTACCCTGTCGCACTCGGCCGAAAACCGCATGATCTTCGCGCGCGGCGCAGTGAAGGCGGCGGAGTGGCTGACAGGCCAGGGCGCCGGACGTTACACGATGAGCGATGTGCTGGGGCTCACTGCTTGACCGCTGACTGGCTGAGTGTATCGCTTAGACAACACACTGGGGATCGCTTCTTATGACAACGACGCTTACGCCCGCACAGCAAGCTGCGCAGATGGTCGACAGCCTCGGGCCTGACGCGCTCACCAAAGCCGCGGCCTATACTACCGGCAATCACTGGCTGCTGTTCCTCAATGTCGGCGTGTCGCTGCTGTTGGCTGTCATCATGATCCGCCTCAAGCTGCTCGATCGGATTGCCGAACGGTTCGGCGAAGGGCGGCGGAACTTTGCGGCCTTCACCGTCAGCGCCGCCTTTCTACTGATCTCTACCCTCATCGCCCTACCCTGGACCATCTACACCGATTGGTACCGGGAGCGGGAATATGATCTGTCCAGCCAGCCGCTTGGCGATTTCCTCGGCCAGATGGCAATTGGCGAGGCGATCGGCATGGTTCTGGGTGGGCTATTCCTCACTGGGGTCTATGCCCTGATCCGCCGCACCGGCGCGCGCTGGTGGCTGTGGAGCGGCGGGCTGGCGGGCGTGGTGACGCTGCTGGGCTTGCTCGCCGGACCAGCGCTGATCGAGCCGCTGTTCAACGATTACAACCCCGTACCCCCAGGCGAGGTGCGGACCGCGCTTGAGCAGATCGCCGATGATGTCGGCATCCCGAAGTCCCGCATTTTCATGTATGACGGATCGCGCCAGTCAGACCGCTTTACCGCCAATGTCTCCGGCATCAGCCCGGCGGCGCGGATCGCGATTTCGGACGTCGCGCTGAAAGAGGCCTCGCTGGCCGAGGTGCGCGCGGTGACCGGGCATGAAGCGGGGCATTACCAGCTCGGCCATGTGTGGCGGTCGGTGGTGCTGCTGCCGTTGCTGGCGATGGCGTTCTTCTTCCTCCTCAACCGTCTGTTTGCTCCCACGGCCCGCCTGCTGGGCAGCGATGCCCGGCTGGACGAGCCGCGCGGGTTGCCGGTGTTTGCCGTGCTGGGATCGCTGCTCGGGCTGCTGGTGACGCCGCTCACCAACACCCTGACCCGCGTGGGCGAGACCGAGGCGGATCAATATTCGCTGGAAACGGTGAACGAGCCCGATGCGCTCGCCACGGCCTTGGTGAAGACCGCCGAATACCGCTACCCGCGCCCCTCAGCGCTGCAAGAGGCCGTGTTCTACACCCACCCCTCGGTCGAAAAGCGCGCACTGATGGCGATGGAGTGGAAAGCTGCGCATCCCAAGGAAAGCCCGCCCGCACGATGACTCCAGCCCGATGACTCCAGCCCGATGACACCGGCCCGATGACCAAGGATCAGATCTTCGAATTCTTCCGCCGCTTGGCAGAGGACAATCCTGCGCCGCAGACCGAGCTGGAATATGGCAATGCCTATCAGCTGCTGGTGGCAGTGGCGCTGTCGGCGCAGGCGACCGATGTCGGGGTAAACAAGGCGACCCGCGCGCTGTTTGCCCGCGTCCAGACGCCGCAGCAGATGCTCGATCTGGGCGAGGCGGGGCTGAAGGCGCACATCAAGACCATCGGCCTGTTCAATTCCAAGGCCAAGAACGTGATCGCTCTATCCCGCATTCTGGTGGAGGAGCATGGCGGCGAAGTGCCTGATACCCGCGAGGCGCTTGTGCGGCTCCCCGGGGTCGGGCGCAAAACCGCCAATGTCGTGCTCAATTGCTGGTTCGGGCAGGAGACCTTCGCGGTCGACACCCACATCTTTCGGCTCGGCAACCGCACCGGCATGGCCAAGGGCAAGACCCCGGATCAGGTCGAAGCCAAGCTGGAAAAGCGCGTGCCCCAGCCGTTCCGCCGGGATTCGCACCACTGGATGATCCTCCACGGCCGCTATGTCTGCAAAGCGCGCACGCCCGAATGCTGGCGCTGCAAGGTGGCGGACCTGTGCAGTTTCAGGAAGAAGGTGCTGGAGGCGCCAAAGGGGCGCGCGGCGTCGGAAGCGGGGGCGGATTAATCCGGGGTTCAAGCGGCGGAGCGATGATGCGGCGCATCACTGGTGGAGAAGCGTCATGACCGTCCGCAGCCTAGCCCTTGCCCTCGGCGCCCTGCCCCTGCTTGCCATCGCCTGCGCGCCCACCCCGCGCCCAACCGAAGCCAATCCTGCCGCGGGCGCGCCAGCCGTCACCGTGCTCGGCGAAGGCCAGAACTGCATCATGCGCGACCGGGTGCGCCAGACAGTGGTGCGCAATGACCGCGTGATCGATTTCGAAATGAACGGCGGGAAGGTCTATCGCAGCACGCTCCCAAACCGCTGCCCTGGCCTTGGGCTCGACCGCGCGATCACTTACGAGACCTCGATCAACCAGCTGTGCACCAACCAGATCGTCTATAGCTTGCAGAACATCGGCGGCATGCCGCAACGCGGCGCGGGGTGCTCGCTCGGCGAGTTCGTGCCGGTGGAGTATGTGAAGAAGGAAAAAGCTGGGAGCTGAGCCACCTCAGCCCTTCCCTTCACCAAAATTGCTGTCGTCCAGATCAAGCCCCGCGCGGCCATCCGCTGAAGTGTGGGCAGGCGCGTGAGCGTGATCGACAAAGTCCGGCTCCTCGACCTCCAGCATCCCTTCCCACTTGGTGATGACTGCGGTTGCCACCGCGTTGCCAACCACGTTGGTGGCGGTGCGGCCCATGTCGAGAAACTGGTCAATCGCGAGGATGATCGCCACGCCTTCGACCGGCAGGCCGAACATCGCCAGCGTGCCGGTGATCACCACCAGCGACGCGCGCGGCACCGCAGCGATACCCTTGGACGAGATCATCAGCGTCAGCAGGATCATGATCTGCGTGCCGATGCTGAGCTCGATCCCGTAAGCCTGCGCGATGAACAAAGTCGCAAAGCTCATGTACATCATCGAGCCATCGAGATTGAACGAATAGCCCAGCGGCAGCATGAACCCCGAAATCCGCCGCGGCACGCCGAACCGGTCGAGCTGTTCGAACAGCTTGGGCAGCGCGGCTTCGCTGCTGGCGGTCGAAAATGCTATCATTAGCGGTTGGCGGATATATCGGATCAGCGTCCAGATCCGCCGCCCCAGAAACACCGCGCCCGCGCTCAGCAGGATGATCCACAAGAGCAGCAGCGAGAAATAGAACTCGACCAGCAGTTCAAGATAGGTGCCTAGGATCGCCAGCCCGCTCGCCGCGACCACATTGGCGAGCGCGCCGAACACCGCGATCGGCGCGTAGCGCATGACGTAGCCAGTGATCTGCAACATCATCTCGGCCAGCGCATCGGCGCCTTTGACCAGCGCCTTGCCGCGCTCTCCAATCGCGGACAAGGCCACGCCGGCAAAGATCGAGAACACCAGAATTTGCAGGATATTGTTGGTCGCCAGCGCCTCGACCGCGTTCTTGGGGAAGATCGAAAGGACGAATTCGGTCGCCTTCAATTCCTTGACCTCGCCCACCGCAGACGCTGCCTCGGCGACATCGGGGATTGGCGCGCCAAGGCCGGGCTGGAACAGGTTGACCATGAGCAGACCGAGCCCGATCGAGATAAGGCTCGCGGTGATGAACCACGTCAGCGCCCGCACCCCGATGCGGCCCAGCGCCGCGCTATCGCCCATATGCGCGATGCCGACGACAATGGTCGATAGCACCAGCGGCGCTACCAGCATCTTGATGAGGTTAAGGAAGATATCGGAGAGCAGCTTGAGCCACGGCGCGATGTCGGCTTTGATAAGCTCTGCTGGCACCAGTTGGTTAAGCGTCTGCCCAACGATCACACCCAGCGCCATGCCGATCAGGATGTAGAGGGTAAGCTTGCGATCCATATCCGGTGTTCTCTCCCAGCCGCCCCAGCGGTGCCCGTAACAGACTGCTAACCTTGGCCCGCATCCAGCGCCAGTGCGGCGCGCGCGATCCGGGCATAAATCCGCGCGAGCACGGCCAGATCGGGGACCGGGACCGCCTCGTCGCGCTTGTGCATCGTGGCGTTGCACAGGCCGAATTCGATCACCGGGCAGACGCTGCGCAGGAACCGCGCATCCGAAGTGCCGCCGGTGGTGGAGAGTTCGGGCACGGTGCCCGTCTCCGCCTCGACCGCCGCTACGACCAGCGCCGAAAACGCCCCCGGCTCGGTCAGAAACGGCTCGCCCGAGATCACCGGCCGCGCCCGCCCGCCGTGCTTCTCCGCAATCGCCATGACGCGTTCGGACAGGCTGTGGCCGGTGTGCAAATCGTTGAAGCGGATCGAGATGCGCGCGCTCGCCTCTGCCGGGATGACGTTGTGCGCGCGGTTGGGCGCCGTGATCTCGGTAATTTCGAGGTTGGAGGGCTGGAACCACTGCGTCCCGGTGTCGAACGCAAGCGCGTCCATTTCTGCCAAGATCGCCACCAGTTTGGGCAGCGGATTATCGGCGAGATGCGGATAGGCGACGTGGCCCTGTGTGCCGTCCACCGTGATAAAGATATTGACCGACCCGCGCCGCCCGATCTTGACCATGTCTCCCAGCCGGTGGACGCTGGTGGGCTCACCGACAAGGCACAGGTCGGGCTGATGACCCGCCTCGGCCATGTGGTCGATCAGCGCGCGGGTGCCGTGGAGCGCCGGGCCTTCCTCGTCGCCGGTAATGATGAAGCTGAGCGTGCCTGCGTCTTGCGGTACGTCGGCAGCGGCGGCGATCATCGCGGCAATCGCGCCCTTCATGTCGACTGCGCCGCGCCCATGGAGCAGTTCGCCGCGCACTTGCGGGTCGAACGGGTCAGATGCCCAACCTTCACCTGGCGGGACAACATCGAGGTGCCCGGCAAAGGCAAAGTGCTTTGAGCCTACTGGCCCGGGCCGGACCGCGAACAGGTTTTCGACCGGAGCATCCTCGCTCCCTTCCGTCCCAGCACCCCGGACAAACCGGTGCACCGCAAATCCGAGCGGTGCCAGCATCGCCTCAAGCGCATCGAACACTGCGCCGGTCGCAGGGGTCACGGACGGCGCGGCAATCAGGCGCTTGGCAAGGTCGAGTACGTTGGTCATTCTGGCAAGAGGGTTAGCAGCCCCGCGCAGCATGGCAAGCCGCACTACTCGCCCGGCCGCCGTTCCTCGGCGATCAGCGGCCCCGGAGCGAAGGCGGTCTCGAGCAGCGCGGCGATGCGCAAGCCCGCCTGCTGCACCCGCCGTTTGGCAATCGGCACCCCGCGGATGATGTCGTCCTGGCTGAGCGCGGTCTGTATCGGCAGCGGGGCGGCACAAACGTCGTCGCTGTCGAAGGCGGTGGGATAGACGAAGCTACGCGCGATCTCCCAGCTTTCGCGGCCCCAATCGTCGGGCGTGCCGCCGGCAAGATCGGCTCGCTCTGCGGGAGAATAGCGTCGCACCACCGGATCGGCGGGGTCGCTGATCGCGCGCTCGGCTAGCGGCCCGTCCCAGATGGAGTGGAGGTTCAGCCCCGGCTTGATCCCGTAATCGGCCACGCGCGCATTGCCGCCCTGATCCTCGTTATCGCCCGAATGCAGCGGCATGTGCACATCACCTGCAAAGTGCACCATAAACGCCAACGCCTCCAGCCGGATTGCGGCAGGCAGGCTTTCATCCGCCAGAACGCGGTGCGCGCGGGTGATCTGCGCGGTGACGCAATTGCCGCCTGCACAATTGCCGCGCGGGTTGAACGTCTGACAGATCGGCGCGGTGCGATAATGCCAGGCCGCGGTATAGCCCCAGCGCCAGCCCTCGCGCCGTACGCAATCGGCCCAGACGGCGGCGTCCTCAAGGCTCTTGAGCGGACAATCGGGCGTGCCCAGCGCTTTTTCGTTGGCAATCAGCCGCGCGATCTTGGCGCGCACTCCGGGCGAGATATTGGCCTCGGCAATTTCGGCGGTCTGGCGGTGCGCATAAGCGCCCCAAGCGTATGCCGGGGCGGATACCAGCGCCAGGACCGCTAGCACGGCGGCGGCGACCGCGCGGGTCATGCCGCCGGCTCGTATTGCTCGATCACCCATTCTTCCTCCTCGGCGGCGCCAATCCATTCGCGCATCCAGTCATGCTCCAACAAAGCCTGCATATAGGCCTGCGCGAAGCCGGGGACGCTGATGCCGTAGGTGACGAACCGCGTCACCACCGGAGCGTAGAAGATATCCGCTGCGCCGAAAGTTCCGAACAGATAAGGCCCGGCTCCGCCATGCCGCGCGCGCGCTTCAGCCCATAGGCCAAGGATGCGGACGATATCGTGACGGGTGGCATCGGACAGGCCGGGCAGCTCCAACCGGCGGCGGATGTTCATCGGCAGTTCCTTGCGCAAGGACTGGTAGCCCGAATGCATCTCCGCCACCATCCCCCGTGCCATCCCGCGCGCGGCCTCGTCGCGCGGCCAGAAGCGTTCGCGGCCAACCTTGTCGGCGCAGTATTCAAGGATCGCGAAGCTATCCCACACTACCGCCTCGCCATCCCACAGGATCGGCACCTTGCCGCTGGAGGGCTGTACCTCGCCCATATCGTGCTTCAGCCGGTCCCACTCCTCGCCCATGATCGGCACGGTGAGTTCATCGAAGTGCAGACCCGATTGCTTGACGGCAAGCCAGCCCCGCAAGGACCAGCTCGAATAGTTCTTGTTGCCGATGATGAGTTTCATGGGTCTGCGCTCCACATTGCGAGACGGGTTGAGGGGCTGCCGTAGATATTCAGGCTTTTCCTGTCGAGCCTGAACGGGCTAACGTGGACGGGTTAACAGGAGCCGCCCGCATGACCCCTCCCCCGTTCCACCTCGCCTTCCCGGTCGACGATCTGGCTGCTACGCGGCGCTTTTATGGCGAGGTGATGGGCTGCGCCGAGGGGCGTTCGTCGGACGAATGGGTCGATTTCGATTTCCACGGGCATCAGCTTGTCGCTCACCTTGCGCCGGGAAAGGCGGGGGACCGCGCGAACACCCATGTCGATGGCCACGGGGTGCCAGTGCCGCATTTCGGGCTGGTGCTGAGCATGGCGCAATGGGACGCATTGGCGACCCGTTTGCGCGCAGGCGGTGCAAATTTTGTGATCGAGCCGACAATCCGTTTCAAAGGCCAGCCGGGCGAACAGGCGACCATGTTCCTGCGCGACCCGGCGGGAAATGCGCTTGAATTCAAGGCTTTCGTTGACATCGGAAAGCTGTTCGCCCGCTGAGCAAGCCCCGCGCTCGGGACCCCGATACAAACTTTGCTAAAGACGCGTGGCTAACGGATTACTAACTTCTTCCGCGTAGTTGCACGGGGTATGACCACCTATACCCGCACCAACACCGCATTAGCGACGATTGCCCTGTTAGCTTTGCTGACCGGCGCAGGCCTGTCCGCGCCCGCAAACGCCGGGGGCGTGACTGCTGGCACGTTGATCGAGAACACCGCTGTCGCCAGCTATGACGAGGGCGGCACGCCGCGCACGATCAATTCGAACACCGTGACGATCCGGGTCGACGAGCTGCTCGATCTCACGTTGACCTCTCTCAATCCCGGCCCGGTTGCCGCGCGCCCCGGCGAAGCGGTGCTGAGCTTCGAGCTGACCAATCAGGGCAATGGCCCTGAGGCGTTCAAGCTCAATGCCAATCCGGCGGTCGCAGGCAACCAGTTCGATGTCACTGTGACCAGCATCGCGATCGATACCAATGCTAACGCGATCTACGAGCCCGGCATCGACTTGCTGCTGACCGCCCCGCAGACCACGGCGGTTTTGGCGCCCGATGCGGTCCGAACCGTATTCGTGCTGGTGCGGGTGCCCACCGGGGTGAACGATACCCAGACTAGCGCGGTCGAACTGACCGCCGAAGCTGTTACCGGTAGCGGCGCACCCGGCAAAATCTACGCAGCAGGCGGGGTTAATGGCGGCGATGCGATCGTCGGCACCAGCGGCGCGCTCGCCGCCGCACGCGGCCGGCTGGCCGCCGGGTTGGCGGCGGTCAAGCTCGTCAAATCGGTGTCGCTGCGCGATCCCTTTGGCGGCACCGGCGCGGTCCCCGGCGCAATTGCGACCTTTACTATCGCGGCGAGTGTCAGCGGCAGCGGCTCGGTTGCCGCGCTCGTCGTCACCGACGCCATTCCGGCCGGCACCACCTACGTGCCTGGCACGCTCAAACTGGATGCTGCAACGATCAGCGACGCCGCCGATGGCGACGCGGGGACGGCCAGCACCGCTGCGGGCGTCCGCGTTGCACTCGGCACAGTCGCAGCCGGAACCAACCGCGCCATCACGTTCGACGTTCTTATTACTAAATAATCAAAATAGATCAAAATCAGGGGCTTGCATATCATGATCAACCGGAAAATGCTCGCGGCACTCGGCGCCGCGCTGATGCTCCCGCTGACGCCGTTGGCAGCGCAATCGGCCAGCCCGGTCAGTCTTTCGGGCGATGTCAAAGCGGTAAAGACCACCACCGCCGCCGATGGCAGCGAGCGCACCGAGCTGGTCGAGCCCGGCGCCATCGTGCCTGGCGATCGGCTGGTGTTCGGCACCGACTACGCCAACAACGGCGCCGAGACCGTTACCAACTTCACCGTCACCAACCCCCTGCCCGCAGCAGTGCGGCTGGCGCCCGACGCCGATGCGGCGCTGAGCGTGTCGGTTGACGGCGGCAAGACCTGGGGCGAGCTCGCCGCGCTGAAGGTTGCCAACACCGACGGGACTGCACGTCCCGCGAGCCATGCCGACGTGACCCACGTCCGCTGGGTGCTCGCCACCATTGCCCCCGGCGCGAAGGGGCGCGTGACCTATCCAGTGATCATCCGCTGACAAGCGGGCGATAACCGCCACGTCCTGCGGGCGGATTTTCTTACGCGGGGCACACGCAGAGGACCAGACCAATGAAGAGAACCACCCAGCTGCTGGGGGCGGTGAGCGCGTTTGCACTCGTCGCAATGTCCAGCATGCCCGCCTTGGCCGCAGGGACCAATGCCGGGCAGACCATCACCAACTCCGCCACCGTCAGCTATGATGTCGGCGGTGTCACTCAAAACTCCGAATCCGCGAGCGACACTTTCACGGTCGATCGCCGGGTCAATGTCACCGTCACCAACCTTGGCCCCGCCACTTCGGTGTCGCCGGGTCAGCAGGACGCAGTGATCGCGTTCGATGTCTTCAATTCATCGAACGACACTATCGACCTTGCGCTTGCAACCGCGCTCACCGCCGGGACGGGGGCGAATATCGCCAACTTCCAGATCTATCGTGACGACGGCGACAATGTGTTCGATTCCGGCGATACGCTCGTCACTTTCCTCGACGAAATCGCCGAGGATGCCACGGTGCGCGTGTTCGTGATCGCCGATATCGGCCTTAATGCCGACAACGGCGAAGACTTCGATGTCACACTGACCGCAAATGCCCACGCTGCCGCAACTGTCGGCACACTTGGTGCGGAACTGGTCGGCACCAGCGGCGCGAACAACGTTAACACCGTCGATACCGTGCTGTTCGACGGCGCGGGCGACACCGATGCGGCCAATGACGGCGCGTTCTCCGACACCGGCCGTTACACGGTCGCCGGCGCGTTGGTTACCGTGGCCAAGTCCAGCCGCGTGGTCAGCGATCCGGTTAACGGTACCACCAATCCCAAGGCAATCCCGGGCGCTACGGTGGAATACTGCATCACTGTCGCCAACGCGACCGGTGCGGCGACCGCGACCGGTGTCGACATCACCGATGATCTGCCGGGCGATGTCACTTACACCAGCGCCTTTGGCATCTTTGTCAACGGCGATGCCAGCTGCGCTGCGGGCGTAGCAGGCGGCACTTTTACCGCTGGCGGCGGCGTGGGCGGGGCTGACCGAGTAGTCGGCCTGCTCAATGACATCACTGCCGGGCAGACGCGTTCGCTCTATTTCCGGGTCTTGATCGACTAATTCAAATCGGAAACGGGCTTTGCGTGTAACCCCCTCTTTGCGGCGCGTGGCAGC
>JBBQWH010000049.1:0-17889 GCA_038210785.1 Sphingomonadales bacterium | reverse complement strand
CGGCGAGGGCCTTGTCGGCCGCGCTGTCGTGGCGCTCGGAGATCAGCAGCCTCGAGGCGGCGGTTGCCGCACTCACCGCGCGCGCCTTGACCTCGGCAATCGCAGCGCGCTCGGCAGCGGCGATCTTGTCTTCGGCCATGCGCTGACGGCGGGCAAGCATGACTTGGCTTTCAGCCTCGGCCCTGGCGAGGATCGCATCGGCTTCGGCGCGCGCGCCTGTCAGCAACGCCTCGGCATCCCTTTCAGACGTGGCGATCTTGGCGGCGTATTCTGCGCGCAAAGCTTCGGCTTCGGCACGCAGCCCTTTGGCTTCATCGAGCGCCTTGCGGATGTCCGCGATTTTGGCGTCAAGCCCGCCTGTGATGATCCCAGGGACCTTTTTCCACACGAACACCGCAAGCAGCACGGTCATCGCCAGCGCAACCCACTGGTAGGAATCCATGCCCAGCACGCCGGGCTCGGAATGCCCTTCGGCTCCGCTGGCGAGCAGCATCAGAATGTCAGCCATGCGCCATAACCTCCTTGACCGCAGCCGCTGCAGCGGCCGGTTCGACCTCGGCCCCGGCGATGCGGGCCACGATATCGCGCGCAGCATCGGCAGCGACGCCTTCGATTTCCGCCAGCGCGCTGCTGCGCGCAGCAGCAATGCTGGTTTCAGCCTCAACGAGCCGGGCGTCGAGCCGGGTCTGAGCCTCGACCAGTTTTTCGGCGTTGGCGGCGGCCGCCTTGGCCTTGGCCTCACTGATCACGCCTTGTGCAGCGGCGCGGTTGGCGTTTTCGCGCCCGCGCCACGCATCTTCCTCGGTACTTGCTGCATCACGCGCAGCCTGCGCTGCGGCGAGATCGCCTGTGATCTGCTTTTCCCGCAGGTCGACGGTGCCCATGATCTTCGGCACCATTCCGAGGCCGACGATCAAGAAAGTGAGGCCGAAGAACACCAGCAACCAGAACACCTGGCTGGATAGCGTTTCAGCGATTTGTTCGATCTGGGGCATTGGGGACCTTTAGGCGGAGCGCCTGTCAATCGGCTCGCCGGACTGCGCAGGAACGCTCCCGCACTCAGCCGGCGAAGCCGATGGTTGATCTTAGTTGAAGATCAGCAGAACGGCGATCACGAAGGCCAGCAGGCCGAGCAGTTCGGCGGCCGCTAAGCCGATGAACAGGCGGCCCTGCTGGCTGTCGGCGGCACCCGGGTTGCGCAGCGCACCTTCGAGGAACGCGGCGAATACGTTGCCCACGCCGAGCGCGGCGAGGCCCGCGCCAATCGCCGCGAGACCGGCACCCAGAAGAGCTGCAGCTTTCGGATCCATGATATCAAACTCCTTGAAGAAAAATTGTGTTGGTGGTCGGGGGTGTGCAGGACGCCTGAAGCGCCCCTCAGTGGAGATTTTCCGCGTCGTTAATATACAGCGACGTCAGCAGCGCGAAAACATAGGCCTGAATTCCCGCGACGAGGATCTCGAGCGCGCTGATCGCGACCATCAGGATAAAGCTCGGCACGCCGACCAGCACGCCAAGGCCAAGCCCCGCGCCGCCGCCCGCAATCACAAAGCTTGCCAATACCTTCAGCAGCACGTGACCCGCCATCATCGCCACAAACAGTCGCAGCGCGAGGCTGAAGGGGCGGACCATGAACGAGACCAGCTCGATCAGGCTGATCGGCGCGGCCAAAAACGCAGGCGTGTTCGCGGGCCAGAACAGCGAGAAGAAATGCAGGCCGTGCTTGGCAAAGCCCACGATCAGCACGATCGAAAAACTCATGATCGCCAGCACGCCAGTGACCGTGAAGTGGCTGGTAAAGGTGAAAGCGTGCACCCCCGGGATCAGACCGACCGGCACCAAGCCGAGCAGGTTCCCGAACAAGATGAACATGAAAAGCGTAAAGATGTAAGGCACATACTTGCGACCAGCTGGGCCGACATTGGCTTCGAGCAGATCGTCGATGAAGCCGGTCATGGTCTCGACCGCCATCTGCCAGCGACCCGGCACCAGTTCGCGCTTCATCCCGCCTGCGACAAACACCCAGACGAGCACGGCGGTCAGCGCCATCCACAGCGCGGAATTTGTGAACGCGATGCCCAACCCGTCAGCCAGTTGCCAATCCGAGCCCAGCAGGGGCTCAATGGTGAACTGCTTCATCGGATCGACTTTGCCTTCTTCGGCTGCCACGTGCCCTCAGTCCTCAAATGTTTCACATGAAACGCGCCCCTAGAAGGACCTAGGGCGGGTCTAGCAGGGGTCTAACCCTCGCTGTCTTGCCCTTCGGAACGCTCTGCGGGACGCGTATTCGAAGCCAGTATAATGCTTCTGAAAGCCGATACTGTTCCGAGGAACAATCCGACCAACAGGCCCCATGGCGCAGAGCCGGCCAGCGCATCAATCGCAAAGCCGATCACCAGGCCGCCGATGATCCCGCCCAGAAGACTGGCCAGCGCACGGTTACCGCTGCGGTAATTCGCATCGGTCCCTTGCACCTTGGGCCGGTTGCGTTGATCTTCGCGCTCGCGTGCGGCCTTGAGCCGCGCTTCGAGCGCGTCGATCCGCGCATCCTCAAGGATGGGGTCTCGGGCGGGTTTCTCATCGCTCATGCCGGTCTCCGTAAGGGAAAGGCCCAGGCACTCGCATCAAGGCCCCCGCCGAGGGCGCCGCCCCCTTAGAAGGGGGGCACAAGGGTGTCAACATTGGGAGGGCTGAGTTTTGTGCAACCGCACAAAACTACGGACAGCGCGGATCCCTGATCGGCGCGTCGGCCGTGCGCGTCTGCCAGGTGCCGTCGGGCGTCCGGTACTTTTCGCCCGGCGTGGTGCCGGCAACTGCGATGCAGCCCGATGTCAGCGCGTAGGCTTCGAGCGTCGTGGTTTTTGCCTTGGCCTTTTCGGCGTAGAGCGCACGTCGTTTGATGTTGATGTCATCAACCACCCGCTGCAACGCCGGGTCGGCATTGCCGACGATCCCGAGGTAACCATCGGCCTGTTCGCCGACCTTGCCTGCGGAACGCGCCGCAGCGTAGGCCGGGTCGCGCTGCGCCAAAGCCGGAGCGGTTACCAGGCCAAGCGCCGCCAAGGCAGCAAAACCGGCAAAAGCTGAATTGCGCATTATCATTCCTCCTCAGGAAAACCGGATCAGTCGGGCCTCAAGTAAACAAGCGGTAGGCCCTCAAAAAATATCCGCGTTCTCTTCAATCGTATTGGCCGCGTCTTCAGCGAGCCGAAAAACCACTTCCTGCCGGATATTGATGTTGAGCTCGATCACGATCGGTTCGTCAGGAGCGGCAATATTGATGCAGCCGCCTGCGCTCGCCGAAAGGATCGCTGCCCCTGCCATCAAGGCCCGGTGTCGTCCTGTGCACTGCCGCTTCATTCCTGCCTGCCCTTCCCCTTCAAGCCGAGAGGATGTGGCAGCGCCTTCGTGTCCGGTCAATTCGACATGCTTCATGGCTGGTCTTCGCTTTCGGGAGGTTGAACAGGTTTGACAGTTGGCGCGGGCGGGTTCGGCACAAATTTGCCATTGATGAACTTTCCCAGCCCGCGTTCGACGGGATTGCCCAGCAATTCGGGATTGAAGAAAGAACGCGCCACGACCGAGAGATCGTAAAAATTTTCCGACCGGACTTTGACCTTGAAGCGGATCGGCAGCTTGGCGAGACGGCGGGTGATGAAGTTTTGTCGGGTACCGGTGCCCTGCCGCACCCCATCAAAATCGAAACTGGTGATGATCTCGCCCGCCAGATCGCCGCCTAGGCCCACGCGCATTTGCGTGTAATCGAGCGAGCGCAGCGCTTCGAAGGCGTAATTGCCCATTGTGCCCAAGTCTTCATAAGTCAGATCGCCGATATAGGCGACATTGCCGCCAGGCGCGCGGCTGAGCAGCATCCCGCCTTCGATCCGGCCATTGCCATCGACATCGAAAATGATCGGCACGGTGCCATCGAACGTGCCGGTTGCGCCGAGATTGGTCAGTTCCATCTGCGCCACAAAGGTTGCCGCATCCAGCCCGACGATTTCGAACACATAGCGCCGTTCTTCGGGTTTGCTGAAATCCATCACCAGCGGTTGCATCAACAGCATGCCGCCCATGAAGGGGAAGGTCGCCTCCTCAAGGCTCAGCAGTGTGCCGTCCTTCAGCTCGAACTGCACCATGCCCGCCAGCACCTCGACGCCCGGATTAATCGCAGCGATGGTGACGCGCTGGTCGGGCGCGGTGGTGAGGTTGAGGAGATCGGCAAACCGCACCTCGCCCGCCAACCCGCGCACCGGGCCGAAGGCGGCGGCAAGATCAAAGTCTTTGGACCCGAAAGTGCCGCTGCTGGTGATGTCCTCTCCGCGCCAGTCGATGACGCCGGTGCCGCTGATCGTGCCATCGGCGTTGGCGATCACGCCTTTTGCAAGCGCCGAGAGGTCTTCAGGCTGCAAGCTCTTGTCGAACATGATCCCTGGGACGTTGAGCCGCGCGCGTCCGATGGTGGTGCCAAGGTCGTGATTGATGGCGACAGTGGTGACCACGCGGCCCGAAGCCGGGTGACGCAGGGTCGCATCGGCGGTGATGCGGTTATCGGCCAGCGTCAGGCTGGCTCCGCTGGCGATCAGCGGGTTGAAGCGGGCGGAGACCGGCGTTGGGCCTGCTGCGGGCCGGTCGGTAAGGGTCATCGCTCCCTCGGCGATCCGCAGCGCGCCGTCCGCAAACGACCAACGCCCATCGAGCGCATCGAGATCGAGCGGCACCGCCGCGAGCCGCGCAGTGCCGCCAGTGAATTGGCCGGCAATTTCGCCCGCAAGGCTGCCCGTGACCCTGGCGGCGGTGAGCCGCAGTTCGCTTCCGTCAGTGCCGATGCGGGCGTTGATGCCTTCGAGTGCGAACGGCTGAGGATAGCGCAGAACCAGGCGTTCGGCGGTGAGGGTCGCAGGGCTTTCGCCGAGCGTCCCTGCCACGTTGAGCGCCCCGGTGCGCGCTGCAATCATCAGCGCATCGCGATAGGCGAGCATCGGCGCAGAGCCTGCGGGGCACAGCGTGATCGCCTGCCCCTTGAGGGCAAGGCCGGACAGTTCGAGGCGTTGAAACCGCACGGGCGTGCAGCGGGTGCCGATAGCAAGGCCGCGCGCCTGCGACCAGGTGCCCTCGAACGGAATGGTCAGATCCTGCACATTGCCGCCGGGAAGCGCGCCGCTAGCCGTGCCGGTTCCGTCGAATTGCAGCGCGCCGCCGCTGGTCTGGCGCAGGCTGAGGCGCGGGATCGCGAGGCGGTTGGTCCCGGCGGCATACTCCGCCAGCGCCATGCGCAAGGCCCAGCCGCCGCCGGCCCCGTCCTGCTCGATCCGGCCGTTGATGCTGGGCAGCCCCTCGCCGCCTGCAAGAATACTTCCGCTGAGGCCGGTCAGGATCCCGCGCGGCCCGATCCCTGCGCTCACCCGCGAAAGCGCGAGCACCCGCGTGCCGGTGCGGGTGGTCAGGCCTGCCTCGGGGATAATCAGCGCGGCCTCGCCGGGCTTGTGGCGGATGATTGCTTGGGCTGCGAAACTGGCGCTTGTCAGCGCGCGGGTCAGCCCGCCGCGCGCCCTGGCGATCAGCGGGGCGAGCAGCGTGCCTTCTGATCCGCGCTCGGCCGCTGCAAGGTTGGCGGACAGATCGGTTGTGGGAACCAGCCCTGCGCCGCGCAGCGTGCCCTCCCACTGCCCCCGGCTGCCATCCACCGCCCCGCGCCAGCTGCCCTCGGCAGCCAGCCGGGCCACGCGGGCTTGCGGCGTCGCCACGTTATTGAGGGTGACATCATGCGCAAGCGCCAGCCGCTCGGGCGTCCAGGTCAGCTTGGCGGTGCCGCTCAGCGCCGCGCCGGTGAGCGCGGTATAGGCGGCGCGCTGACCGGTGATACGCAGATCGGCGGCGGCAGCGGAAAAATCGCGCTTGAGCGTCAGCGCGGTGCCGATGTCGGCGCGCGCGAGGCTCGCACCTGCACAGGCCAGGCCGCCCAGCCGCAGCGGGCCATCGAGCCGCGGGGCGCCGTCCGAGGTGGTCAGCTTGCCAAAGAGCGTCGCGGTGCGCGCGCGGCAGCCCTCCACCCCGATCCCCGGCGCAGTCGCGGCCAGCGTGCCTGCAAACCCGTCGTCGAGCTGCCCTGCGCCTTCAAGCTTGATGCCGACCGCGCCGTAATCGCTGGCCACCAGCGCGCGCCCGTCGCGGATCACGACATCGATCGCTGGCAGCGCGGGCGGCTGGTCCGAGCCGGTGAACAACAGCGGGTCAAGCGCGCCGAGGCTCAAGGTGCCGTTGCGATAGCTGGCAAACGCCCGCGCGCCCTCCACC
The DNA here is from genome assembly GCA_038210785.1 of Sphingomonadales bacterium. Taxonomy (GTDB): domain Bacteria; phylum Pseudomonadota; class Alphaproteobacteria; order Sphingomonadales; family Sphingomonadaceae; genus Erythrobacter. Next base: position 11,592 of record JBBQWH010000049.1, on the reverse strand, counting down.
GTCACGCGCCGCGCCTCGGGCCCGGCCCAGCCGACGCCGAGTCCCACCACCACCCGCCGCACAGTCAGATCGGGCCGCGCCGGATCGCCGATCACAAGGTTGGCGATCACCTGCTCGCGCGGGCTGATGGCGATGATGTCATAGGTCGCGCGGATGTCGTTTTCGCTGAGGTAATCGTCGATCACGTTGCGCGCGATCCGCTCGCGGCTCAACCACACCGCCCCGCCGCCGATCAGCGCCGCGAGTGCGACCCCTGCCGCGATTCGGCTTCCCCAGCGGCGCGGCCTCAGCCGCCGCTCGGTGCCGTCCTGCGGCCCCTGGATCTGCTGCGTGTCGGCCACCGGCATCGTTCCCAACCCTTGCGCGTATCATCGCTCAAAGGCAATGAGGCACGATAACGCACTAGGAACAACGCTTCGCCGGGGGTCGCAGTGAGGCAATCAGACGAGAGTTTCGATTTCGGCGGCGAACCGCCGGCGGCGTCCGGTGCCGGAAAATCGGCCGGCGAAGGCCACCGCGCGCGCCTGCGCGCCCGGCTGCTCACTGGCGGGGCCGAGGCGCTGGCCGATTACGAAGTGCTCGAATACCTATTGTTCGCCGCGATCAAGCAGGGCGACACCAAGCCGATCGCCAAGGCCTTGATCGCCCAGTTCGGCAGCCTTGCGGGCGTGCTCAACGCCGATCCCAAGGCCGTGCAGCGAGTCAAGGGCGTGGGCGAGACCAGCGCCGCCGCGCTCAAATCGGTCGCGATTGCAGCGCGCCGGATGACGCGCGGCGAAATCATCAACAAGCCGGTGCTGGGCAGCTGGCAGGCGCTGATCGATTATCTCACCACCGATATGGCGCATCTTACGGTCGAGCGGGTGCGGGTGCTCTATCTCGATACCAAAAACCGCCTGATCGAGGATCATCACGTGGGCGACGGTTCGATCGATGAAGCCGCAATCCACCCGCGCGAAGTAATCCGCCGGGCGATGGATCTTGGCGCATCGGCGATGATCCTCGTCCACAATCACCCCAGCGGCTCGCCCGAACCCAGCCGCGCCGATATCCAGATCACCCAGCGCATCGCCGAGGCCGGACGGATGCTCGGCGTCAACGTCCACGATCACGTGATCATCGGGCGCGAGGGGCACACGAGCTTGCGGGCTAAGGGGCTGATCTGATGAGCGTGCCCGGCGGCGCCGGCACACCGGGCCGCATGTCCTATCGCCCCGAGATCGACGGGCTGCGCGCGGTCGCTGTCGGCGGAGTGGTGGCGCATCACGCCGGGCTAGCTGCCCTGCCGGGGGGCTTTGCCGGGGTTGACGTGTTTTTTGTCATCAGCGGCTACCTCATCACCGGGATTATCGCTGCTGAGATGGCGGCGGACAATTTCAGCCAGTGGCGCTTTCTCGAGCGGCGCATCCGCCGGATCGTGCCTGCGCTGGCGGCGATGCTGGCTGTGACGGCGGCCGCCGCGTGGACGTTCCTGACGCCCGAGGATTTCCGCCCCTTCGCCCAAAGCCTCGCGGCCTCGGCATTGTTCGCCTCGAACCTGTTTTACGCGCGCGAGGTCGATTACTTTGATTCGGCCGGGGGGATGCTGCCGCTGCTCCACACTTGGACGCTGGGGGTGGAGGAGCAGTTCTACCTGCTGTTCCCGCTGCTGCTGATCGCCTGCCGCCGCTGGCACCCGCAGGCGGCGCTGCCCGCGGTAGGGGCGCTTGGGCTGGCAAGCTTCGTGCTCGCGCTGTGGCTCAGCGCGCGCTGGCCGCTGGGCGCATTCTACCTGCTGCCAGCGCGCTTGTGGGAATTCGCGCTCGGCGCGGCCTGCGCGTTGCTGCCAGCCGTGCCGCGCCCGCGCGCGTCCCTTGCGTTTGCGGGCCTCGCGCTGATCCTTGCAGGTTATCTGATTATCGGCCCCGGCACGCCCGCACCCGGAGCGATGTTCCTGCTGCCGACGCTGGGCACTGCGCTAGTGCTGCTGTTCGCAAGCCCCACCAACGCGCCCGGACGGCTGCTCGCATGGCGCCCGCTGGTGTGGCTGGGCCTGGTCAGTTTCGGGACCTATCTGTGGCACCAGCCAATCCTGTCGCTGGCGCGCTATGTCTGGTTCGGGGATTTGCCGCTGGGCCTGACCCTCGGGGCGGTGGCCGCCTCGGTTGGGCTGGGCGCTGTGTCCTACCGCTGGCTCGAACAGCCGGTGCGCCAGCGCCGCTTGCTGTCTGGGCGGGCGGCTTTGCTGCTCGCTTGCGGGGGTGGGCTGACGCTGCCCGTAGCGGCGGGCGGCGCGGGTCACCTGCGGCTGCTGTTTCCCGCCAGCGCGGCCGAGGCCGCGCGTTACGACGGCTTGCGCCCGGATCCCGATTATCCTCGGGTGATCGTTCCGCAATCTGACCCGCTGCCCTTCATCCTGTTTGGCGACAGTCACGCGATGCAATACCACCCCGCGCTTACCGCCCGCTTTGGCGAGGGCGCGCTGCTGAGCGAGCCCTCGTGCCTTGTCGCGCCGGGGATTTCCAACCAACTTCCCGGCGACCCCGCTGGCGATGCTTGCCAGGCAATGCCCCAGCGGCTCGTCGCGCTGGTCAAGGCGCGCGGGGTGCGCACCGTCGTCTGGGCGCAGCTGTGGGACCGCCTGCTCTATGCCGACGGCTCCGCAGAGCTGCTGGTGCCCGACGAGGGGGTGGGGGCGCGGCTGTTGGTGCAAGGCATGAAGCGGCTCGCCGATCGCCTGCCGGATGGCACGCGGATCATCCTCATCGGTAATGCCCCGACCGCGTGGGCCGCCGCGCCGCAAATGCTCGACGGCTGGATCAGGTGCCGCGCCTACCGCAACATTGCCTGCCCGACCGCCTATCGCCCCGAGAGCGCCTATCGCGGACAGGCCAAGCATGACATCGTGATCGATCCCGTGCTGCGCGCGCTGGCGGCGCAAGACCCGCGGTTCGCCTATGTCGATGCGCGCATGCCGCTGTGCCCGAATGGGCTTTGCCTGGTGATCCAGGACGGCACACTCAACCACTGGGACAGCAACCACCTCACCCGCCGCGCCGCCGCGCGGGTGATCGCTACAATTGATCCCGCGCTGGTTGAGCCCTGAGCGCTTATCCAGCGTCTTGCGCCGTTCATATTGCGCCGATAGTGCCCTGCGAATGGACGTGATCATTTACCACAATCCCGCCTGCGGCACCTCGCGCAATACACTCGGGCTGATCGGCAATGCCGGGGTCGAGCCGCATGTTATCGAATACCTCAAATGCCCGCCGACCCGGGCGATGGTGGCGTATCTGGCCAAGCGCATGGGAATCGGCTTGCGCGATCTGCTGCGCCAGAAGGGCACGCCTTACGACGCACTCGGCTTGGGCGACCCCAGCCTGACCGACGAGCAATTGCTCGATGCGATCGTCGCGCACCCGATCCTGATGAACCGCCCTGTGGTGGTCACTCCCAAGGGCGTGCGCCTGTGCCGCCCGTCCGAACAGGTGGTAGACCTGCTCCCACCGCAGCGCGGGGAGTTCTTCAAGGAAGACGGAGAACTGCTGATCGATGCGCACGGGAACCTTGTGGGGTGAGCACGCCGCTCGCAAGCAGGCTGGTGGCAGAGACGCTCGGCACCGCCTTGCTGGTGGCAACCGTGGTCGGTTCGGGGATCATGGCCGAAACGCTGGCGGGCGGGAATATCGCCCTCGCGCTGCTCGCCAACACCATTGCGACCGGCGCGATGCTGTTCGTGCTGATCACCATCTTCGGCCCGGTGTCTGGCGCGCATTTCAATCCGGTGGTGAGCGGCGTGTTCGTTCTGCGCCGCGAATTGAGCCTCGGTCTGCTGGCGGCCTATGGGCTGGCGCAGATTACGGGCGGGATCGGTGGCACGGTGTTGGCGCATGCGATGTTCGAACAATCGCTGCTCCAGGTCTCGCTGCATGAGCGCACCGGGCTATCGCAATGGCTGTCCGAAGCGGCGGCGACCTTTGCGCTGGTCTTGACCATCCTCGGCACGCTGAATGCGCGGCCCTCGGCTGTCCCGGCGAGCGTCGCGCTGGTGATTGTCGCAGGCTACTGGTTTACTGCCTCAACCTCCTTCGCCAACCCGGCGGTGACCATTGCAAGGGCGATGTCGAACACCTTCGCTGGGATCGCGCCGAGCGATGTCGCGGGTTTCATCGCCGCGCAGATTATCGGTGGCCTCGGCGCATGGTTGGTGTCGGAGCATGTGCTCGGATGGCGGGCCGAGCCAGCTTAGCCCACGGTTTGGCGTGCTCCTCGCTTGCGTTCCTCGCGCCGCCCGCCTAGCCCGCGCGCCATAATCGACCCCGCAACCGGAGCCGCCGATGGTCCCCCGCTACGCTCGCCCGCAAATGACCGCTCTGTGGGAGCCCGAGGCGAAATATCGCATCTGGTTCGAAATTGAGGCGCATGCGACCGAAAAGCTGGGTGAGCTGGGCGTGGTCCCGCCATCCGCAGCCAAGGCCTTGTGGGACTGGTGGGCAACCGATCCCAAGATCGACGTCGATGCGATTGACGCAATCGAGGCGGTGACCAAGCATGACGTGATCGCCTTCCTCACCTGGGTGGCCGAGCAGGTCGGCGATGAGGCGCGCTTCATGCATCAGGGGATGACCAGCTCCGATGTGCTCGACACCACGCTGTCGGTGCAATTGGCGCGTGCGACCGACATCCTGCTGGAGGATATCGACGCGCTGCTTGCCGCGATCCGCACCCGCGCAATGGAGCACAAATACACCCCCACCATCGGCCGCAGCCACGGCATCCATGCGGAACCTGTGACCTTCGGGCTGAAGCTGGCGCAGGCCTATGCCGAATTCGCCCGCTGCCGCGAACGGCTGGTCGCGGCGCGGGCCGAGATTGCGACCTGCGCGATCAGCGGCGCGGTCGGCACCTTTGCCAATGTCGATCCGGCGGTCGAGGCGCATGTCGCCGAAAAACTCGGCCTTGCGATCGAGCCTGTCAGCACGCAGGTGATCCCGCGTGATCGCCATGCGATGTATTTCGCCACGCTGGCGGTGGTGGCGGGCAGCATTGAGCGGCTCGCGGTTGAAATCCGCCACCTGCAACGCACCGAAGTGCTTGAGGCGGAGGAGTACTTTGCGCCGGGGCAAAAGGGATCGAGCGCGATGCCGCACAAGCGCAACCCGATCCTCACCGAAAACCTCACGGGCCAGGCCCGCATGATCCGCGCCTACGCCCTGCCCGCGCTTGAGAATGTCGCACTGTGGCATGAACGCGATATCTCGCATTCTTCGGTCGAGCGGTTCATCGGGCCGGACGCGACGATCACGCTCGATTTCGCGCTGGCGCGGCTGACCGGGGTGATCGAAAAGCTGCTGATCTACCCTGAGCGGATGCAGAAGAACTTGGATAGCATGGGCGGGCTCGTCCATTCGCAGCGGGTGCTGCTGGCGCTGACGCAGGCCGGCGTCAGCCGCGAGGATGCCTATGGCTTGGTGCAGCGCAACGCGATGAAGGTGTGGGACAGCGGCGGCGCATTGTCGCTGCTCGATCTGCTCAAGGCTGACCCGCAGGTCACCGCCGCGCTTTCGCCCGCCGAGCTCGAAGAGAAGTTCGATCTCGCCTACCACTTTACCCATGTCGACACGATTTTTGCGCGTGTTTTCGGCTGACGGCACCGATGCTGGACTCGCTTGTCAAATCGCCTAGGCTTGCACAAGCAACGGGCTGCCGGGAGAAACACCGCAAGTGAAAGTTCTTCGCACCATTTTCTGGGTTCTGACAGCGGTCGGGTTCGCGATCTTCGCGATCTACAATTGGCAACCGGTCGAGCTGACGCTGTGGCAGAACCTGGTACTCGAAACCAAGGTGCCGGTGCTGGCGTTGCTCGCCTTCATACTCGGCTTCGTGCCGATGTGGGCGGTGCATCGCAGCGTCACTTGGGGTCTTAATCGCCGCATCCGGGCGCTGGAGAATTCGCTCAAGCACACCGCGCTCGCGCGCCATCACGAACCGCAGACCCAAGCCACTGCGCCCGCCCAACCTGCCGCCCAGCCCGCCGACCCGGTTGACAGACCTGTGGACAAGCTCGGGACAAACCCGGGAGAACCCGCCGATCCGTTGTCTCCCGCTGACACCAGTTTTGACGGAGCCGCCAAGTGAGTAATCCGGTCTATCTTGCGCTGGACGTGCCGCACTTGGAGCCTGCCAAGGCGCTGGTGAGCAAGGTCAAGGCGCATATCGGCGGAGTGAAGCTCGGCCTCGAATTCTTCTGCGCCCACGGCAGCCACGGGGTGCACGAGATTGCGCATTGCGGCTTGCCGATCTTCCTCGATTTGAAGCTTCACGACATCCCCAACACTGTCGCTGCCGCGATGATGGCGATCCATGTCTATGAACCCGCGATCGTCACTGTCCATGCCAGCGGCGGGCGGGCGATGATGGAGGATGCCAAGGCGGCGGCCGCTAGCGGCACCAAGGTCGTGGCAGTGACAATGCTCACCAGCCTCGATGCCAATGATCTGACCGCCACTGGCGTCTATGGCAGCGCCGAGACGCAAGTCATGCGGCTGGCCGAACTCGCCCACGCGGCGGGTCTCGACGGGATCGTGTGTTCGGGGCAGGAAGTCGGGATGGTGAAGAAGGCGTGGAAAGACGGTTACTTCGTCGTCCCCGGCCTGCGCCCCGCCGGAAACGGAACTGGTGATCAGAAGCGCGTCGTGACGCCGAGACAAGCGCGCGACAATGGCGCGAGCGTGCTGGTGATTGGCCGCCCGATCACCCGCGCGGAAGATCCGGTCGCGGCAGCGCGGGCGATCGAGGCAACGTTGTAGGGCTCGGCAATGTCAGACCACGCCACTCCCAATTTGCCTGCACGCAATTTCGCGGTGATCTCGGCTTTCTACGCCAAGCTGGGATTCGCGGAGGATTTCCGCGACGATGGCTGGATGATCCTGTCGCGCGGCGCGGTGATGCTGGAATTCTTCCCCTACCCCGACCTTGACCCCTACCAAAGCTCGTTCAGCTGCTGCCTCAGGCTCGATGATCTGCCTGCGATGATGGCGCAGGTGCGCAGCGCCGAGGTGCCCAACGCGCGCGTCGGCATTCCGCGTTTTCACCCGCCGCAGGTCGAAGACAGCGGGCTGACTATCGCCTATCTGATCGATCCGGACGGCACGCTGCTGCGGCTGATCCAGAACGATTGAGCGAGCTGCCGCGCCTTCATGCCGACCATCACCGCCGCCATCCCCGCCGACGCCCCGGCCCTCAAGGCGCTGCTCGAAGCCGCCTATCGCGGCGATTCGGCGCGCCAGGGGTGGAACCACGAGGCCGATATCCTCGATGACGAACGCATCGGTCAGGATCAACTTGAGGCGCTGCTCGCCGACCCTGCGGTCACAATTCTGACGGCGCGCGAGGGTGCAGCACTGATCGGTTGCGTAGCGGTGACGGTGAAGGACAGCGCCCTCGGCTATCTTGGCATGCTGTGTGTCCTACCGACCCTCCAGTCCGCCGGACTCGGCCGCCAGCTGCTTGATGCGGCGGAGGACGGCGCGCGGGCGCAGAACATTGCCGCGATGGAGATGACCGTCATCGACGGCCGCGACAGCCTGATCGGGTGGTACGAGCGGCGCGGCTATATTTGTACCGGCGAGACCCGCCCCTTCCCCGTACTGCGCGATCCGCCGGTGACCTTCGTGGTGCTGGAAAAGCGGCTTCTCCCGGCCTAGAGACGCGCGATGCCGGGCGCTCTTGTCAAAATCTGCGGGCTTTCGACCCCCGAAACCCTCGCTTCTTCGGTGCAGGCGGGTGCGGATTATGTCGGCCTGGTCCATTTCGAGAAGAGCCCGCGGCACGTGAGCCTCGCCGAGGCCTCACGCCTGCGCGGGCTCATCCCGCCGCATGTGAAGACGGTGCTGCTGGTCGTGAACCTCACGCCCACCGCGCTGGCCGAAGCGGTGCGCGAAGTGCGCCCTGATGTGGTGCAATTCCACGGGGCCGAGACACCCGAAACCCTCGCCCGCTTCCATACCGCAACCGGAATCGAGGCATGGCGCGCGCTGGGCGTGCGAGATGCGGCCAGCCTCGCCGATGCCGCGCGCTTCCACGGCGCGGCTGACCGCCTGCTGTTCGATGCCCCCGCCTCGGGCCTTCCCGGCGGCAATGGCACCCGGTTCGATTGGGACCTGCTCAAAGCCTACAAAGCCCCGACCCCGTGGGGCCTTGCGGGCGGCCTCACCCCCACCAATGTCGCCGACGCGATCCGGTTGACCGGCGCGCCGCTGGTCGACACGTCCTCGGGCGTCGAAAGCGCGCCGGGGATCAAGGACGTGGACAAAATCGTCGCCTTCTGCAAAGCCGCGCGGCTATGAACACGCACCTCAATTCCTTCCGCACCCAGCCTGATGACCGCGGGCATTTCGGCCAGTTTGGCGGGCGCTATGTCGCTGAAACGCTGATGCCGCTGGTGCTCGATCTCGAGCGCGAATATCGCAAGGCGCAGGCCGATCCGGCGTTCCAGGCAGAGTTTGACGACTTGCTTGAACATTATGTCGGTCGCCCCAGCCCGCTCTATTTCGCCCCGCGTATCACCGAGGAATTGGCCAAGCTGGCGCAGCCCGGAAACGGCGCGCAGGTATGGTTCAAGCGCGACGAGCTCAACCACACCGGCGCGCACAAGATCAACAATTGCATCGGCCAGATCCTGCTCGCGATGCGGATGGGCAAGACCCGCATCATCGCGGAGACCGGCGCGGGCCAGCACGGCGTGGCGACCGCGACGGTTTGTGCGCGGTTCGGCCTGCCTTGCGTGATCTACATGGGCGCCGAAGACGTTGCACGGCAATCGCCCAACGTGTTCCGGATGAAGCTGCTCGGCGCAGAGGTGATCCCTGTCACCAGCGGCGGCGCGACGCTGAAAGACGCGATGAACGAAGGGCTGCGCGACTGGGTCGCGAATGTCCACGACACCTTCTACATCATCGGCACGGCTGCAGGCCCGCACCCCTACCCTGAGATGGTGCGCAATTTCCAAAGCGTGATCGGCAAGGAAGCCCGCGCGCAGATGCTGTCCCGCGTGGGCCGCCTGCCCGATCTGCTGGTTGCCTGCATCGGCGGCGGATCGAACGCGTTGGGGCTGTTCCACCCGTTTCTCGATGATGCGTCGGTCAAGATGCTCGGCGTCGAGGCTGCGGGGCATGGCTTGGACGGGGACGAACACGCCGCCAGCCTGCTCGGCGGATCGCCCGGGGTGCTGCACGGCAACCGCACCTACCTGTTGCAGGACGAAGACGGCCAGATCACGGAAGGCCATTCGATCAGCGCGGGCCTCGATTACCCCGGTATCGGCCCGGAGCACGCGTGGCTGAAGGAATCGGGCCGGGTGGACTACACCGCTGTGACCGATGACGAGGCGCTGGAAGGCTTCAAACTGCTCTGCCGCACCGAGGGGATTATTCCTGCGCTGGAACCTGCGCACGCCATCGCCGCCGTGGCGAAGGTCGCGCCGACCATGCCCAAGGACAGCATCGTGCTGATGAATCTGTGCGGGCGCGGAGATAAGGATATCTTCACCGTCGCGGAGCGGCTGGGGGTGCGGCTCTCTTGACCCGAAACGAAATCGGCTCGATCTTGCTGCTGTTCGGTTTGGGGATAACTGTCGGGTTCACTTGGTATCTGGCAAAGAAACTGAAAATCGACTGGTTCGCTCAACGTTTCGACTCAACTGACAGATGGACCAGAGCCCAATGCATGCTGCCGGTCGGTATCCTGGTGTATCTTATGATCGGCCTGATAATGCGGACGATCCCGGTATGACCCGCCTCTCCTCAACCTTCGCCGCCCCCCGCCCCGCGCTCGTCTGTTTCATCACTGCAGGCGACGGGGACACCGCGGCCAATCTCGATGCGCTGGTCGAAGGCGGCGCGGATGTGATCGAGCTGGGGATGCCCTTCACCGATCCGATGGCCGATGGCCCCGCGATCCAGAGCGCCAATCTGCGCAGCCTTGGTGCGGGCACCACTACCGCCGACGTTCTGCGCTACGCCACCGGATTCCGCGCCCGGCACGCAGCTGTGCCGCTGGTGCTGATGGGCTATGCCAACCCGATGGTGCGGCGCGGGCCGGAATGGTTCGCCGCCGCCGCTGCCGCAGCTGGCGTTGACGGCGTCATCTGCGTCGACATTCCGCCCGAGGAAGACGACGCGCTCGGCCCGGCCTTGCGCGCCCACGGCATCGCCCCGATCCGCCTCGCCACCCCTACCACCGATGCGGCGCGCCTGCCGCAGGTGCTCGCCGGGTCGGAAGGGTTCCTGTATTACGTCTCGGTCGCCGGGATCACCGGCAAGCAGCAGGCCGTGCAGGCGAGCATTGAAGAAGCCGTGGCGCGGCTCAAGCAATCGACCGATCTGCCCATCGCAGTCGGCTTCGGCGTGCGCACGCCGCCGCAGGCCGCCGCCATCGCACGGGTGGCGGACGGCGTGGTGGTTGGCTCGGCGCTGGTTGAAATTGTCGGCGAATTTGGTACAGACGCTCCGATTAGGCTAAAGGAACTGACTTCGGCCCTCGCCGCCGCTGTCCACGCCGCCCGTCAGGAGCACGCAGAATGAACTGGTTCACCCGCGTCCGCAATTCATTGGGCTTCTCCTCCGAGCAGAAGGCGACCACGGAAAAGGATCTGTGGATCAAGTGCCCTGCGTGCCAGGAAATGCTGTTTGTGGCCGAGTATGAGGACAACCTCTCGGTCTGCCCGAAATGCGAGCATCACGGGCGGATTGGCGCGGATGCGCGGCTGGGGCTGCTGCTCGATCCGGGGTTCGAGGTGCTGCCGCTGCCCAAGGTCACCGAAGACCCATTGGGGTTCAAGGACACCAAGAAATACACCGACCGGCTCAAAGCCGCGCGCGCTGCCAACCCGCATGAAGATGCTTTCGTGGTCGGCTCGGGCATGATCGAGGCGCGCCCCGCAGTGGTCGGGGTGCAGGATTTCGGCTTCATGGGCGGATCAATGGGCATGGCCGTAGGCCAGGCCTTTTGCGAAGGTGCGCAAAAGGCGCTGGATCGCGGCTGCGCTTACATCGTAGTCACTGCGGCGGGCGGCGCGCGGATGCAGGAGGGGATCTTGTCCCTGATGCAGATGCCGCGTGCGACAGTGATGACCCGGCGGCTTAAGGCGGCGGGGCTGCCCTATATCGTCGTTCTGACCGACCCGACCACCGGCGGCGTTACAGCCAGCTACGCGATGCTTGGAGACATCCACATTGCCGAGCCCGGCGCGTTGATCGGCTTTGCCGGCCAGCGGGTGATTCAGGACACGATCCGCGAACAGCTGCCCGAGGGTTTCCAGCGCGCTGAATACCTGCACAAGCACGGGATGGTCGACATGGTCGTGCCGCGCTGGGAGCTGAAAGCGGTACTGGCGCAGGTGCTGGATTATTTGCAGCCAGTGAAGGCGGCGTGATCTCTCCCCCTCCCTTGAGGGAGGGGGTCGGGGGGTGGGTTTCCCGGTCCTCCGGCGTGGCACCCCCCCCCCCCACACCACCCCCCCACGGGGGGGGGGGCAACTGAAACCCCCCCCAGTCTGCCCCGGGGGCCCCCCCCCCCGGCAGGGCCCCGGGGGTGGGGGGGGGCGGGGGGGCC
>JBBQWH010000048.1:0-18236 GCA_038210785.1 Sphingomonadales bacterium | reverse complement strand
AGCGCTGGCGCTGGCGGCGCTCGGCTGGGTGCTGGAGTGCGAGGATCGCGCCAGCCGGTACCTTGATCTGACCGGGCTTGATCCCGATACCTTGCGCGGCGGACTGGGCGATCCAATGATCCTGGCCTCGGGGATCGAATTTCTCGCTAACCACGAACCCGACTTGATCCGTGCAGCTGAGGCGCTCGCCGTCACGCCTGCGGAACTGGTTGCTGCCAAGGACGCTTTATTGACATGACCCGCCCTCTGATCATCAGCGATTGCGACGAAGTGCTGTTGCACATGGTCGCCCCGTTCAAGGACTGGCTGGAGGCGAGCCAAGGGGTTGCCTTCAACCTCGAAGGCCATAATTTTGCCGAGGCGCTGCGCTGGCAGGCGAACGGCGACTTGCTCGAACCGGCGGATATCTGGAAGATGCTGGGGCAGTTCTTCGATACCCAGATGGATAGCCAGATGCCGATTGCAGGCGCGGTGGAGGGGATTAACACGCTCGCCGAACGCGCCGATGTGGTGATCCTGACCAACCTCGTCGATGAACGCCGCGAGAAACGCGCCGAACAGCTCGCCGCGGTTGGCATCAACGCGCGGGTGTTCACCAATCAGGGGCCCAAAGGCCCGGCGCTGAAGGCGATCATCGATGAATACGCGCCGACGCGCGCGGTGTTCATCGACGATTTGGCGCAGCACCACGCCTCGGTCGCCGAGATCACGCCGCAGGTCACGCGGCTGCACCTGTGCGGCGAGCCGATGATCGCCCATGCGATTGATTGCGCGCACAAAGCCGGCCATGCGCAGGCCCGGATCGACCGCTGGGACGAAGCACTGCCGTGGCTGCTTGAACGGTTGGAGGACTGAAATGACGATTACTGCAAAACTGGCCGAGCTCGGCATCACTCTGCCCAAGGCCGCGGCTCCGGTGGCAAGCTATGTGCCGGTGGTGGTGCACGGCGGCTTTGCCCATGTCTCGGGCCAGCTTCCATTTGTCGGTGGCGCGGTGGTGAAGGGGCGTCTGGGTGAGGACGTCAGTGTTGCGGACGGACAGGCCGCCGCGCGGGCCTGCGCGCTGATGATCGTTGCGCAGCTGGACGCGGCAGGCCTGCTTGAACGGGTCGAGCGGATCGTCAAGCTCGGCGCCTTCATCAATTGCACCGCCGATTTCACCGATCAGCCCGAGGTTGCCAATGGCGCGTCCGATCTGATGGAGCAGGTGTTCGGCGATGCCGGCAAGCACGCGCGCGCCGCGGTCGGCGTGCCCGCTCTGCCGCGCGGCGCAGCGGTTGAGGTCGATGCGGTGGTCGCGCTTAAGGATGCTTGAGCGCCGATGATTGCGCGGCCCGCCCCGGACTGGCTGACGCGGTGGGAATATGCCCATCGCGGTCTGCACTGCGTCAATGCCTCGGGGTGCGTTCCGGAAAACTCCCGCGCGGCGGCGGAAGGCGCGATTGCGGCTGGCATGGGGATCGAATGCGATATCCAGATGAGTCGTGATGATCACCCGATGGTGTTCCACGATTGGGAGCTGGCGCGGCTGACCGGGGCGGCGGGTGCAACTGCGGCGCACATCGCCGATGAGCTCGCGGAACTCAGCCTGCTGGGCACCGATCAGCATCCGCTTCTACTTGCCACGTTGCTCGACCTCGTGGCGGGCCGGGTGCCGCTGCTGATCGAAATCAAGTCACAGCCCGGCTATGCGGTCGAACGGACCTGTCTTGCCGTCACCCGGCTGGTCGCGGGTTATACCGGCGATCACGCCGCGATGAGCTTCGATCCGCGTGTCGGCGCATGGTTCGCCGCTCACGCGCCGAGCGTTACCCGCGGGCTGGTCGGGACGGACAGCTATGCCAACGGGTTCGAGGGCGCGTGGCGCGATCCCATAGCGCTCGCAAAGGCGCAGCCCGATTTCCTCGCGATCGATGTGCGCGATCTGTTGCGGCCGGATGCAGCCGCATGGCGCGCCGCCGGTCACCCGCTGCTGACGTGGACAGTGCGCTCGCCCGAAACGCGGGCACAGGGCCTTGCTCATGCCGATGCGCTGATTACCGAAGGGGCGGGGCTGGCATGAGCGATCCCGAGCTGACCGTCCGCATCGCCTCCTCGGTCGGCGCCTTTGACCGCGACGAATGGAACGCGCTCGGCGGCAATGATAACCCTTTCGTATCGCACGAATTCCTCACCGCGATGGAGGATTCGGGCTCGGTCGGCCCCGGCACCGGGTGGGAGCCTGCACCGATCGCGATCACCGATGCGGCAGGCGCGCTGCTTGCCGCGATGCCGTCCTACGCCAAAGGGCACAGCCAGGGCGAATATGTGTTCGATCACAGCTGGGCGGATGCTTGGCACCGCGCGGGTGGGCGCTATTATCCCAAGTTGCAGATCGCTGCGCCTTTCACGCCGGCCACCGGCCCGCGCCTGCTCTTGTCCGACCCGGCGCTCGCCCCGCACCTGCTTAAGGGCGCCGAGGCGGTGTGCGTGCAGAACAATATGTCCTCCGCCCACGCGACCTTTATCGATCCAGCGCAATTGCCGCTGTTCGAAACCGCGGGGTGGATGCCGCGCAGCGATATCCAGTTCCACTGGTTCAACCGCGGCTATGCGAGCTTCGACGATTTCCTCGGCGCGCTGGCCTCGCGCAAGCGCAAGGATTTGCGCAAAGAACGCGCCGCGGCGGTCGATGGGCTGTCGATCCGGCACTTCATCGGCAGCGCGATCACCGAGGCGCATTGGGACGCGTTCTGGGTGTTCTATCAGGATACGGGGCAACGCAAATGGGGCAGCCCCTATCTGACGCGTGAGGCGTTCAGCCTGCTGGGCGAGCGGATGGGGGACCGGATCGTGCTGATCCTCGCCTATGACGGGCCCGAGCCGATCGCCGGCGCGCTCAATTTCGCCGGGACCGATGCGCTTTACGGACGCTACTGGGGTTGCACCCGCGAGGTGCGGTTCCTGCATTTCGAGCTGTGCTATTATCAGGCGATCGACATCGCGATTGCGCGCGGGCTGGGCCGGGTCGAGGCGGGCGCGCAGGGCGGGCACAAGCTGGCGCGGGGGTATGAGCCGGTGCAGACGTGGTCCGCGCACTGGATCGCGGATCCTGGTTTCCGTTCGGCAATCGCTGATTTTCTTGGACGCGAGCGCGTGGGCGTGGCTAGCGACCAGCTGTATCTCGGTTCGCGCACCCCGTTCAAACAGGGCGGCTAATGTTCGCCTACGCTGCGCGCGCGCGTCCCTCGGCAAGCCAATGACGCGCCCGGCGCTGGGCCTCGGCGATTTCGCGCGCGGTCATCTCTTCGGCAATATCGGCGCGGCAATGTGACGCTTCCTCATGACCGCGCGCGGCGGCGAGATTGAACCACTTGTGCGCTTCGATCAGATCGCAGGCGGCACCATTGCTGCCGGTCGAAAACGCAACGCCGAGATCGAAGCACGCCCCGACCTGACCCTGCGCTGCCCCCGCCAGCCAGACGCCAAGCACCGCTTCGGACGATGTTTCGCGTGAAACATTTGCGTCCACGGCGCTGATCGCAATGATATTCATGATTTGGTCCCCGTCGTCACCTGGTCGCCCCCTTGCGACCTTCCGTGAACAGAGAAGTGCGACTCTTATGGTCAAAAATTGGTTAACGCAGGTGGCATTTTGTGGCGGTCCGGCTTTTGCCACCACTTCATACCAAAGCCGCTTGTGCGCCCTCGGGTGCTTGCCTATAGGGCGCGCATTGCTTCAGCTTGCCGGGACCAAGTGAGCCAATGAAACTATTCAGGCGCCCAATCGCGATGGCCTGCACTGCAGCTTATGGGATTTGAGGGCTTCATGCCAACTACGGCGTCTGACGAAATCGATATCCTTGAAAAGGCCAAGCGCCTGCTCGCACCGGACTATATGCCGAGCGAGGACGAGGAATACATGAATGAGCGCCAGCAGGCTTATTTCCGGATGCTGTTGATCGAATGGAAGCGCTCGATCCATTCCGCCGCCGGCCAGACGCTGCAATCGCTGCAGGATGGCCCGCTGCGCGAAGCTGACCTCACCGACCGCGCCTCGAGCGAGACCGACTGGGGCATCGAACTGCGAACCCGTGACCGTCAGCGCAAGCTGGTCTCTAAGATCGATTCCGCGCTGCGTCGGATTGATTCGGGCGAATATGGCTATTGCGAGGTCACCGGCGATCAGATCGGGCTCAGGCGGCTGATCGCGCGCCCGGTCGCGACGATGACGGTAGAGGCGCAGGAAGCGCACGAGCGGCGCGAAAAAGTCTCGCGCGACGATTAGGGGTAAACTCACTCTGTACGGGCTGTGCCGCCATGGGACACCTCATTTGGAGCGGCGACGGAAGAGTTGGATATTTACTGCCGATTAACTGCGCGTGAAACACAAGCAATGGTGCATCATGGTGCCGTACCGTAGTTCCGGTTAGCAGAGTGCACGAGCTTTTTTCCGATGAGGAGGCGTACCGGAAATGACGGGGGTTGAAACACGCAGCGTCACGCGCGACAGCCTGTTTCTGCTGGCTGACATTCGCGTCGAGCACAGCGCCGAAACGCAGCGGGTAAGAGTGCGCAATCTGTCCGACGGCGGCATGATGGGCGAAGGCCTGCTGCGCGTACAACGTGGGCACCGCTTGACTGTTGAATTGCGCCATATCGGCGCGGTAGGTGGAAGCGTCGCATGGGTGCAGGACAACCGCTTCGGCATCGCGTTCGACGAGGAAATCGATTCCCAAAAGGCGCGTCGCCCGCTTCAGGAAAGCGACGATCCGGTGGCCGCCATTGTCAAGCCGTCGTGGGCGCATCGCGCTCCGCCGCCGCCCGAGCAGAGCCAGCTGCGCAAGCTCTGACGCAGGCTCAGGCGACGGTGTCGTCTGCGCGTTCCACCGCAAGCTGACCGAGACGCTGCAACCTGCTAGGCAGATGCCGATGCGATTCTGGCTGCCCTTGTTTGCTGCGCTGGCGCTGTGGTCCTGCGGCCCCTCGGGGGGCGGTGGGCCGGTCGAGGTGGCGGTGATCGGCGCGCCCGGCAGCCTGTTCCAGCAAGGCGTTCGCCTGTCGCCCGCTGCGCAGCATCTTCGCGCTGCGAGCGGCGAGGGGCTGGTCGCACTGGATCCCGCGGGCCAAGTGGTGCCGGCGATCGCCGAACGCTGGATCGTGACCGACGATGGCCTGAGCTACATCTTCCGCCTGCGAGACAGCACCTGGCCCGATGGCGAGGAAATCAGTGCGGCCGATGTTCGCCAGCAGCTGCGTCAGGCGATAGCGCGGCTCGGCGGCACTTCGCTCGCGCTCGATCTCGCCAAGGTGCGCGACATCCGCGCCATGACCGGGCGGGTTGTGGAAGTGCGGCTGACCTCGCCGATGCCCGATTTCCTGCGCCTGCTTGCACAGCCCGAGCTCGGCTTCATCAAAAGCGGCAGCGGGGCCGGACCGATGGCGATGTCGCGCGATGAGGCGGCCGCTACGGTTCGCCTGTCGGCCCTGCCGCCCGAAACCCGCGGCCTGCCCGCGCGCGAAGACCGGGAGGACGTCGCGCGCCCGGTTACGGTGCGGGCGTTTGCAGCGCGCGCGGCGGTGGAGGCGTTCACACGCGGGGACGTGGATCTGGTGCTGGGCGGCAGCCTTGTGGATTTCCCGCTGGCCGAGGCCGGGCCGCTGTCGCGTGGGACAATTCAGGTCGATCCAGCGCTTGGCCTGTTCGGGCTGGTTGTGCGCCGCGAAGAGGGCGTGCTGGCCGATCCGGCCCGGCGCGAGGCGCTGTCGATGGCGATCGACCGGACCGCGCTGATCCAGAGCTTCGGGATCAGTGGCTGGCGCGAGAGCAGCTGGATCGTGCCGTCCGATATCTATTCAGCGCCGCCCTATCCCGACGACCGCTGGAATGGCGCCTCGATTGTGGACCGGCGGACGGTGGCCGCCGCTCGGGTGCGCGCTTGGACCGGGCCGGGGCGCGAAGCGGTGGTGCGGGTCGCCCTTCCGCGCGGGCCGGGGAGCGACCTCGTGCTGCGCCAGCTCACCGAAGCGTGGGGCTCGATCGGGGTTTCGGTCAAGCGAGTGGCCGCGGGCGAGGCGGCCGATCTCGAACTGCGCGATACGCTCGCGCGTTACACCTCGCCGCGCTGGTATCTAAACCAGTTCCATTGCAGTCTGAAAGCCGGCCTATGCGCGGCCCGCGCCGACGCTTTGGTACGCCAGGCGCTGACCGAGCGTGACGCGGCCGCGCGTGAGCGGCTGTACATCGAAGCCCATGCCGCGCTGGTCGAACGCGAGGCATACATTCCGCTCGGCGCGCCGGTGCGCTGGTCGCTGGTGCGCGGGTCGATCAGCAATTACCTGCCCAACCCTTGGGGTATCCACCCCTTGTTCCCATTGTCGCAGCCCACCACATGACAGGTATGAACAGCGATACGCCCCGCCGGCCCGCCGCCCGCATGATCGACTTGCCGCTGCCAACTGGCACCGATGCAGCATCGGTGCGGGCCCGCGTGATCGCGATGGAACGGTTGCTCGAGCGCAGCTTCACGATCCCGGGGATCAACCTACCGGTGGGCCTTGACGCGCTGGTCGGGCTGGTGCCGGTGCTGGGCGAAATCGTCACTGCGGCAATGGGCGCCTATATCATCTGGGAAGCGCGCAATCTCGGCCTGCCCCGGTGGAAGCTGGCTCGTATGGGGCTCAACGTATTGTTAGATACTGCGGTGGGCGCGATCCCGCTGGTGGGCGATGCGGCTGACCTTGTGTTCCGCTCGAACAGCCGTAACCTCAAGATCATCCTCAAGCATATCGACAAATACCATCCCGAAGCGCGCGTGATCGAGGGTATGATAACGCAGTAGTTTCCTTAGGGCACGCCGCACGCTAGAAACGCAGGTATGCCTGCCGATGTGACCTACGCGCGCTATCTCGATCTCGACCGCATCCTTGCGGCGCAGCACCCGGCGTCTGATGCGCATGACGAGTTGCTGTTCATCATCGTGCATCAGGCGAGCGAGCTTTGGCTCAAGCTGTGCCTGCACGAGCTGATCGCGGCGCGCGCCGCGATCGAAGCCGACAACCTGCGCCCCGCCTTCAAGATGCTCGCCCGGGTGGCGCGCGCGCAGCAGCAATTGATCCAGAGCTGGGACGTGCTCAGCACCATGACCCCGCATGATTATTCCGCGATCCGTCCGTATCTCGGTACGTCGAGCGGATTTCAGTCGGCCCAGTACCGGATGATGGAATTCATGCTTGGCGGGCGCGATGCACGGCATGTGCGGCTGCACCAGCCCAATGCCGACTGGGCCGAGCGGCTGGAGGCGGAGCGCGGGCGGGCCAGCCTGTATGACGCCGCGATCCGCCTTCTGGCACGGCGAGGCTTAGCGATCGACCAAGCCGCCGCTGCCCGCGATCCGGCAGCGGCCTACATCCACAATCCCAGTGTCGAGGCAGCCTGGGCTGCGATCTATCGCGATCCGCAGGAGCACTGGGATCTGTACGAGCTCGCCGAGAAGCTGGTCGATCTCGAATACCACTTCCAGCGCTGGAGCTTCGGCCATCTTAAAACCGTCGAGCGGATCATCGGCTTCAAACGCGGCACCGGCGGCACCCCTGGCGTGCCCTACCTCAAAGGCGTGCTCAAACAGGCGTTTTTCCCCGAACTGCTGAGTGTGAGGACTGCGATATGACCCGCCGCTTGTGGGATATCTCACAGCCCCTGCGTCCGGGCCTCCCGGTTTGGCCTGGGGACACCCCTTTCCAGCAGGCAGGAACGTGGCAGATCGGCGCGGGCGCGCCGGTGAATGTCTCGGCGATTACCCTGTCCACTCACTCAGGCGCGCATGCCGATGCGCCGCTGCATTACAGCCAAGGCGCGCCCGACATCGCCAGCGTCGATCTGTTGCCCTATCTCGGCGAATGTCTGGTGGTCGATGCGCGCGGGGCGGGAGCGCTGGTCCTGCCCGAGCATCTGCCCGATCTTGGCGGGGCGGAGCGGGTGCTGCTGCGCACTTTCGATACCTTCCCGCAGGAGGCATGGACCAGCGATACCGCTGCGATTGCGCCTGCCACGATCGACGCACTCGCAGCGGCCGGCGTGCGGCTGGTGGGGATCGACGGCCCTTCAATCGATCCGCAGACCTCCAAAACGATGGACGCGCATCTGGCGGTGCTGCGCCATGATATCCGCGTGCTCGAAGGGCTGGTGCTCGATGATGTGCCAGAGGGCCGCTATGAGCTGATCGCGCTGCCGCTGGCGATTGTGGGCGGCGACGCCGCGCCGGTGCGCGCCGTCTTGCGGGAACTGGCATGAGCCCCGAGGAGCGCGCCGCCGATTTCGACGCTGCCGATCCGCTGGCCGGTTATCGCGAGCGGTTCCTGCTGCCCGACGGGGTGATCTACCTTGACGGCAATTCTTTGGGCGCGTTGCCCCGGGCGACCCCCGCTGTAATGGCGCGCGTCATCGCCGAGGAATGGGGCGATGGGCTGATCCGCTCGTGGAACGGCCCTGAATTCGGCGGGGCCGGGTGGTTTGACGCGGCGAGCCGGATCGGGGGCAAGATCGCGCCCCTGATCGGCGCGGCATCGGGTGAGGTGATCGCGTGCGATTCGACAAGCGTAAACCTGTTCAAGCTGATCGCGGCGGCGCTAGCAATGCGTCCGGGCCGCAAGGTGGTGCTGTCCGAACTCGGCAATTTCCCGACCGATCTCTACATGATTGCTGGACTGGAACGGCAGGGCCTCGCCGAGCGGCGGCTGGCGGAGCGCGAGCGGCTGGCAGAGGCGCTGGACGGCGATGTCGCTCTGCTGCTGCTTACCCACGTTCATTACAAGACCGGCGCGCTGCACGACATCGCGGCGCTGACCCGCGCGGCGCATGCGGCGGGCGCGCTGGTGCTGTGGGACCTGTCGCATTCGACCGGGGCTGTGCCGGTCGATCTGAGCGCCGCAGGCGCGGATTTCGCGGTCGGATGCGGTTATAAATACCTGTGTGGCGGGCCGGGCGCGCCGGCCTTCGCCTTCGTTGCAAAGCGCCACCACGCAGACCTTGCCCAGCCACTCACCGGCTGGTTCGGCCATGCCGCGCCGTTTGCCTTCGTCGATGACTACCAGGGCGCGCCGGGGATCGAACGGTTGCTTTGCGGCACCTCGCCGGTGCTGGGGCTGGCGGCGCTCGAGGTCGGGGTTGAGCTGATCTCCGAGATCGGGGTGGAGCGATTGTATCAGAAGTCGCAGGCGCTTTCGGAGTTCTTCCTCGCATCATTGCTGGCGCTGAATGTCGATCTAGAGCTGGTCAGCCCACCCTGCAGCGCCGCGCGCGGGAGTCAGCTATCGTTCCGGCATCCCCACGCCTATGCCATCATTCAAGCGTTGATCGCGCGCGGAGTGATCGGCGATTTCCGCGATCCCGATGTGCTGCGACTGGGTTTCGCGCCTGCCTACCTGCACTTCGCCGACATCGCCGACGCGGCCCGCCACCTCGCCGAGGTGCTCACTAGCGGGGACTGGCAACGCCCCGAATACAACCAGCGCGCTCCAGTCACTTGAGCGTCACTTGAGCGCGGCAGATCGTCAGCCGACTGTGCGCTCGGCCTTGTCCTTGTCATTGGTTCCTTTGATCATCGCGCGCATTGCGTCCCATTCGGCATCACCCAGCGCGTGGAGCATCGGGTAGAACGTCCCGCCGTTGGCTTGGAAGCCGGCGCCGTCTATGGCGATGGTCTGCCCGTTCACATATTCCGCGCCCGGCCCTATTAGGAACACTGCGAGATTGGCAAGCTCGTGCATCTCGCCCGCGCGGCCCATCGGGTTCATCGAATTGTTCGAATTGCCGCCCGACCCGCCCGGACTGAGCCGCGCGCTCATCCCTTTGGTTGGAAACAGCCCAGGGGCGATAGCGTTGAAGCGCAGGCCATAGCGGCCCCATTCGGTAGCCAAGCTCTGGGTCATCGCGTTGATTGCGGTCTTGGACATGGCCGACGGCACCACAAAGGCACTGCCAGACCACACCCAGGTGGTGAGGATCGATAGGAAGCTGGCGCGCTTCTTCTCGGCAATCAGCCGCTTTCCGATATCGAGCGTGACGTAGAACGTGCCGCGCATCACGATGTCGGCGATGGCGTTGAAGCCATTGACCGACAGATCCTCGGTGCGGCTGATGAAGTTGCCTGCAGCGTTGTTGACCACGCCAGTAAGCGCGCCGCCATCGGCCCAGATTGCGTCGACCATTGTGTGGATCGCATCCGCATCGCGGATGTCGCAGGCCATGCCGACAATTTTGCCGCCATGCAGCGCGGTCAGTTCCGCGGCCGTTTCATCAAGCTTGTTCTGCCGCCGCCCGCAGATGTAGACGGTCGCGCCCAGCTTCAGAAAGCCTTCGGCCATCTCGCGCCCCAGCCCGGTGCCGCCGCCGGTCACGAGAATACGTTCGCCTGTCATAAGGCCTTCGCGGAACATCAGCTTCGATACGTCCATTTTTGCAGTGTCCTGTGTGAGGATCAAAGACCCAGTACGGTCTTGGCGATGATGTTCTTTTGCACCTCGTCCGAACCGCCAAAGATCGTCGCTGCGCGATTATTGAGGTAGCGGCCCATCGCGGTCTGAGCGTACTCGCTCCCCACCGGTTCGGGCGCTTCATTGCCGTAAAGCGGGCGCTCCAAGGGCAGTTGCAGCGCGTCGGGGCCGAGCAGTTCGAGCCGCAGCATATCGACCTGCTGGCCAATGTTCGATCCCAGCAGCTTGACCAGCGAGGTCTGCGGCCCCGGCGCGCGGCCCTTGGCCAGCTGGGCGAGGATGCGCAGTTCGGTCACCTCAAGCGCCTCGGCTTCGAGCCGCACGCGGGCGAGCCGGTCGCGGAAGCGCGGATCATGCCCCATAGCGCCGTTGACGCCCGAAGGCTGGGTCTGTGCGAGCTGCTCGAGCCGGTCGATCGATTGCAGCAGGCGCGGCGCATAGCACGATCCGCCGCGCTCGTTCTCGAGCAGGAACTTGGCGATGCTCCAGCCCGCGCCTTCCGCGCCTATGAGGTTGTGGGCCGGCGTGCGCGCATCGGTAAAGAATACTGCGTTGACCTCATGATCGCCCGACATCGAGTGGATCGGCGTGACCGCAACCCCCGGCTGGTCCATCGGCACCAAGAGGAAGCTGATCCCGGCCTGCTTCTTCACGCTGGCATCTGTGCGGACGAGGGCGAAGATCCAGTTGGCGTGATGTGCATGGGTGGTCCAGATCTTCGATCCGTTAATCACGTAATCGTCGCCATGACGCTGCGCGGTGGTTTTGAGGCTGGCGAGGTCGGACCCCGAGCCCGGTTCCGAATAGCCTTGGCACCAGTAATCCTCACCCGACAGGATGCGCGGCAGGAAGCGCGCCTTTTGCTCAGGCGTGCCGAATTCGCAAATCACCGGGCCGACCAGCCGCAGGCCGAGGATCGCGAGCGAGGGCGCACCGGCCAGCGCGCATTCCTTCTCGAAGATGAACTTTTGCGCCGGGCTCCAGCCCGTGCCGCCATCGGCCTCGGGCCAGTGGGGAGCGACCCAGCCTTGGCGGTAGAGGATGCGGTGCCATTCCATCCCGATATCAGGTTCGACAAACACGCCTGGCGTGCGGCGCGCGCCGTCGCGCAGCCGGTCAGGCAGATTGTCGTGCAAGAACGCGCGCACCTCCTCGCGGAAGGCAATGTCCTCGGCCGAGAATTCCATGTCCATGTCAGTCCGATCCCATTCGTCGCATACAGTAGGTAAATTCGGGCCCCGTCTCAGGCCCCATCTCTCATGGCCCAGCGGATGGTGCGCCGCAGCATCTCATAATAGACATCATAGTTCCACGCGCACATTTCCTTGTGCGGGTAGAAATCGGCCATTCCCGGCAGGTCATAATGCCCGCGGCAATGGCCTAGCGCGTTGTAAACGATCTGCCCCGCGCCGATATCCCTCGTATAAAGGATAGGCACCGTGGCCTTGTCCCAGTGCGCCGCGACAAAACCGGTTGCCTCGCCTTCGAATGTAGTCTGCATCAAAGTATCGATCGGAGCGGTGATTTTGGACAGGTAAAGCTCGTCGACCACCTCGAAATCCGCGATTCCCTGCGTCAGCTCGTGGGCTTTGTTGACTACCTCGACCGGGAACTTGCCGATCGGCGGGTGCGCCTTGAACTGTGTGCCGAGCATGTCGAACACGTCCGCGCGCTCGTCCGGCGCATCGACCAGGCCTTCTGCGGTGAAGACCAGGATCGAGTTGGTGCCGTGCAGCGCCATCCACTTGCCGCCCTTGTCCAGCCACGCGCGCAATTGCTTGGCCTGTTCTACAGTCGGCATCAGATCGCAGGTGTAGGTGATCAGGAACCGGCAGCTATCGAGCCGCTCCAGCCCCGAATAATCCGCCGCCACGGTGGTGCGGATATGGGGGTGTTCGGCTAGCAGCTTGAGGATTTCGAGCCGGGGGTAGTCAATATCGTGATACTTTCCCGCAGCGATGAAATGTGCGTCTATTCGAGTATTTGGGATGCGGGTAGCGGGGTGCTCAGACATATCAGCTCCTTATCGACCCGCCGCCGTCGACGGTGAAGTCGCAGCCGGTGGTAAAGCTAGCCTCGTCGCTGGCAAGGAACACCACCGCGCGGGCGACCTCCTCGGGCTCGCCGATGCGGTTCATTGGGTGTGTGGCGGCAAACTGGGTTTCGATCGCCTCGGGATCGGCTTGGCCTGAGAATTTGTAGCGGTTGTACATCGGCGTGCGGATGGCTCCAGGGTGCACCATGTTGACCCGGATCGGCAAGCCGCGCTCCGCCAGATCGAGCGCGACCGAACGCGTCAGCCCCTGCAACCCCGATTTGGACGCGCTATAGGCCGCCACGAACGAGGCCGCGCGCATTGCAATCATCGAGCCGATATTGACGATCGCGCAAGGCTCATTGCTGGCCTCCATCGCCGGGATCGCAGCGCGCATGCCGTAGAACGGGCCGTTGAGGTTGATATCGATCGTGCGCTGCCACACGTCGAGTGCGCCGCCTGTCACATTGCCGGGTTCGGAAATCCCGGCGATGTTACACAGCACGGTTAGCTTGCCGAAGCGTGCCTGCGTGGCCGCAACGGCGGCCTCCCACTGCGCCAGATCGCGCACGTCGAGCGGGCAGGCGGCGGCGCGCTCGCCCAGTTCCGCCGCGAGCACCTGCGCCTTTTCAAGCTGCACATCGCCCAGCATCACGCTGCCGCCCTCGGCCACGATCAACCGCGCGGTCGCAGCGCCAATTCCCTCGGCGCCGCCCGATATCAGCGCGACCTTGCCCGCCATCCGGCTCATTCGCGCTCCAAGATCGCGACGGCGGACAGGCCGGGTGCGCCGTAAACGTGGGAGTAGCCGAAGCGCGGGTTACCGGGGACCTGCCGCTGACCCGCGCGCCCGCGCAATTGTTCGACGTTTTCATACACCTGCCGCAGCCCTGAAGCGCCCACCGGCTCGCCGCATGCAAGGCAACCGCCATCGGTGTTGACCGGCAGCTTCCCACCGATTTCCGACCAGCCCTTGGCGAGCCATTCTTCCTGCTCGCCATCCGTGCAAAAGCCGTTTTCGGCCATGTGCATGATCTCCGCGCCGCTTTCGGTGTCCTGCAATTGCGCGACGCCGATGTCTTCGGGGCCGACCCCGGCACGCTCGAACGCGGCCTTGCTGGCGAGCACGGTGGGCTTGCCGCCTTCCTCGATGCTGACGCCGGCCTGAAACACCTCGAACGAATTGGGTGGGCGGGTTTTGACCGCGATCGATCGCACCTTGACCCCGTCCGCGCCGAGTTCCTTCATCTTCTTCTCGGAGGCGAGGATCAGCGCCACCGCGCCCTCCGCCGGCGAACAGAACAGGTATTTGGTCAAGGGATCGTTGATCATCGGCGCGTTCATGATCGTTTCGAGATCAACCGGGCTGCGGCGCCACGCATGAGGGGCGAGCGTGCCGTTGCGAAACGCCTTTTCCGCCACTCGGCCGAGCGTGGTGCGGGTGATACCGTGAAGCTGCATGTAACGCTGGATCTTCAGCGCAAAGAACTGCGTGGTCAGCATCATGCCGGTCTGACCGTACCATTCGGGCAGACCGTAATCGGCCGGCTTGGCATTGAAGGCGCCGCGCGGGTGCTTGTCGAAACCGACTGCAAGCGCGAGATCATACATCCCGCTGGCGATCGCCTGCTGCGATGCTGCGAGCGCGCTGCCGCCGGTGGCGCAGCCATTGGCGACATTGGTAAACGGGAGCGAGGTCAGCCCCAGTTCGTTGACCATGATATCGGCGCTGCCCGCTGCCGCGCTGCCGCCGTAAGCGCATTCTATATCGGGCCAACCCAGCCCGGCATCGGCCAGCGCCTCGCGCACCGCATAGACGCCCTGTTCGCGGCCCGAACGGCCATCGGTGCGGCCAAACGGGTGGATCCCGGCGCCGATGATGTAGACGTTCTCGCTCATGCGGCCAGATCCTCGTTAGCGCTTTCGCTGATGGCAACCGGACGGAAGGCAAAGGTGTCATGCACCGCGTTGAACGGTACCACGCAAAATTCGAGGTCCATCCCAAGATGGAGGTCTTCCAGCCGCGCATCGACAAGCCGGCTCTCGACGATCACCTCGCCGGGCAGTTCGACATAGCCGAGCAGGAACGGCACAAAATCGGGCGGGCCTTCTCCGGGGCCGCTCCCGGGGCCTTCGTAAGGCTCCTTCGGCAGAAAGCCCTGCGACGTCCAAGACCACAGCTTGCCCCGGCGCGACAGCTTGTAAGGTTCCACACCTTCAGCCGCATCGCCGACCGGCATCGGGAACACCACTTCGCCCGTCGGCAGCCGCCCGCCCATCAGCTGCGGCTCTGCCCCGTCGCTCCACAGGTTCGGGTCGTTCTACTGCCCCAGTGCGCGTGTTCCCTTTGGCCCTCTCAGGCCGCTAAAGCATATTCGGCGAGCACGGTGTCGATGTCGCCGAACAGCCGGGACAGCACCAGCACGCGCTTCATCGCGTGGCCAATCGCGAGCTCGTCGGTGATCCCCATCCCGCCGTGCATCTGCACCGCCTCGCGCGCGATCGCATCGACATTCTCGCCGATAAACGCCTTGGCCCCGGCGGCGGCGCGGTGCCATGTGGCCGCGTCCGCCCGGTCGGTCAGCGCGGCGCGGTACAGCATCGAGCGCGATTGTTCCTGGCGCGCGTAGCAATCGACCAGCCGGTGCTGGAGCGCCTGAAAGGATCCGATCGCGACCCCAAACTGCTCGCGCTCCTTCACGTAGATCAGCGTATCATCCAGCAGCCGCTGGCCCAGCCCAACCATCTCGGCCGCGGCATAAAGCCGCATTTCGGCCGCGATGGCGGCGAGTGCTGCGGCATCGAGCGCCAGTTGCGCCGAGGCAGGCGTGCGGGTCAGTTTGATCTCGCCTGCAATGCTGCCATCGGCGAGGCGATAGGCGCGCACCTCCAACCCGGGCGCGTCGTGCGGCACGAGAAAGCACGCTGTCTCACCGTCAATATCGGCCGTGACGATGAACAGGTCGGCGAGAAGAGCCCCCATAACCATCGTCTTTTCGCCCGTCAGCACGAAGCTCCCTTCCCCACTCGCGCCTTGGCTTTCCGCCTTCATGCCCTTGGCTTTGATACTGTAACGCTGCCCGCGTTCGGTCCAGGCGAGGGTGGCGATGGTGAGGCCCGAAAGCATGCCTGCGAGCCTGTCCCCCGCGCCGCCGCGTTCGAGCAGCAGCGCCGGCAAAATGCCATGTTCGAGCAGCGGGTCGGGCGCGTTTGCCTTGCCGATCGCTTCGGCAACCAGCGCCAGATCAACCGCCGATCCGACCATGCCGCCTGCATCCTCGCCCGCCGCCAGCGCAATCAGCCCGAGTTCGGCGAGGCTTTGCCAGCGCGCCCTGTCATAGCCGGTGGGGGACAACCGCAGCCGCCGCCGCGCCTCGACATCGGTCGGGACGGCAAAGCGCTCCACCGAGGACACAAACATTTCCTGTTCTTCGGACAGGTCGAAATTCATGGGTCTCAGGCTTTCCGGGTAAAGGTAATCGGCAGGTGGGTGACCCCGCGCAGCAGGATATTGGGCATGATCCTGATTGCGCTGTCATCAGGCACCGCAAAATTATCGAGCCGTTCGAGCAGCTCGTCAAACGCGACCAGCATTTCCTTGCGGCTCAGCATATTGCCCACGCACATATGCGGCCCTTTGCCAAAGCTCAGATGCGTGCGGGCATTGGTGCGATCGATGTCGAAGCGGTCGGGATCGGGGAAACGCTTGGGATCGCGGTTGGCAGCGGCATAGCGCAGCTGCACTACCGCGCCCGCCGGGATCGCCACGCCGCCAAGCTCGGTATCGGCCTTGACGATCCGCCACATCCCCGCTGTGGGCGTTTCATAGCGCAGCGCCTCTTCGACCAGATTGCCCAGCACCTTGGGATCGCGCCCGCCGGCGGCTGCCTTGGCCTTGGCCATCTGATCAGGGTTGCGGATCAGCTGGAGCAATCCTCCTGCCAGCGTCGAGGTGGTGGTTTCGTTCCCCGCCACCATGAACTGCTGCATCAGCGACATGATTTCGGGATCGGTCAGCGGGGTTTCACCCTCGATCCGCGCTTCGACCAGATCGGTCAGCAAGTCGTTGCCGCCATTGGCGCGGCGATCATCGATTTTGGCTTTCATGTAGTGCTGGAATTCGACCAGGCTGCGCGCGCATTCCTTCTTGCGCTCATAATCGACCATCTGGCTGAACCGGTCGACCGCCGCGTCGGACCAGTCCTTGACCTGCTTGGGGTTGTCATCCAGCCCGATCTGCCCGGCAATCATGGCAACGGGCAGAGGCACGCCGAACTCCTCGACGAATTCGCACGTCCCCCGGTCGGCAAAGGCTTCGATCAACTCGATCGACTTTTCGCGCATGTCCGCTTCGATCGCATTCACGCGCGGGGCGGAGAAGGCGAGGTTCACCAGCTTGCGGTTGCGAGTGTGGACCGGGGCATCGGCGGTCAGCAGGGTGGGAAGGTCGGGCCAGCCTTCAGCCAGGATCGCCTGAATATCTTCATCCGCTTCACGCCCCATCAGCGCGGTAAAATCATTCGAGAAAATCTCGGGCTTGGTGGTTGCCTCGCTGCACAGATCGTAGCTGTAGACGACATAGGTGTTCATCGCTTCGAGATGCTCGATCGCCACCCCTGCCTCGTGCACGGCGCGATAGTAATCGAACGGATCGATCAGCGTTTCAGGGGCAAACACATTGCCTTCGGGCTTGTTCATGTAAGGCGGCTCCACACCCTTGGAATTACGAGGGAGAGCCTAGCCATGTCAGCCCCCCCGATGCGATGCACGTTTGTGTTAGGGTTGCGCGCCAAGCGTCACACGCCGAGAAATTCGCGCTGAAACTCAAGCATGTCGAAATAGTCGCGCCATGCGGCGATCAACCCGTCAGCGCCGAGTTCAAACGTGCCCATCACACGGATCGCGGCGCGGCGGCCGTCTGTGAAGGTGAACGCATCAGTACGCTCGGTCAGCACGGTGTTGCCGTTCGCCGCGATGGCATGAACCTGCCAGTCGCAGGCGGTGACATCGCCCATGAACCCGTCCACCGCAGCGCGAAACGCTGGCTTGCCCGCGACCGGGTCCATCGGGATATTGCGCCAGATAACGTCCTCGGTGCAGAGCGCATACATCGCCTCCATGGCGCCGTTGTTCCAGTGGCCGATAAAGGCGGTGACGGTGTCGGTCGGGGTCATGCGGGGTCTCCTGAGGTGTAGTCGAGCGCCTGCGCCAGCATTCGGCGCACATGGGGGTTGGCGTAGGTAGCTGGGCCATCGCCGCATTGCAGGTAGACAAGGCGCGCGGGGCAGGTGCGGCTTTCCCAGCCGATCAGGTTGCTGCCCGCCGGGTGATCCCAGCCTGCGCGGCTGAACATTGCTCCCGCCACAGCGTTGGCGGCGGAATAGAAATTGTCGGCGGTGAAAGCGAACCCCTCGGCGCGCAGCAGCGGGATGACGGCGGCCTCGTCGATAGGGCAGAGGTACAGCTCGTCGGTAACGGGGAAGTGTTTAGGCAAGCCGCGGGTCACCGGGTGATCGGCGACCACGCGCGCGGTGTATTCGACATCGTGGCGATAGGCTGAATCCGGCATCGCAGCCCCCTGCCATTCCCCCGGCTGATAGAGGAATCCGCCCCCCAGCCAGTGGTGCCATTCGGGCCACTGCGCCCACCCGGCCAGCGCATGATGCAACGCCACCGCGCCCTTGCCCGCAGCAAAGCGCGCGGTGATGGCGGCGCGGAAGCCCTCGGA
>JBBQWH010000047.1:0-18985 GCA_038210785.1 Sphingomonadales bacterium | reverse complement strand
ACGGAAGTCTTCGACCTGGAGCCCCGGACCAACTGTCTCGTCGTCGTTCCAGTAACGCGCAAGCTCGCTGACAAGCACTCGAACGCCATTCGCTTCGATCAAGCGGATGACTGCAATGGCAGCACGGCGGAGGGCGAAAGGATCTTTTGACCCGGTAGGAAGCTCACCGATCGAGAAGAACGAGAACAACGTATCCAGCTTGTCCGCGAGGCTCACCGCCACGGTGACCGGGGCGGTGGGGACGTCATCGCCCTGCCCGACCGGCTTGTAATGGTCACGGATCGCGTCGGCGACCGCATCGGGCAGACCCTCGGCACGGGCGTAATAGCCGCCAATAAGTCCCTGCAATTCGGGGAATTCGCCGACCATCTCGGTCACCAGATCGGCCTTGGCGAGCCGCGCCGCCTGTTCGGCGAGATCGGCGAGTGCCGCGCGATCCTCCCCAAGCCCGCTTGGGGAGGGGGACCACGAAGTGGTGGAGGGGTCGGCTTTGGTCGAAGGAGAGGTTACCCCTCCCCCACCCTGCGGATGGTCCCCCTCCCCATCTTGCGATGGAGAGGATTTTACAATGCCCTCCTCGACCAGCCAGCGCGCCAGCTTCGCCACGCGCTCGACCTTGTCGGCGACGCTGCCGAGCTTCTCGTGGAAGGTGATCCGCGCTAGCTTCTCGGCGTGAACCGCGAGCGACGTTTTCTGGTCCTGCTCCCAGAAGAACCGCGCATCCGAGAGGCGCGCGGCGAGAACCTTGCGGTTGCCGTCGACCACCACGTCGGGGTCAATCGCGTCGATATTGGCGGTGCAGACGAAGGCGTTGGCGAGCTTCCCGTCCGCGCCTTCGCAGACGGAATACTTCTGGTTCACCCGCGCGGTGAGCTGGATCACCTCGGGCGGCACGTCGAGAAAGGCCTCGTCAAAACGGCCCAGCAGCGGCACCGGCCATTCGGTGAGGCCCGCGTTCTCGATCACCAGACCCTCGTCGGTGACCAGCGTCAGGCCCGCTTCGGCGGCAGCCTTGGCAGCGCCGTCGCGGATCAATTGGCAGCGTTCGGAGAAGTGGACGATCACATGGGCCGCGCGCAGGGTCTCGATATAGGCCCCGGCATCGGCAATCTCGACCGGGCCGGAATGATGGAAGCGGTGTCCCATCGTCGTTCGCCCGCTGGCGATCCCGTCAATCGCACACGGCACCACCGTAACGTCCAGCAAGGCGACGATGCCTGAAAGCGGACGCACCCAGCGCAGGGACTCCGTGCTGAGCGAAGCAGCGCCCCAGCGCATCGATTTGGGCCAGGGAAAGGCGCGGATGATCGTTGGGATGGCCTCGGCCAGCACCTCGGCGGTGCCGCGCCCCGGCTTCTCGACCACGGCGAAATACACGCCGTCGCGCTCGGTCAGCTGCTCCGCAGTGAGACCGACCTTGCGCAGGAAGCCTTCCAGCGCCAGCGGCGATGCGCCGATCTTCGGCCCCTTGGTTTCCTCGCTCACAGCCTCGGTCGCGAGCGGCAGGTCCTTGGCAATCAGCGCCAGGCGGCGCGGCGTGGCGAAGGTTTTGACCGTACCCGCCGTCAAACCGGCCTTGGACAGAGCATCGGCGAACAGCCGCGCCAGATCCTCCTTGGCCTTCGTTTGCATGCGGGCAGGGATTTCTTCACAGCGCAATTCGAGCAGGAAGTCAGCCATTAAACGAGGCTCCATCCCGGATACTTCCCCGCCCACTCAGGCTCCATCTTCGCGGCGTAAGCCTCGCACGAAGACCGCGCCAAGTCGCGCACTCGGCCCATGTAACTTGCGCGTTCCTGCACCGATATCACGCCGCGCGCCTGGAGCAGGTTGAATAAATGGCTTGCTTCTACCGCCTGTTCGTAAGCGGCAAGCGGCACGGCCGCGGACAGCGCATTGCGACACTCGGCCTCGGCCTTACCGAACAGATCGAACAGCGCGTCAGTATCGGCGACCTCGAAATTCCACTTCGACATCTGCTTCTCGTTTTCGAGGAACACGTCGCCATACGAAACCCCGGCGGCGTTGAAAGCCAAGTCATAGACGTTGTCCACGCCTTGAATATACATCGCGAGGCGCTCCAGCCCATATGTCAACTCGCCCGCGACCGGCTTGCAATCAAACCCGCCCATCTGCTGGAAATAGGTGAACTGAGTCACCTCCATCCCGTCGCACCAGACCTCCCAGCCCAACCCCCATGCGACGAGCGTGGGCGATTCCCAGTCGTCCTCGACAAAGCGGATGTCGTGCGCCAGCGGATCGATGCCGATGGCGCTCAGGCTCGCGAGATACAGCTCCTGCATGCCAGGCGGCGAAGGCTTCAGGATCACCTGATACTGGTAATAATGCTGCAATCGGTTGGGGTTTTCGCCATACCGCCCGTCGGTCGGTCGGCGGCAGGGTTGGACGAAGGCAGCGTTCCACGGCTCCGGCCCGAGCGCGCGAAGCGTAGTCGCGGTGTGGAACGTGCCCGCGCCCATGCGCATGTCATAGGGTTGCAGGATCACGCACCCTTGCGCGCTCCAGAAGTCATGCAGGGTCAGGATCATGTCCTGGAACGAGCGCGCCGGATCGCGAGTGGCCGGGGTGTAGAAAGGGACGGCGTTCATGGAGCGCCGCCATGGCCGAACACCCCCAAAGCGTCAATGCCGCAGCGCAGCACGCGGCGCAGAGAACCATTCTACAGGTCACGTTCTTGCGACACAAAGTCAGGGGAGCTTGACATAGTCAGCGAATCACGAGATATAGTCATACATACATTACATATGGTCAGGGAAACATGATGGAGATTGCAATGAAAACTCTTGTTGAAACAGTCTGTGTCAAGCGCTGGCAGGTGCTTTTGCTCCTCGCGATGAGCGGGTATGCCTTGGGTAATATTCTTTCTACGACCATGGCGGCCGTGGGATCCTGAGCCATGCCCTACAAGCCCGGGGCCCTGAACGAAAGCGACCGCACCAAGGCGTATACCATTTTGTGGTTTGGCCTACCGGACTCAATCGTCTTGTTGCTTGCAGTAATTTTCGGCGCTGATCTTCTGGCTACGCTTGCAGCCGGTTTTGCCGCCGGAACGATGTTGGTAGCGTTTGGCGCCGGCGATGAGGTTGTCGAGAAGCAAATTTCGGTTGCAGCGCGATGGACTGCGTCTGTCTCCGGTATATGCCTTATTGCTGCGACTTTCCCAATCATTCGTGATTATCCGATGGACCCAGCGGTTGCTTTTGCCGTGATTGCAGTTGCTTTCCACGGTGCGCTGACATGGCAGCGGCTGAAAGATCGCTGACCCCGTGAAAAACCGCCTCAAAGTCCTGCGCGCAGAACGCGACTGGAGCCAAGCTGAACTGGCCGGACGGCTCGACGTGTCGCGTCAGGCGGTCAACGCGATCGAGACCGGCAAGCACGACCCCTCCCTTCCTCTCGCCTTCCGGATTGCCCGCCTGTTCGACATGCGGATCGAGGAGATTTTCCATGACGAACAGTGATCCCCTTCGCAGCGACACTGACGCGCCCGAAGGTCTCGCGCTGCTCGGTCGCACCGTGCTTGCGTTTGGCGCTGGCATCTTGGTGCTTTTCCTTGCCGGAGTGATGTTCGGCCACGTCAGTGTGATGATCGAGGAGGGTTATCCGACTGCGCGAGATTTCGCCTTTGTCGGCGCCCTCGCGCTGGCGATTTGCGGCATCGCATATGCAGCTTTGCGGCTTTGGCGCCGGATGACTCCCGACGAAATCCCCACCAAAGGCCCCGGCGAGGCACGCACCCGCCAGCGCCGCCAATTCGCATATTTCGGCATTGCCGTAATGGTCGGCGGGATGATTGGGTTGATAACCGGAGCCTTCGATCGCGGTGATGGCAACTTGTTCTCAAACGAATGGGACAAGCTTGCGCTCGATCCGCCGGTTGCGATCCTGCTGGCCGGGTTGCTGTTATTCGGATTTGCGCTGTTGCCGCTTTATGGCTTCCACACCATCGATGAGGTCAAACGCGAGCACAACTTCATCGGCTTTACCGGCGGATGCACCGCAGTGCTCGCCGGGTTTCCGATCTGGGCCGTGCTTCATGCCGGAGGGATCGGCGCCGCCCCGCACCCGTTTGGCGTGTGGCTGCTGGCCTTTGTCGGAATGATCATTTCCTATCTTTACGCCAAGTGGAGGCTGTAAAGGCTCTCTCACAATTACAGTCGCTTAAGCTTGCCTGTCTGATGTCCCATAGCCCTCTGAAAGGAACTACGATGAAACTTGCCTCCCTTCTTGAACTGACCGCTGCGCCGTTTGCACTGCTGGCCGCACAACCCGCGCTGGCGGACAACCACGCCGCCCAATCCACTCATGCGGCCACCGCCAAGGGCCCGGCGCTGTGGAAGGTCGCCGATGCGGACACCACGATCTATCTGTTCGGTACCGTCCACGTGCTTCCCAAGGATGTCGAGTGGTATGACACGACCATTGCCACGGCGCTCACCAGCTCGGACATCCTCGTGACCGAGATCCCGATGGATCCGGCCAGTGAGACAGCAATGCAGCAGCTAGCCATGACGAAGGCCGCGCTGCCAACCGGCACGACCCTGCGTTCGCTCTTGAGCGAGGAGCAGAAGACCAAGTACACTGCAGCGCTCACCAATCTCGGCGGCAAGGTCGAGGCAGCGCAGCTCGCCTCGGCCCCCGTCGAGGCCCGTGCGCAATATGAAGACGCCAAGGCAAAGGGCCTGGTGCCCAACCCGGGTGACATCCTCGCCGGTCAGTTCGACGTTATGAAGCCGTGGATGGTCGGTTTGACCATGTCAATCTTCCCGCTCACTCTCGAAGGTTATGACCCCAACAGCGGTGTCGAAAAGGTGCTGATCGGCAAGGTCGGCGACAAGGCGAAGGGTGCGCTTGAGACGGCCGAATTCCAGCTCGGCATCTTCGATGGCATGACGCAAGACGCGCAGGTCACCTTCCTGATGGAAGCAGTAGA
The DNA here is from genome assembly GCA_038210785.1 of Sphingomonadales bacterium. Taxonomy (GTDB): domain Bacteria; phylum Pseudomonadota; class Alphaproteobacteria; order Sphingomonadales; family Sphingomonadaceae; genus Erythrobacter. The sequence continues at coordinate 14,031 of JBBQWH010000047.1, read as the reverse complement.
GGGCATGGACGAGGTCAAGCCGATGCTCGACCGGATGGTCGCCGAATGGGCCAAGGGCGATGCCGATGCGCTGGCGGCGGTAATGAACGAATCTATGACCGATCCGGCGGTGGCCGAGGCACTGCTGTACAGCCGCAACGCCAACTGGGCCAAGTGGATCGACACCCGGCTCGATACCCCCGGAACCGTGTTCATCGCGGTCGGCGCGGGGCACCTTGCGGGCGAGAAGAGCGTGCAGGACTATCTCGCCCAAAAGGGCATTACGGTCTCGCGGGTCAAGTGATCGGGACAACGCTGCGATGATCGCATCTTGGGGGGCCAACAAAGCGTGGGCAGCGCGCCGCCTTGCCGCAGTGCTGTTGGCCCCCATTCTGACCCTGCTACTTGCCGGGTGCAGCGAACCGGCCGGCAAGGCAACGGACGGGCCGCCGCCCGCCCCATTGCTATACGAAATCGCCTCGGTCGATGGCGCGGTGGAGGGCTGGATGCTTGGCACCATCCATGCCCTCCCCACAGGCGCGCGCTGGCGCACCCCAGCCATTGATCGGGCAGTGGACGAGGCCGATCTCTTGGTGGTGGAGATTGCAAAGCTCGGCGACGACGCCGGGCTTTCGCGCATTTTTGGAGAGCTGGCCCGCTCGCCCGATTTGTCGCCGCTCGATCAGAGGCTGCCAGCGGACCAGCGCCCGGCGCTCGCAGGAATGCTGGAGCGCGGGGACATGGCGCTTGCCGACTTCCGCCAGACCGAAACCTGGGCCGCAGCGCTGACCCTCGCCCGGATTGATGCCGAGGGCGATCCCGCCAATGGCGTCGACCGCGCAGTGATCGCGGATTTTGCCGGCCGCCCGGTGCGCGAACTTGAAGGCGCCCGCGCGCAGCTCGCGATTTTCGACCGCCTTCCCGAAGCCGAACAGCGGACAATGCTGGCCGCCGTTGTCGCTGAAGCCGAGCACGCCGATCCGGCTCGGCTTCAGCGTGCGTGGCTGGCCGGCGATGCGGCGGTGATCGAGCAATCTACTCGCAGTGGCATCCTCGCCGATCCCGAGATCCGCGCGGCGCTGCTGACAAGCCGCAACCGCCGCTGGGCCGGCGCGCTGATCCCGTTGCTTGAACAGCCGGCCCGCCCGCTGATCGCGGTTGGCGCCGCGCATCTGGTCGGCCCCAAGGGCCTTGTTGCCCTGCTCGAAGCACAAGGCTACCGCGTCCAGCGCCTTTCGCGCCCCTAAAGCGGTTGCCAATCGCGCCGCTTGCCACTAAGGGCCCGCGCTTCAGTGCTCCGGACATCCCTGGAGGCGGTGCGCTGCTAAACTATCTATCAACCCGCATTCGAAAGGCACTCTTATGAGCGACGCTCTGAACCTGCCGGCTGAATCGCGCGAACGGGCTGGCAAGGGAGCCTCCCGTGCAATTCGCCGCGATGGTCGGACTCCTGCTGTGATTTACGGCGGCAAGGAAGAACCTACCCTGATCCACGTCGAGCAGAAGGAACTGGTGAAGCAACTCAACACCGGTCACTTCATGAATTCGATCGTCAACATCGAGATCGGTGGCAAGATCATTCGCACCCTGCCCAAGGATGTGGCCTTCAATCCCGTAACAGATCGCCCGATCCACGTCGATTTTCTGCGCATGACCGGCGACAGCAAGGTTGAAGTGCAGGTGCCGGTGGTGTTCATCAACGAAGACGCCTCGCCCGGCCTCAAGAAGGGCGGCGTGCTCAACATTGTGCGCCACGAGCTCGAACTGCTGTGCCCCAATGCCGATATCCCTGATGAAATTCAGATCGATGTCACTGGCAAGGAGCTCGGCGATTCGATCCACATCAGCGAAGTGACCCTGCCCAATGGCGTCACCAGCGTGATCACCGATCGTGATTTCACCATCGCCACGCTCGTCGCCCCCTCGGCGCTTAAGAGCAGCGAAGGCGAGACCGAGACCGCTGAATAAGCGATTGTCGTCTTTTACGGGTATCGGACGCCGGGCCTCGCAAGAGGCCCGGCGTTTCGCGTTATCCCAACCATGGCAAGGGACGTGTGTTGCAGATCTGGGTCGGGCGCGGAAATCCCGGACCGCGCTATGCGCTTCACCGGCACAATGTCGGGTTTATGGCGGCGGACGTCATCGCCGACATGCATGGCTTTGGCGCGGTCCAGAAGAAATTTCAGAGCTGGGCGCAGGAAGGGCGGATCGGGGCACACAAGGTGCTGCTGCTGAAGCCGGCAACCTTCATGAACGAAAGCGGCCGCTCTGTGAGCGAGGCCTTGCGCTTCTACAAACTCGGCACCGAGGCGCTGACCGTGTTTCACGACGAGCTCGACCTTGCGCCGTTCAAGGTCAAGGTGAAACAGGGCGGCGGGACGGCGGGACATAACGGCCTGCGCTCGATCGACCAGCATTTGGGAGCGGAATTCCGCCGCATCCGGCTCGGTATCGGCCATCCCGGCCATAAGGACCGCGTCACCGGCCATGTGCTCGGCAACTTCGCCAAGGCCGAGGAAGATGATCTTGCGGCGATGCTCGGCGCGGTTGGCGCGGAGGCCGATTGGCTGGCGAAGGATGACGATGTGCGGTTCATGAATGATGTGGCGCTCAGGATGCAGGGCTGAGGCGCGATGCGCCGTGTTCTCATCATCGGGCCTTGTGGTTCCGGCAAGAGCACGCTGGCGCGCGAACTGGCGCCGCGCCTCCGCCTGCCGCTGACCCACATGGATCAGCTGGGCTGGCAGCCAGGCTGGGTCGAGACCGGGGACGACGAACTCGCCGACCTGATCGCCAATGCGGTCGCAGGCGAGTGTTGGCTGATCGAGGGGAATTATGGCAGCACCCTCGGGCCGAGGCTCGAACGCACAGATACCGTAATCTATCTCGATTTCCCGATCCGCTTGTGCCTGAAGCGGCTGATCCGGCGGATCATCACCCATCGCGGCCACTCGCGGCCCGATATGCCCGATGACTGCCCCGAACGGTTCGACCTCGCCTTTCTCTGGTATATGCTGAACTGGAACCGCGGCCCGCGCGTCCGGACCGAGGCCGCCATCGCGCCGTGGGCTGACAGGGTGGTGCGCCTCACCTCGCCGCGCGCGCTTGCACTCTGGCGGGAACGCAATAACCTTGCGTGACGCCGCGTGTGCTTATGAAGGAACTCCCCATGACCCGCATCAACCGCCGTTCGCTGCTCGCCGGAGCCGCCGCCACCGGCGCGATCGCCGCAACCGCCCGCTCCGGTAGCGCTGCCGAGCCAGTCTTTCGCCCCGAGGACAGTTTCAAGGGCAAAAGTGTACTGATCACCGGCTGCTCGTCGGGCTTCGGGCGGCTCGCGGCCGAACTGCTGGCGCGGCAGGGCGCGCGGGTGTTCGCCACCATGCGGGGCTTACCCCGCCCCGAGGCCGAACAACTGCGCATCTTGGCAATCAATGGACGGCTGAACCTCCACGTCATCGAAATTGACGTGACTTCCGAGGACCAGATCACCGCCGGAGTGGCCGAGGCCGAGGTGGTCAATGGCGGGCCGCTGGACGTGCTGGTCAACAATGCCGGGATCGGTATCACCTCGCCTGTCGAAATACAGGACATGGAGGCCACCCGCCTGATGTTCGAAACCAACGTCTTTGGGCCGCACCGCATGGCGCGCGCGGTGCTGCCGGGGATGCGGACCAAGGGCGCGGGCCAGATCATCCAGATTTCGAGCCAGCTGGGCCGCGTGATCGCGCCTTATTCGGGGCATTATTCCGCCACCAAGTTCGCGCTGGAGGCGATGAGCGAACAGCTCGCTTATGAGCTGGTACCGCACAAGATCGATGTCAGCATCATCGAGCCCGGCGGCTACCCCACCAAGGTCTGGGTCAATCGCAATGCCTATTCCTCCGCGCTCAAGGCGCGGGCCGAAGCGGTGCATAGCGAAGGCTATCCGCAGCAGGTCGCGCGCATGGGTATGGAGGACGGCTCGGGCCGCAGCAACGATCCGATGGATGTGGCGCGCGCGATTGCTGCGCTGATCGCCCAGCCGCCCGGCACTCGCCCACTGCGCCTGCCGGTGTCGCCCGGCAACAAGCCGCAGGTGCCGATCAACGAGGTTACTGCGCGGGTGCAAACCGGCTGGCTGGGGCAAGCGCCGCTGGTCGGCCCGCTGGTGCGCAGCGTTCTTGAGCGCTCATAATCCGCCCCGTTCATCCTGAGCTTGTCGGAAGGGTAGCTGGGCATTGCCCAACGATTGCTTTTCCTTATAGGCGCGGCACTCACCAAGAAGTGCAGCCGTAGGCCTGTCGGCCATCTTCGAGTCCGACAAGCTCAAGGCGAACGGTTTAGAGAAAGATACATCATGGGTTTCCGTTGCGGGATTGTCGGCCTGCCCAATGTCGGCAAGTCGACCTTGTTCAATGCGCTCACCGAGACGCAGGCGGCGCAGGCTGCCAATTATCCGTTCTGCACGATCGAACCCAACGTCGGGCAGGTCGCGGTGCCGGATGAACGGCTCCAGAAAATCGCCGCCATCGGCAAGAGCGCGAAGATCATCGAAACGCAGTTGGGCTTCGTCGACATCGCGGGCCTAGTGAAAGGCGCGAGCAAGGGCGAAGGGCTCGGCAACCAGTTCCTCGGCAATATCCGCGAGGTCGATGCGATCGTCCACGTGCTGCGCTGTTTCGAGGATGACGATATCCAGCACGTCGCCAACAAGGTCGATCCCATCGCCGACGCCGAGGTGGTCGAGACCGAGCTAATGCTGTCGGACCTCGAAAGCCTCGAAAAGCGCGTGCCTGCTGCTGCCAAGCGCGGGGCGGCGGGCGATAAGGAAGCCAAGGCGATGGCAAGCGTGCTCGGCCAAGCGCTCGAACTGCTGCGCGAAGGCAAGCCTGCGCGCCTGACCGTGCCGGGTGATGAGGAGGAGGAGCGGGTGTTCAAACAAGCGCAACTGCTCACCGCAAAGCCAGTACTTTACGTGTGCAACGTCGCCGAGGAAGACGCGGCTGAGGGCAATGCGCTGTCCGCCAAGGTGTTCGCCAAGGCGGCGGCTGAAGGCGCCGAAGCGGTGGTCGTCTCGGCCGCGATTGAGGCTGATCTGGTGACGATGCCAGTGGAAGACCGCGGCGAATTTTTGGAAGCGCTCGGCCTCACCGAAAGCGGCCTCGCCCGCGTAATCCGCGCCGGGTTCAAGCTGCTCGGCCTCAAGACCTTCTTCACCTGCGGACCCAAGGAAGCGCGCGCCTGGACTTTCCCCGACGGCGCCAAAGCGCCGCAAGCCGCCGGCGAAATTCATTCAGACTTTGAACGCGGCTTCATCCGTGCCGAGACGATTGCCTATGATGATTACGTGACGCTGGGCGGCGAAGCGGGCGCCAAGGAAGCGGGTAAGCTGCGGCAGGAAGGCAAGGAATATGCGGTGCAGGACGGGGACGTGCTATTGTTCAAGTTCAATGTTTGAGGGGTAGCGGTGCTGCCCCCGACCCGTCACCCCGGCGTAGGTTGGGGCTTAGCGCTGAAAGACGCTGCGCTTGCCGTTCGCGTCCCCGGCCCTCGCCCGGAGTGACGGGAACCCCTAATGCCGCCCGAACAGCTTCTCGACATCCGCCATGCTCAGCTTCACCCACGTCGGCCGCCCGTGATTGCACTGGCCTGAACGCGGTGTCGCTTCCATTTCGCGAAGCAAGGCGTTCATCTCCGCGACGCTGAGCGTGCGCCCGGCCCGCATCGATCCGTGGCAGGCCATTGTCGCCAGCACAAGTTCGAGCCGCTCGGCCAGCAGCAGCGCGCCGCTGTCTTCCTGCTTGCCGTGCTTGGCGATATCGTCGGCGAGGTCGCGCAGTAGAGCGGCGCTGTCGGCTTTGGGGAGCACGGCGGGGAGCGCGCGGACGAGCATCGCAGAAGGCCCGAAGCGTTCGATCACGAGGCCGAAACGTGCGAGGCCATCGGCAGCGTCCTCCAACCGGTCGCAGTCGGTCTCGTCCAATTCGACAACATCGGGCACCAGCAGGGCTTGCGAGCGGCGGTTGGCTTCCCCTGCCCCGGATGCGCGCAGGCGTTCGAGCACGAGGCGTTCATGCGCGGCGTGCTGATCGACCAGCACCAGTCCATCGGCGGATTCCGCGACGATGTAGGTGCCCGCAACTTGCCCGCGTGCGATGCCAAGGGGGTATTGTTGGGCGTCCTCCGAGAGCGGCTCGGCTTCCTCGGCGCGGCCCAAAGGCATGGCGAAACCGGATGAGGCCTCGCGCAACAGGAGCCCCTCCCTTTGAGGGGAGGGGTTGAGGAGGGGTGTGCTAGGCCATGCGGGATAGGGCAGACCCCCCATCCCCGACGCTTCCCCTAAGGGCAAGGGAGAAGAAGGGGGCGGCTCACGAACCCATCTTTGCATGGCCCCGCGATCCGGCCCCTGTGCGCTGCGGCGATCCCCGGTCCCCAGTGCCTGTCGCAACCCAGAGACGATAAACCCGCGCACCCCCGCGCTGTCACGAAAACGCACCTCGGTCTTGGCCGGGTGGACGTTCACATCGACATCTTGCGGCGGCAGGTCGAGGAACAGCGCCAGCACCGCGTGGCGATCGCGCGCGAGCATATCGGCATAAGCGCCCCGCACCGCGCCCACCAGCAGCCGGTCCTTCACGGGGCGGCCATTGACGAACAGGTACTGATGATCCGCGACCCCGCGATTGTAGGTCGGAAGTCCTGCCAACCCGGTCAGCCGCATCACCCCATGCGGTGTATCGCGGAGCAGCTCGATTGCGACCGAATTGTCCTTCAGTTCATGCGTGATGATTCGCGCCACCCGGGTTGCCAGTTCCTCTCCCGCTTGCAGCGACAACACTGTGCGCTTGCCCGCATCGCTCACCGTTTCCAGCGTGAAGCCGATATCCGCCCGCGCCATCGCGAGACGCCGCACAACATCGAGGCAGGCTGCGTATTCGCTGCGGACAGTGCGCAGGAACTTGCGGCGCGCTGGCACCTTGGCGAATAGCTCCTCGACCCGCACCCGCGTTCCCAGCGGAAGCGCGGCGGGTTCATCAGCGAGCACCGCGCCGTGGTCCACCACCCGCCGCCAGCCTTCTACACCGCCCGCCTCGCGGCTTTCGATGGTCAGCCGCGCCACGCTCGCAATCGAAGGCAAAGCCTCGCCGCGAAAGCCCAAGGTCGTCACCAGTTCAATGGCACCTTCCGGGCCGATCAACGAATCGGGCAGCTTCGACGTGGCGTGGCGTTCCAGCGCCAATGCCATTGCATCAGGCCCCATCCCGCAACCATCATCGACTACTTCGATGCGCTGCAATCCGCCGTCTGTCAGCACCACCCCGATTCGCCGCGCGCCGGCGTCAATCGCGTTCTCGACCAGTTCTTTGAGCGCCGCAGCCGGACGTTCGACCACTTCGCCCGCAGCAATGCGGTTGACTAGGGCGGAAGGGAGGCGGCGAATTTCGGGCATTTGTCGCATGCTAGCGCCGGAGGGCCGCAATTTCGAGGGTGCACGCCCGGAAATCACCAAATCGATGAACAATTATTTTGGCCTTTTGCGCGCAGATTGGCTAGGCGCTTCTGGTCATGTCATAACCGGGTCGAAAATCCCCCGTAATCGCCCCTCTAGGCTGTTGCGGACCAACCCCGCCACCACTGGAACACCACCACAGATGAGCTTCCTGTCCAATCTTTTCAGGTTCCGTTCGCAGAATATGGCAATTGATCTCGGCACGGCCAATACGCTAGTTTATGTGCAAGATCAGGGGATCGTGCTGAATGAACCATCGGTTGTGGCGATTGAGACGATCAACGGCATCCGCCGGGTCAAGGCGGTGGGAAACGATGCCAAAATGATGATGGGCAAGACTCCGGACAGCATCGAAGCCATCCGACCGCTGCGTGATGGCGTAATCGCCGACATCGAAGTGGCCGAGCAGATGATAAAACACTTCATCCAGAAGGTGCACGGCAAGAAGAGCATGTTCCGCTACCCCGAAATCGTGATCTGCGTGCCTTCGGGCTCGACCTCGGTTGAACGCCGCGCGATTCGTGACGCGGCCTCGAACGCAGGCGCATCGAACGTGCATCTGATCCTTGAGCCGATGGCAGCTGCGATCGGTGCCGATATGCCGGTGACCGAGCCGGTCGGCTCGATGGTGGTCGACATCGGCGGCGGTACCACCGAAGTCGCGGTGCTGTCCTTGCGCGGTCTGGCCTACACCACTTCGGTTCGCACCGGGGGCGACAAGATGGACGAAGCGATTGTCTCCTACGTGCGCCGCCACCACAACTTGTTGATCGGCGATGCCACGGCAGAGCGGATCAAGAAGGATTACGGCATCGCCATGATCCCCGAAGACGGCGTGGGCGAGATCATCACCTTGAAGGGCCGCGACCTTGTCAACGGTGTCCCTAAGGAAATCACCATTAACCAGGCGCATGTCGCCGAGGCATTGAGTGAACCGATCGGTGCGATTGTCGAAGGCGTGCGCATCGCGCTCGAGAACACCGCGCCTGAACTTGCTGCCGATATCGTCGATCAGGGCATCGTGTTGACCGGCGGCGGCGCGCTGATCCGGCGGCTCGACGAGCACTTGCGCGAAGAAACCGGCCTGCCGGTCTCGGTCGCCGAAGATCCGCTCACCTGCGTTGCCATCGGCACTGGCCGCGCGATGGAAGATCCAATCTATCGCGGCGTGCTGATGACCGCGTGATCCGCGCGCCGTTGAGCCGGGCTCGCTGGCAGAAGGGACTGTAACCCATGGCGCCCCCCTCTTCGCGCCGTTCTGGCTTTTCGAAGAAGGCGCAGTATTCGCTGTTCACCGGCTATCTGCTGGCGGGTACAGGCGCTGCCTTGGGCCTTAGCCTGCTGGCGCTATCGCTGTGGCAGCCGTCTGCCTTTGCACCCTTGCGCGGTGTGGCGAGCGATGTTGTCAGCCCTGCAGGCGAGGTCGGCGCAGTTACCCGCTCGGGCTCGCAGGGCGTGTTTGCAAGCATGGCGGGTTACTTCAACGCCGGATACCAGAATGCCAAGCTGCGCGAGGAAATGGAGGTCGCCCGGATCCGCCTTGCCGAAGCAGATGCCGTCAAAGCCGAGAACGGCCGCCTGAAAAGCCTGCTCGGCCTTAGGGACAATGAGACCATGCCGGTTGCGGTGGCGCGGTTGGTCGGCTCGACCGCCACCAGCGGGCGGCGCCACGCCTATCTCAGCGCCGGAGCGAATGACGGGGTGCTGCCGGGCATGCCGGTGGTGTCGGAGCGCGGTGTGATCGGGCGAGTGCTCGAGACCGGGCGCGGATCGGCGCGAGTGCTGTTGTTGACCGACAGCGAGAGCGTGCTTCCTGTGCGCCGCGCCAAGGATGATGTTATCGCCTTCGCCGAAGGGCGCGGCGACGGGGTGCTGCGAATCCGGCTCGTCAATCTCGGGATCAATCCGCTCAAGGTGGGCGATCTGATGGTGACCAGCGGCGCAGGCGGTTATTACCGCCCGGGCGTAGCGGTCGCGGTGATCGCTAAGATCGCCCCCGATGGCGGGATCGCGCGGCTAGTGGCCGAGCCTTCGGCGACCAATTTCGCCGCGGTCGAGCCGGTGTATCAGCCCGCCGCGGTTGCTGCCCTTGGCCAGCCTGATACGCGTGGGGCCTTGGCAACTCCCACCCCATCAACTGTCGCTTCGCCCGCAGTGGCGGGTGATGCGGCGGTGGATGAGTGATGGAGCGGCTCGACCCCCGCGCCCGGTCTGACATCTATGGGAGCCGCATCAACCGCGTGCACTCGCCCTGGCGCGCGTTGGGTGTACCTTATCTGTCGATCATGCTCGGCTCGCTCGCCCCGGTGCTGCTGATCGCCGATCTGATGCCGCTGTCCCCCTCTTTTGGGTTTCTGTTGCTGCTGGGCTGGCGGATGGTGCGCCCCGGGTTGCTGCCGCTATGGGCGGGTGCGCCGCTCGGCGCATTTGACGATCTGGTCAGCGGTCAGCCGTTTGGCAGCGCGATCTTTCTGTGGTCTTTGGCGATGATCGGACTTGAACTGATAGAAACCCGCTTTCCTTGGCGCGGGTTCTGGCAGGACTGGTTCACTGCGGCGGTAATGGCGGTGGCTTACTGGCTTGCCGCATTGCTCGTGTCGGGCGCGAAGGTGTCGCCGGAACTGCTTGCGGTTGCGCTTCCGCAGGCCGTGCTGTCGGTGCTGCTATATCCGATAGTTGCGCGCATGGTCGCTGGCCTTGACCGGTTCCGGCTTGCCCGGGCGCGAAGGATCGCCTGATGAAGATCCCGTTCCTGCATGACGGACTGCAGCGCAGCTCGCGCATGATCAACGCCTCCAGCCTGCGTGGCAGTTTCGAACGGCGGGCGGTATTGATAGGCGCGGTGCAGGGCGGGATCGGCGTGCTGCTGGCGGTCAGGCTCGGCTACCTGGCGATTGCCGAAAACGAGAAATACCGGTTGGAATCCGAAAGCAACCGGGTCAATCTGACGCTGATCCCGCCGCGCCGGGGCTGGATACTCGACCGTGACGGCGCGCCGCTGGCTTCTAACCGCGCCGATTTCCGCGTCGATCTCATCCCCGAGCGGATGCAGAACGCCGCGGCGACGATCGATAGGCTGGGCGCCTTGCTCGCGCTGGAACCGGTACGGATCGCCGACATCAAGGACCGGGTCAGCACCTCGCGCGGTTTTCAGCCGGTCGAGGTCGCGAGCGGGCTCAGCTACGAACAATTCGCAGCTTTGAGCGTGCGCTTGCCCGATCTGCCTGGTGTGGTCCCCCAGCGCGGCTTTTCGCGGCTCTACCCCACCGCCTCGAGCGTCGGCCACCTGATCGGCTATGTCGGCCCGGCGTCTGCCGAGGAATACGAGAAAGACCCCAATCCGCTGCTGATTACGCCGGGGTACAAAATCGGCAAGGACGGGCTCGAAGCGCAGTTCGAAACGAACTTGCGCGGCGTCCCCGGGGCGCGGCGAGTTGAGGTGACGGCCGGCGGGCGGATCGTGCGCGATCTTGAGAGCCGCGAGGATGTTCAGGGTGCGCCTGTGCGTCTCACCATCGACGGGCCGCTGCAGGATTATGCCGCGCGCCGCATCGGGCTCGAAAGCGGATCGGTGGTGGTGATGGACTGCCGCACCGGCGACCTGCTCTGCATGGCCTCGATGCCGAGCTTCGATCCCAATAGCTTTTCCGACGGAATCGGCGGGGTCGAATATGCCATGCTGCGCGACGACGAGCGCGTACCGCTTCGCAACAAGGTATTGAAAGGCCTCTATCCGCCTGGATCCACCGTCAAACCGATGGTGTCGATGGCGCTGATGCAGGCTGGCGTCGATCCGGATGAAACCGTGTTCTGCGGCGGGGGCTTGCGGGTGGGCAACCGCGTGTTTGGCTGCTGGAACCGGCGCGGGCACGGCGCAGTCAACATGGCCAAGGGTATCTATCAGAGCTGCGACGTCTATTTCTACACCATGGCACAGCGCGTCGGGATGGATCCGATCGCAGCGATGGCGCGGCGCTGCGGGATGGGCCAGGAATTCCCCCTGCCCGTCACCAGCCAGTTCTTTGGCACCGTGCCCGATCCGGCCTGGAAGCTGAAGAAATGGGGCCGCGAATGGCAGGCCTTCGATACGGTCAACGCCACCATCGGGCAGGGGTATATGCTCTCAAGCCCGCTGCAGCTGGCGGTGATGGCTTCGCGCATCGCAACCGGGCGCCACGTCATGCCGCGCCTCACACTCGATACCAAGCCCAAGGGGTTCGACGATATCGATTTCCCCGCTGGGCAGGTTGACTATGTCCGCAAGGCGATGAGTGATGTCGTCAATGGGCCCGGCACGGCTGGCCGCGCAAGGCTACCGATCGAGGGCGTGCAACTGGCTGGCAAGACCGGCACTGCGCAGGTCGTGTCGCTCAGCATCTCGAACGGCAAATCCGGTCCGTGGAAGTACCGCGACCACGGATTGTTCATCTTCTTCGCCCCCTATGACAACCCGCGCTATGCCGGAGCGGTGGTGATCGAGCACGGCGGCGGATCGGGCGCAGCCTATCCGATTGCGCGCGACGTGATGACTTTCCTATTCGATCCGGGCAAAGGGCTTGATGCCCTTCGCGCGCTCGAGACTGGGTGGGGCGGCACGGCGCAGCAGCGGCTCGAGGCGCGCTATGCCGCCTATGCGCTTGAGCGCGGCGCAAGCGTCAGCCGCCCGCCGCGCCGCGACGAGGAGATCTTCGACCGGGTTGAGGCCGAAGCGCGGGTTGCCGCCACCCAGACCGAGGCGATCGCCAATCAGGTCATCGCCCCCCGGCCCGAGGCCAATCCCTCGGCTGCGGCGCCCGGTGCAGGAACGCGGCTGCAAACCGTATCGCCTGCACAACCGCAACCGGTAACGGTGCCCGCCGCAGCACCTGTGGAGATCAGCCAATGAACACACTCGCCGCCCGCGGATTCGTGCCCGAACCGATTGCCCGCCAGCCATGGGAAATGCTGATCCCGCTGGTGCTGCTCACCACTTTCGGCGGGCTGGTGCTCTATTCGGCTGGCGGCGGGTCAATGCAGCCGTTTGCCGCCTCGCACGCACTGCGGTTCTCGGTGTTCGCGGTGATGACCGCGATCATCGCTTCGCTGCCGCGCGATGCGGTGCGGGTGCTGAGCTACCCTGCCTTTCTCGTCGTGCTGCTCATGCTGCTGGCGGTTGAGGTGGTCGGCGCGGTTGGCGGGGGGAGTCAGCGCTGGCTCGAATTCGGCCCGATCCGGATCCAGCCTTCCGAACTGATGAAGCCTGCAGTGGTGGTGGCGATGGCGCGGTTCTACGAGACGCTGCCGGCCGGGATGATTGGCAGTTGGCGCTCAGTGGTGCCGTCCGGGATGCTGATTGCGCTGCCGATGGGTCTAGTGCTGTTACAGCCCGATCTTGGCACGTCGGTTGCGATCGCGTTTGGCGGCGTGGTGGTGATGTTTCTTGCCGGGCTGCCCTTGTGGTGGTTCCTCTTGGCCAGCGGCAGTGCGGTGGCCGCCGCGCCGATGGTCTATTTCTTCGCGCTCCACGATTACCAGCGCGCGCGGGTGACGACCTTTCTTGATCCCGAGAACGACCCGCTCGGTGCAGGCTATCATATCGCCCAGTCGAAGATCGCGATCGGATCGGGCGGGATCTTTGGCAAGGGCTTCAACAATGGCACGCAGAGCCACCTCAATTACCTGCCTGAGCCGCATACCGATTTCGTGTTTGCCACGATGGCAGAGGAATGGGGGCTGGTTGGCGGGCTGTTCGTACTGGCGATGTATGCGCTAATCCTGCGCTGGGGATGGAAGGTGGCGAGCGAATCGCAGGACCGTTTCGGCGCGCTGCTCGCCGCCGGAGCCACCGCAACGATCTTTTTCTACATTGCGATCAATCTCTTGATGGTGATGGGAATGGCGCCTGCCAAGGGCATTCCGTTGCCATGGATGAGCCATGGCGGCTCTTCGATGATGACCAACATGATCTGCATCGGCCTGTTGATGATGGTCAATCGCTGGAACGGGAAGGCCCCGCGCCGGGGTCTGATAAGCTGAACGCGGCTTCTTGCGATTAGGCACTTGCCATCAGGGAGGGACGCGCTAAATCCAGCGGCTACCGCGAATCGGGGCACGGTTGATGTCGCCCGCTTCGCGCTCCGACCCCCTGCCGGGAACTGTCGGAACGGACGCATAGCTCAGTTGGCAGAGCAGCTGACTCTTAATCAGCGGGTCCTTGGTTCGAGCCCAAGTGCGTCCACCAAAATCTCTCGAAAAACTAGACACTTACGGGTGCCGCAATGGCTCCTATCATGCTGCTTGGAGCCTAATTTTCTCTATAGGCTCCCTATAGGCTCCACCCCTTCCTAGATGCGATTCTCCTAATGCCATCCACAGCTATGATTTGATTGATGCCCAGAGCGACCATGCAAGCGTTTATGGCGGCTTTGCCAGCGACAGAGTTGTGGACCGGCGTGCAAAAGGGACCCCGTTAGCGGGGTGATCGGCGTCTAAAAGGGACCCCTCATTCTGATGGTGTAGCAGGCTGCTTGGTTTTCCAGGTGGTGAGATCGGGATGTTGGTGGTGGAGACGGTTGTTCGGA
>JBBQWH010000046.1:0-19718 GCA_038210785.1 Sphingomonadales bacterium | reverse complement strand
CGCGGGTTGTTCTCCAGACTGACGACCGGCGAGCCGAAACCTTCCTTCCGGACCATTAAGCCTGAATCGACAGGCCCGATTTCCCTGTGTAAGGCTGAAAGGTATGACACAAATGCCGCACACCCCCTTGCTCGATCAGGTTAACACGCCTGAAGATCTGCGCCGCCTCAAACCCGAACAGCTCCGCCAATTGGCCGACGAGTTGCGCACCGAGATGATCGATGCGGTCAGCACCTCGGGCGGACATCTGGGATCGGGGCTGGGCGTGGTCGAACTGACCGTGGCGCTGCACTACGTGTTCAACACCCCGCAGGACAAGCTGGTATGGGACGTGGGCCACCAGTGCTATCCGCACAAGATCATCACCGGGCGGCGCGACCGGATTCGCACCCTGCGACAGGGCGGCGGCCTCAGCGGCTTTACCAAGCGGTCCGAGAGCGAATATGATCCGTTCGGCGCGGCGCACTCCTCCACCTCGATCAGCGCGGCATTGGGCTTTGCCATCGCCAACAAGTTGAAAGGCCAGCCCGGTCGCGGGATTGCGGTGATCGGCGATGGGTCGATGAGCGCCGGGATGGCCTATGAGGCGATGAACAACGCGGCTGCTGCGGGCAATCGCCTTGTGGTGATCCTCAACGATAACGACATGTCGATTGCGCCGCCGGTCGGTGGGCTGTCCGCCTATCTTGCGCGCATGGTATCCTCGAGCGAATATCTCGGGATCCGCAGTCTAGCATCGCGCGTGATCCAGAAGATGAGCCGCCGGATGCACGACACGATCGGCAAGGCGGAGGAGTTTACCCGCGGCCTCGTGACCGGCGGGACATTGTTCGAGGAATTGGGCTTTTACTATGTCGGCCCGATCGACGGGCACAATCTCGATCACCTGCTCCCGGTGCTGGAGAATGTGCGCGACACCTCCGAAGGCCCGGTGCTGATCCATGTCGTTACCGAAAAGGGCAAAGGCTACGCGCCGGCCGAAAACAGCGCCGACAAGTATCACGGCGTGCCCAAGTTCAACGTCATCACCGGCGAAAAGTCCAAGAGCGCAGCCGGCCCGCCCGCCTATCAGGACGTGTTCGGCCTGACGCTGGCTAAGCTCGCCGAGACCGACGACCGGATCTGTGCGATCACCGCCGCGATGCCTTCGGGCACCGGGGTGGACAAGTTCGCCAAAGCGCATCCCAAGCGCACCTTCGATGTCGGGATTGCCGAACAGCACGCAGTGACTTTTGCGGCGGGCCTCGCCGCTGAAGGCATGCGGCCGTTTGCGGCGATTTATTCGACCTTCCTTCAGCGCGCCTATGATCAGGTGGTGCACGATGTGTGCATCCAGAACCTGCCCGTGCGCTTTGCCATCGACCGCGCAGGCCTTGTCGGCGCGGACGGGGCGACGCATGCCGGATCGTTCGACATCACCTATCTTGCCACCCTGCCCAACATGGTGGTGATGGCCGCCGCCGATGAGGCGGAGCTGGTCCACATGACCTACACCGCGGCCGAATATGACGCCGGCCCGATTGCCTTCCGCTACCCGCGCGGCAATGGCACCGGGGTGCCGCTGCCCGAGGTGCCGATGAAGCTCGAGATCGGCAAGGGGCGCGTGGTCCGTGAAGGCACTAAGGTCGCGCTGCTGACGCTGGGCGCGCGGTTGGCCGAGGCAATGAAGGCCGCCGACATGCTCGAGGCCAAGGGGCTATCGACCACGGTCGCTGACCTGCGGTTTGCCAAGCCATTGGACGAAGATCTGATTGCCCGCCTGATGCGCACTCACGAAGTCGTGGTGACAGTCGAGGAAGGCTCCGTCGGCGGGCTCGGCGCGCATGTGCTGACCTTTGCCAGCGATGAAGGCCTGACCGATGGCGACAGCGGCAATGGGGCATTGAAAGTGCGCACGCTGCGCCTGCCCGATACCTTCATCGATCACGAAGATCCGATGAAGCAGTATGACCAGGCCGGCCTCAACGCGCCGCAGATCGTCGAGACGGTGCTCAAGGCGTTGAAGCACAACAGCGCCGGAGTTGCGCCCGAAACGGCTGAGGGCGCGCGGGCTTGATCCTCGCACTGGCCGGGCTTGTGGCGGCGCTCCAGCCGGAAGCGCCGCCGCTGCCGCCTTACGACCACCTTGCGCCCAAGGCGATACGCGCCGCGATCGAGTCCTGCGGGTTCACGCAGGTCCGGGTTGGGCGCGACAAGGCGAAACGCCAAGTTGTCCGAGTCAGCGACAAGAACGCCACCGATGACCAGCTGACCTGCGCCGCAAAGGCGCTCGATACGACCTTCTACGGCTACGAATTCGCGCCGGAACTGATAGCGCGCTTTGCACCGATCAGGGCCGCAATCGCCCGGCCCCGCCAGCTGGCGGAGGCCCGGGCGCGGTTCGCCAAGGAACCGGAGCGGGGGCCACCGCCTGAACGCCTGCCGGGCGAAAGCAACGAGGCTGTGGCGCAGCGGATCGAGACCTTCTGCGGCAACAAGGCCGAGGGCGCGTTCGTGCAGGAGGCGGGCCGCATCATGATTTCCGGAGACTGGATGGCGGAGCGTTCGGCCACCCCCGATGCCATGGTGGCGATGGCAGACACGATGGGCTGCATCATGCAGGCATCGATCATCGCCGACCTGCAGATTGGCGGCCCCGCCGCCGACTAACGCCCCGCAGGCGTCGCCCCGGCGGTCAGTTGCAAGCGCTCGGGCAGGGAAAGATTGCTCTGCGGCGGCAGATCGCCCGCAGGTTCTGCCTTGTCGGCCTCGGGCTCAGGGATCGTTTCGCCCTTCAGCGCCGCAATCTCGCGCGCGCGCCGGGCAAGGTAAGTGTCGCGCCGCACGCCGTAGGGATCGTCGGTCGCGCGGATCTCTGCCAGTTCGGCATCGACATCCAGCCGCGCATCCAGCCCGTTGATCACGAAATAGGGCACCGCAAATTCGATCTGGTTGAACGGCTTGCCCACCGCAATCGGCAAGAGCAGCTGGTCCAGCGTGTTACCGATCACATCGCGCGCCGAGGTCGCGCCGGTCACCGGCAGATACAGGTACGGCCCCGGCCCCACGCCGTAATAGCCCATCGTATTGGCAAAGCCGTTGCGGCGGTATGGCAAGCCGATCCCCGGCTTGCCCGCAATATCGATCAACCCGCCCAGCCCCAGGGTTGAATTGATCGCGAGCCGCCCCAGCGTACCGAACGCCTTGCCGACCTTGCCCTGCAGCAGGAAATTGAGCGCATTGCTCGGCTCCCCCAGATTGCGCACGGCATTGCTCAGCCCGTCGCGGATCGGCCCCGGCAACCCGTCACGATAGGCATAGGCCAGCGGCTCGACAAACGCCTGATCGACCGCCTGTGTAATACGGTAGCTGTCTTCGTTGATCCGCTCCATCGGATCGGCGGCGGGCGGGCCATAGTCGCCCTCGACCACGATTTCGCCGATAGGCGGCTCCGCGTCGGGGTCGCTCGGATCGCTGGGGGCGGGCGGGCTGGATTGGGGCGGTAGCGCGGCCTGAGGCGGGATTTCCTGCGCTGCAGCAAGGTTCCAAGCCTGCGGGGTCGCAGGCGGCACCGGCACGGGTGTCGGCACTGCCGCCGCCAGCGCAGCGCTGAACAGTGGTGGGGAAAGAGCAAGCAGCGTCAGACTTGGCATGTCGATCCTTTCCAGTCTGTCATACGCACTATGTGGGTGCCATGCGGCGCGATTCTTGCCCTTTATCGCGCTGGCCTATACGCAGGCTGAACTTTCCCTCTCGCATAGCGGCAAGGTTGACCATGTCCCTGATCCAGATTACCCGCGAGGGCCCCGTCACCATCCTCACGCTCAACCGGGCCGAAAGCATGAACCCGTTGGGCGCGCCGGGCGACGGGGATGAGTTTGTGCGGCACGCCAATGCGATCAACCGCGACATGGAATGCCGGGTGGTGATCCTGACAGGCGCAGGCCGCGCATTCAGCGCAGGCGGCGATATCAAGGCGATGCAAAGCAAAACCGGCACCTTCGGCGGCACCGCGCCCGCGATTTCAGATGGCTACCGCGACAATATCCACCTGATGCTGCGCGCGCTCTATGGGCTGCGCGTGCCGGTGATCGCGGCGGTCAACGGCCCCGCGATCGGGCTGGGCTGCGATGTTGCCTGCCTCGCCGATATCCGCATCGCGAGCGAGGCAGCGAAGTTCGGCGTCACCTTCCTAAAGCTCGGGATCATCCCGGGTGATGGCGGCACCTGGATCCTGCCGCGCGTGATCGGGCTGAGCCGCGCGGCCGAATTGTTCTACACCGGCGACGTGATCGACGCGGCCACCGCGAAAGACTGGGGGCTGGTCAGCCGGGTTGTCGCGCCCGAGGCGCTGATGGACGAAGCCTGCGCGCTCGCCGCCCGGATCGCAGCTCTCCCACCGCACGCGCTGCGCCACACCAAGAACCTGCTGCGGCAGGGCCAGCAGACGAGCTACGACACGGCGCTGGAACTGGCAGCGAACACGCAAGCGATGATGCACACCACCGCTGACCATGCCGAGGGGGTCGCCGCGCTGATCGAGAAACGCGCCGCAGTGTTTACAGGGGAGTAAGCGCCGGCCTCAGCCCAGCCACTTCCACACCCCCGCCGGGATCTCCGCACGCCACAGGTGCACCCAGCTGAACGCCAGCCACAGCGCCGTGCCCACCACCAGCGGCACCGCGCCGACGCCGAGCAGATTGCCCCAGCGCGGCCAATAGCTGGTGTTGCTCTCCCACTGCGCCCAGGCGTCGCCCATCAGCACTTCTTTCTTCGCGTCCTGCAGCTTCGCGCCGACCAGTGCCAGCACGCCCATCGCCAGCGCGGTGATCATGGTGCGGGTGCTCCAGTACAGCGCCAAGTGCGAGATCGCCCACAGGCCGATCCCCCACATCATCGGGTGGCGCGTGACCAGAAACACACCGCGCGGCTGGGCCCGGGCCTGTGCTTGCGCCATCGGGGTTGGCAGCGCAGGGTTGCCGATCAGCGAGCCTGCCAGCAGGATCATGGCAGGCAATGTGATGATGGTCGCGGCGATCCAGCCGATCTCGCCCGACCCCGGCAGATCGGCCGGCGGCGCGGCGATAAAAGCGAAATAGACCCATCCCAGCGCGGCAAAGCTGACCAGCGTATAGGCGATCTGAAACCCCCCCGCGCCCAGCGCCTTCACCAGCGGCGCGCGCAGTGGATGCGACATCGCGAAGTGCGAGCCAACAAAGGCGATGTTTGCCGCGACTAGGCTCCACAATCCTGCGTTCATTACCGATATCCCTTCTAAGCCAGTAGTGGCTTAGCCCTCGATCCCGATCAGCTCCACTTTAAACACCAGCGTTGCATTGCCCGGGATCGGTCCGCGCCCGACCGGGCCGTAAGCGAGGTCCGAGGGGATCGCGATTTCGATGGTTTCGCCCACGCCCATCTGCGGGATGGCGAGCTGCCAACCCTTGACCAACCGGCCGAGCGGAAACGTGGCAGGGCTGCCGCGCGCGTAAGAACTGTCAAACACCGTCCCATCCAGCAAGCGCCCTTCATAATGGACGGTGACGACGTCGGCAACGGTCGGCTTGCGCTCAGACGCAGTGTAGGCGATCCAGCGCCAGCGCACCCCGCCCTCGACGAAATGCCAGCCGTCCTCAGCAGTCAGGCCGAGCAGATACAGCTGCTGCTGCGCGTGCCACACCGGGTTTTGCGCGTCGATTGGGGCGGGGTTTGCGCTCGCCATAACTTGCGCGTGGGCGGCCTGCGGGGCGAACACATGCACGGCTGCAAGCGCCGCAGCTGCCGATAGTGAAAGCGCGCGCATCACCAATCATAAGCCTTGGGCCGGTCACTTTCATCAAGGTCGATGTAGCGATCCCGCAGGCCGGTCTGATGGCTTTCGAGGCTTTGTTCGACCCCGGCAATGAACACCCGCGTCGGCACCGAGCCCGCTTCCAGGGGATCGCCATCCCACAGCACCACATCGCCCAGCGCGCCCGCTTTCAGCACGCCCGCCTTGCCGCCCATCCCGCTGATTGCGGCCGGAACCGAGCTGATCGCAGCGAATGCCTGGCCCCACGCCATCCCGCTCGCTCCCGGCATCCGGGTCAGCGCGACCAGATTGCCCGCCACCTGCTGCAAGCGGCGCGGGTTCTGCAGCGACGACGCGTTGATCGCGACCTTCACGCCCGCTGCGGCCATGCGCCCGGCATTGCTCTGGGTCGCGCCCAGCTTCTCGAAGGTTTCGGGCAGATCGGTCAGGCCGTTGGCGATCACCGGCACGCCGGCGGTCGCAATGTCATTGGCGACCAGCCAGCCTTCGGTCGCGCCGACCAGCACCATGTCGAGTTTGGGATAGTCGGCTTTCAAAGCCAGCACGGCGCGGATATCAGCTGCGCGTTCCACCGCAACGTAGAGCTTTTGGCGGCCAGTCACCACCGGGACCAGCGCCTCGGCATCGAACCGGCTGAGGAGGACGTCGTCAGCCTTGCCAATTTCGGTCGTCTCGGGAATGCCCGGCTTGCCGACCAGCGCCTGCGCCTCACGCAGCGCCGCCTTGAGCAGCGCGTGGGCTGCAACCCGGCTGCCGCCCGCACGGTCCGCCCCGCCTTCGCCCAGATCGATCATCTGGAACGCACGCGCCTGCATCACCGGATTGGTGTCGCCATCCAGATCGATGATCGCGCCTTGTCCGGCAAAGATCGAGCCTGCCGGCATCGTCGTGGTCGCAGCGCGGGTGATCCCGGCGGCGCGGTGGACCTTGATATGCTCCGAAACCGGATTGATCGCGGTGGCCGCGTCGAGCGCTGCGCTGAACGGAGAGCCGCGCGCGGTGATGTCATTGGATTCGCCCACCGCCGAAACATCGGCAAGGCCGAGCGTGGTGACGGTGGCGAACAGGCCCGGGGTGACCCACGCGCCCTTGGCATCGATCACGGTGCCGCCCGAGGGCGCTGAGGCTTGCGGCCCGGCATAGACCACCTTGCCGCCCTGCACGATCACAGTGCCGCCCTCCATCGGGCCGCTGCCATCGCCCAGCACCAGCCGTGCGTTGGTAATCGTCACATCCTGCGCCAGCGCGGGGGTGGATGCGAGCGCGATGGCGCTCAAGCCAAGAGCCAAGCCAAGTTTGGGGAGCCGCTTCATTTCACATCTCCCATGCCGGGCTGGCCCAGCTCGAAATCGCTGACGGGCCGCGTCTTGGGGTTCATCGCGTCGAACATCATAGCGCCGTCGATCCAGACCTTTTCGGGCCGCGAATAGACGCTCAGCGGATCACCGTTCCACAGCACCACATCGGCCATCTTGCCAGGCTCGAGGCTGCCGGTCATCGCCTCGATCCCCATCGCCTTGGCCGCGTTGTAGGTGATCCACTGGATCACGGTCGCATCGGAGATGTCGATCCCGAGCCTGAGGCCCGCGGCCTGCGCCTTGGCGGCTTCCTGGTTCAAGCGCTGGATATCGTCCTGATCATCCGAATGGATCACCACGCAGGCGCCTTCGCGCTGAAGGAAAGCGGCGTTTTCGAGGATGCCGTCATAGCTTTCCAT
The DNA here is from genome assembly GCA_038210785.1 of Sphingomonadales bacterium. GTDB lineage: Bacteria > Pseudomonadota > Alphaproteobacteria > Sphingomonadales > Sphingomonadaceae > Erythrobacter. The sequence goes on along the minus strand of JBBQWH010000046.1, from coordinate 12,210 downwards.
CTTGAAGCCGTACCAATCGGCCCAGATCGCGCTGCATACGCCGGCTTCGCGCAGCAGATCGCCGATCTTGTAGGCTTCAACCGCGTGGTGGAAGGCGCTGACTTTATAGCCCATTTCCTTGGCCATATCGAGCACCAGCGCCATCTCGTCCGCGCGGTAGCAGTGGTTGTGGATCAGGATATCGCCCTTGAGCACGCCGACCAGCGTTTCCTTGCCGAGATCGCGCTTGGCTTTGGGATCATTGGCATAATCGATCGCGGCGAGCCAGGTTTCGCGGTTGACCGCAAAGTTACCCATCCGGGTCGACGGCATCCGACCGCGCGCGCCGTACACCCGCTTGGGGTTCTCCCCGCAGGCCATCTTCATGCCGTAAGGCGCGCCGGGGAACTTCATGCCCTGCACCGTGCGCGCGGGGACATTCTTGAGCGTGACCGAGCGCCCGCCCATCAGGTTGGCCGAGCCGGGGAGTATCTGCAGCGCAGTGATCCCGCCATTGGCGAGCGCGCGGGTAAAGCCGGGGTCTTGCGGCCAGACCGAATGTTCGGCCCACACCTCGGGCGTGGTCGGCGCGGTCGCTTCGTTGCCGTCCGAATGCGCCTCGACACCCGGTGAGGGGTAATTGCCAAGGTGCGAATGGATGTCGATGATCCCGGGGGTGACGAACTTCCCGGTGCCATCGAGCACCGCGATGTCGGCCGGGATCGGGGTGCCGGGCCCGCCGACTGCGACAATCTTGCCGCCGCTGAACAACACCACGCCGTTTTCGATCTTGCCGCCCTTGCCGTCATAGATCGTCGCGCCCTTCAGCGCAGTGGCGGTATTGGGATAGGGCTTGTAGGTCGACGCAAACACCGGCTTGTCCGCTGCGGTGGCAGCGAAGGTTTTGGCGTCCTTGTCCGATGCATCAGCCTTGGCCGTATCACCTGCGGTGCCAGTGGTGGCACAGGCCGAAAGCGCAAGCGCGCATCCCAGCGTAGCGAGCGCAGCCCTGCGGAAGCGCGGTTTAACGTGTGACAGCATCGAAAGCCCCTTGCGGTTTCCCTGTCACGATTTGTGACCGTAAAACCGCAAGGTGTCTAGGCATTTGGACGGATGTTGTGTCCGATTGGGCTATTCCGCCGGGCGCGCAGCGGGCTCGGCATCGCTAAATACCCGCTCAGCTTCGGACTGTTGATCATCGTCCTTGAGCGTATCAAGATGCATCAGCTTCTTGATCAGCGGGCTGATCACCAGCACGCCAACGCCGACCGCAATCGCCACCCAGCCGATCTGGTTATAGACCGCCAGCACCACTTCCTTGCCCGCTCCTTCGCCCGACGCGGCTTCGGAACCGGTTGCCGAAGCGATCAGGCCCGCGGCGAAATTGCCGGTGGCCGAGGCAAAGAACCAGGTTCCCATGATCAGCGAGGCCATGTGCGCCGGTGCCAGCCGGTTCATCGCCGAGAGACCTACAGGTGAGAGGCACAGCTCGCCAGTGGTGTGCAGAAGGTAGATGAGGAAGATGAACAAGACCGGCGTCATCGTTCCGGTCGCAGCCCCTGCCACCAGTACCAGGAAGCCGGCCCCCAATTGCATCAGCGCCAAGCCAAACTTGGCCGGCGCCGAGGGTTCAAGACCGCGCCGCCCAAGCCACGTCCACAGCCCTGCAAACAGCGGGGCCAGCAGCACGATGTAGATGGCATTGATCGACTGAAACACCGATGCCGGAACCCCGGCACGGTCAACGTAGCGGTCAGTGTAAAGGTTGAGCGACGAACCGGCCTGTTCGAACAGCGCCCAAAACAGGATCGACCCGATGATCAGGAACATCGCGCCAAAGATGCGGTCGCGGGCGTGGGGATCGAGCTTAACCACGGCTGTAAACAGCACATAGCCAACCAGGATTGCACCGGCGATGCCCAGCAAAGATCCAACGACCGACTGGTTCTGCACCATCCACCAGCACGCGCCGACGGCGAAAATGCCAACCAGATAGAGCAGCCATTCGAACTTGATGCCCAGCACCGGCTTGGCGAGCGCAGCGGCATCCGGAGCCTCGCCGCGGCCCAGCAGCAGCGGCTTGAACGTGATAAACACGATCAGACCCGCCAGCATCCCGAAACCGGCCAGCCCAAAGCCGTAGGACCAACCATAGGTCTCGCCGACATAACCGCACAGCAGCGAGCCCAGCGCCGCGCCAAGGTTAATCCCCATGTAGAAGATGGTGTAGGCCCCATCGCGCCGCACATCGGTGCGCGGGTAAAGCTGGCCGACGATCACCGAGATATTGGCTTTCAAAAAGCCCGATCCGACGATGATGAAAGCCAAGGCGAGCCAGAAGATGTTGAGGCTGGCCGCATCCTGCCCGCCACTGCCTTCAAACCCCATCAGGAAATGCCCAAAGGTCAGCAGCACCGCGCCGTAAGTCACCGCCTTGCGTTGACCCAGATACTTGTCGGCGAGATAGCCGCCCAGCACTGGGGTAATGTACACCAGCGCGGTGTAGGCCCCGTAGATCACGCCCGCCTGACTATCGCTGAACAGCCAGTGCTTGGTCAGGTAGAAGATCAGCAGCGCGCGCATCCCGTAGTAGGAAAAGCGCTCCCACATCTCGGCGAAGAACAGGACGAACAGACCCTTCGGGTGGCCGAGGAACGTCCCGGCGCTGTCCCCGTGCGCAAGCTCAGCTGTAGCCATGTAAACAGGTATCCCTTCTGCGCGCCTACCAAGACGCTATCCCATGGCCGCGCAACCTAGCGTCTCAATCGCGCGTGTGAAGCTTTTGTTTCGGGTAATGCGTAGGCCCCCAGCCAGCCCTTAATCTTGACCGCATGGCTGTATTATGGCACTGATGCACCTTGCAAGGGACACTGCTTCACATGAACCCTAACCGGCCCGTCTATCTCAAGCTGCGCGATCAGATCGCCGCGGCGATTATCGACGGAGACTATCCCGAAGGTGCGATGCTGCCCTCGGTCCGCGCGCTCGCAGCCGAGCAGGGGGCGAACCCGCTGACGGTGGCGAAAGCCTATCAGCAATTCCAGAATGACGGGCTGGTCGAAGTGCAACGCGGGGTCGGCATGTATGTCGTGCGCGGCGCTGCAGAACGCTTGCGCAGCGCCGAGCGTGAGGCGTTTCTGCGGCTGGAATGGCCGGAAATCCGCAGCCGGATCCAGCGCCTCGGCCTCAACCCGGCTGACCTTGCGCTGACGTCCTGAGCCTTTTGGCTTACTGACATTAGTGCAGGTTGCGCAATTTCCCGATTTGTGACAGTGTATTCAGCATCGTGGGGCGCGGATTGCATCTGCGCCATTAATGCGATTAAAGGGGGCGCCTCTCGGGTCGGGGGCGAGTTGAGGAAACCGCGGGGTCAAACCCGCATACGGCGTGGTATGACGGCACAGCTGTGCATGGACGCCGGGAGATCGCGATGATCAGATCCGAGTTGTTGCAGGAACTGCACAAGGACAATCCAGAACTGCGTGCCGACGAGATCGAGCAGGTGGTGGATATCTTTTTCGATGAAATCGCCCAGCGACTTGCCGAAGGGGGCCGGATTGAACTGCGCGGCTTCGGTGCGTTCTCGACGCGAGAGCGCGAAGCGCGCAGCGGGCGCAACCCGCGCACCGGCGAGACGGTCGACGTGCCGTCCAAGCGCGTGCCTTATTTCAAGGCCGGTAAAGAAATCCGCGAGCGGCTGAACAAATAAGGGGCCGCGCGGCTGCTTTCATCACTTCCCGTTCCCCCTGAGTTTGTCGAAGGGTCGTCCTTTGTTTTGGGCGGTTCGTTCGATCGTTCAAGTGAAGGGCAGTGCTTCGCCAAGCTCAAGACGAACGGACGTGAGGCACGGGGCCTGATGCGTCTAGGCAGCTAACACCCGCGGTTCATTACGCGCGAGGCTCGAGACAGGCAGCGCGCGCTCGCGCCCCAGCGCGGCGAAGACAAGGTCGATCAGGCGCTCGCTCCCGCCGCTTAGGCTCATGTCGATCGGCAGCATCCCGAGCTCGGCCATCTCGTCGAGATCTTCAGGCCCTGGCACCGCGATGATGCGCGACAGCCCCGGCATGCGGTGCTGCGCCAACGGGGTGACCTGACGCGACACATCGGTCTGGCCGGTCGCCACCAACAGCACCTGCCGCCGATCAATCCCGATTGCCTCCCAGCTGCGCGGATCGGCCGGGTTGGCGCGGTGGACGTGGTAACCATCGGCCAGGGCAATCTGGAAGCGGTCGTGATCGGCCTCAAGCGCAAGATAGGCGATGTGGTTGAAATCCAGCGCGTCGGCCACCGCGCGGCCCGCCGGGGTCATGCCGATAATCAGCACCGGCGCATCATCGCCTGCAAGCTTGGCATCGGGCGGCCCGGCGCGCAGCCGTCCGGCAAGCTTGCGCCCGATATTCGAGACCAGCGGCGTCACCGCCAGGCTGATCGCGATCGCGGTGACCATCGCCGAGACCAGCCGCGCCTCGGCCAGTCCGGCCACTGCGGGCAGCGCCAGCAACACCAGCGTGAACTCGCTCCCCTGCCCAAGCAGGAACCCAAGCTGGATCGAGCCCGGCACCGACCAGCGATTGAGCAGCGCGGCGACCACATTGAAGGCGCATTTCAAGACGATCAGGCCGATGCTCACCCCCACCACCAACGGCCAATCGGCGATGAGCAGCACTGGATCGATCGACAGCCCGACCGAGATGAAGAAAAAGCTCAAAAACAGCCCGCGAAAGGCGTCGATTTCGGTCTGCACCAGGATCCGGTAGCGCGAATCCGCCACCGCCATCCCGCCAAGGAACGCGCCCAGCGTCAGCGATAGCCCCGCCGTTCCGGTCGCCCACCCGGCGGCGAGCGCGATGAACAACGCAGTGGCGGTATAGACCTCGGTGGTGCCCGCACGCGCGATCAGGCCAAACAAAGGCTCGGTGAGATAGCGCGCGAACAACACCGCGATCGCAAAGGCGGCAAGCGCCTTGGCGCCGGCGAGGCCGAGCGCAGCCGCGATCGCCCCGCCACTTGCCAGTGCGCCCGCTGTGATCAGCAGCAGGATCGCGGCGATATCCTGGAAGATCAGGATCGACTGCGCGGCGCGGCCGACTGGGCAATCCTCCTGCCCCCGCTCGCGCACCAGCCCGATGACGACTGCGGTCGACGATAGCCCCATCCCGAACCCGGCGATCACAGCGAACGCGATCGGCAGGCCGACAGCGGCGAACAGCGTAGCAAAGGCTCCGCCTGCGACCAGCATCTGCAGGCTGCCGAACCCGAAGATATTGCCCGCTTCTGCGCGGATCCGCCCGAGGGAGAAGTGCAGGCCCAGATTGAACAGCAGAAACATCACCCCGGCCTCGGCCATCGCGGCGACCACCGGCCCGCTGAAATCGCGCGCCATGCCGAGGCTGGCGAGCGCTAGGCCCAGCCCGAGATAGCCGACAATCGGATTGAGCCGCAGCGCCCGGCTGGCAAGCGCCGCGCCGATGCCGAGCCCCAGCAGCGTGATCGCCGGCTGGATCGTGGCGACCACCGAATGCGCGTCAGATGCTGCCTCGCCCGCCATAGACTTCCCTGCGCAGTGAATATCATCGCGCAGATGGCGGTTCGCGCAGCGGCTGGCAAGCTCTGGCGCGCTCTGGCCTTGGGGCGGCAATCTGTGGCAAGGGCATCATCCATGCGGGCGTGGCGGAATGGTAGACGCCGGGGACTTAAAATCCCCTGAGCTTTGCTCGTGCGGGTTCGAGTCCCGCCGCCCGCACGGATCCCGGCACAAAGATGTGCATTATCTCTGCCTTAACGCCTTGTGCCTAAGCCTTTCGGACAAGCACGGGTCGACCGTGCGCAATGGGACGCGTCCCGCAGGTCGTCTGACACGGCGACCGGCGGGTTGGGGCAAGATGGTCATGGACAAGGCGATGATTACGGCCCAGCTCGAGCCGCTCGCAGACCCCGCCGAGGCGGAGCTGCGCACTGCGCCGCGCTTTACGCTACTGATCCGTGCGGCCAAGCTGGTCTCGGCGCAGGGCGAATTCGTGTGCGTGATCCGCGATGTCTCGGAAACCGGGGTGAGCGTGCGATTGTTCCATGCGCTGCCTGGCTGCAGCAATTTCGCGCTGCAGATGCCTGCGGGCGCGATCTACGAACTTGCCAGCGTGTGGCAGCGTGAAAACGAAGCCGGGTTTGCTTTTGCGCAAGCTGTCGAGGTCACGCAGCTGGTACACGAGGCCAGCGAGTACCCCAAGCGCGGCCTGCGACTGGGGGTGTGTTTCCCGGTCACCATCACCACCCTGACCCAGGCTTTCGAGGCAGTGGTAGAGAACCTCTCGCAGCAGGGTGCACGGATCACCTGCGACGCGCTGCTGGCGATCGATCAGACGGTGCGGATCGCCGTGCCCGGACTGGGGGGCGAGACCCGCGAAGTGCGGGCCAAGGTGCGCTGGCGGCGCGACCGGCATTATGGCGTGGTGTTCGATGACACCTTCACACTCGGCGATTTTGCCCGACTGGCAGCGCGGCTGCAAGCACCGGCGCTGCTCGAAGGATAGGCTCGCGCGCCCGGGTCAGGCGGGGCGGAATTTCAGCGCCGCGCCGTTGATGCAATGGCGCTTGCCGGTGGGCTGGGGGCCATCGCCAAAGATGTGCCCCAGATGCCCGCCGCAATCGGCGCAGTGCACTTCGGTCCGCGGATAGCCGATTAGGGTATCGGTTGTGGTGCCGACCGCGCCCTTATCGACCGCCTGCCAGAAGCTCGGCCAGCCGGTGCCGCTGTTAAACTTGTGGGCCGAGGCATAGACCGGGTTAGCGCAGCCCGCGCACACGAAAGTGCCTTTGCGCTTTTCCTTGTCGAGCGGTGATGTGAAAGCGCGTTCGGTCCCGGCCTCACGCAGCACGTAGAACTGGTCCTTGGTCAGAACCTTGCGCCACTCGGCCGGGGTTTTGCCCTTGGGGTAGGTCTTGGCCGCCGCCGGCGAGCCGCCGCAAGCGTTGAGAAACGGCAGCACCGTGCCGATACCGGCGGCGGCGAGCAGGTGGCGGCGGTTGAACAGGGGCAGGCGCATCGGGGGCAACTCCGTGATCGGGGGTAGCAGGCTTACCCCTCTATTACGCCTGGGATTGCGCGGAAGTTTCACGTGCCGCCGGGGCCGCTCAGAAAGTCGTGATCTCGACCTCGAGCTTGCGGAAGCCGTGGACGAAGTTGGCGCGCACCCGCTCAACATCGCCCGCGACATGCACCCGCATCCGGCGCTTATGCATTTCCTCGAGCAGAACCTTCAATTGCAGCTCGGCCAGCCGCGCGCCGACGCAGCGGTGGATGCCGTAGCCGAACGCGAGATGCCGCCGTGCGTTCACACGGCTGATGTCGAGCTTGTCGGCGTTTTCGAACACTTCGGCGTCGCGGTTGGCCGAAAGATACCACAACACTACCTTATCGCCCTTGCGGATGGTCTGGCCGAATACCTCGGTGTCTTCAGTGCAGGTACGGCGCATATGGGCGAGCGGGGTCTGCATCCGCAGACATTCCTGCACCGCATTGGGGATCAGATCGGGGTTCTGTTCGAACGCCTTGCGCTGATCGGGAAACTTATCGAGCCCGTGGATGATGCCCGACATGGTGTTGCGGGTGGTATCGTTCCCGCCGACGATCAGCAGCACCAGATTGCCCATGAACTCTTCGGGCCGCATCTGGTTCATCGCTTCGGAATGGATCATCATCGAAATGAGATCGCTAGCGGGCTCTTTGTCCATCGTCCGCTCGATCCACAGCGATTGGAAATAGGCCCCCATTTCCATCAGGATACCCCAGCGCTGCGAGTCGAGTGCGTGCACCGATCCAAGCTCGGTATCGCCCGCCCAATCGGACCAGAAGGTCAGCAGGCGGCGGTCTTCCCACGGGAAGCCGAACAGGATCGCGAGCATCCCGGTGGTCAGCTCGATCGAGACGGTATCGACCCAGTCGAACACTTCGCCGCGCGGCAGCCGGTCGAGCACTTCGCCAGTGCGGGCGCGGATTTCGGCCTCCATATCGGTGATGGCAGAGGGCGTGAACTTGGGTGCCACGGTGCGGCGCTGGCCCGTGTGCTGCGGGCGGTCCATCGCGATGAACATCGGCAGTTCGCGCGGAGCCCCGCCGGCGGCCTCGGCCTGGTCCTCGGTCAGCCGTTCAAGGATGGTGATCCCGCCGCTGGAGGAGAAAGTTTCGGGCAGCGCCTCGATATGTTGGATCGCCTTGTGGCCGACCACCGCCCAATAGGGGCCGAACGGGCTTTCGGGGATGTAATGGAGCGGGCCGGCGGCGCGCATTTCAGCAAAGATCGGCTGCCAGCGGTCCTCGAAATAGATGTCCGAGCGGCTGACGTCCCAGGCATGCGGATGCGCCGGCCGCTCTTCGGGATGGGCGGCGAAATGCGCCTTCAACGCATCGTAGGAGGTCGGCTCGCGCCGCACTTGCGGGCGCTGAGTACCCATCGGGGCGCCGGTGGTCGCGCCGGCAGTGGGGGCGGTGGTGGCCATGTCTCTCTCCCGCCGGGAAGCCGCTTGATGGGGCTACTCCGATCCGAACCGCAATCTGCCTCAACTGACAGCGATGTCAATAGTGAGTTGCGATTGGAGACTGAACAGGCGCTTTTCTAGGCGGGCAGGCGCGCGCCTTTGCGTGATTTATCGCGCCCCGCGCCGCCCGATTTCATCACCCGCTTGCGGAACAACAGCGATCCGCCCTTGACCAGCAGAATCACCGCTGCACCCTGCCACAGCACCGCCAGCGCGTGCGGCCACAGCGTCTCCTCCAGCGCGGCGCGCGCCAACATGGCAAATGGCGATGACAGCGGGAATGCAACCGCCGTCAGCTCCAACGCGGTGCCGATCTGCCCGATATTGGCTGCAGACAGGAAGAACACCATCAATTGCAGCATCGTCACCGGCATCGACATCGTCTGCACTTCGCGCACCGACGTCGCCATCGCGCCGATCGTCAAAAACAGCGATCCCAGCAGCAGGTAGGCCATCGTGAAATAGACAATCCCCAGCACCACAAACAGCGGCCAGCCGACCGCCGGGCCGGGCAATTCACGAAAATTGGTTTGCGTAACGGTGACGATCGCGCTCTCGGCGATGGCCCAGAAACCCCAGCCGACCATGCCCCACACCGCGATCCCGACGAAGGATACGCCCAGCATCGCAAACAGCTTGCCCATGAACACGGCGTCCATCGGCAAGGCAGCAGCCAGGATTTCGATGATCTTGTTGCCCTTTTCCTCAGCGAGGTTGGACAGCACCATGCCGCCCAGCAACATCGTCAGCAAAAACAGGACCATCTGCGCCGCCTGTGCGGTGCGGATCCGGTTGGTGCGTTCGGACGCGGCACTGGTGGCAACCACTTCGCTTGATGCCTGCGGGAATCGCGCGGGCGCAGCGCCGCTGGCGGTGGCCGCGATCAGTTCAATCGGGCCGGTCCAACGGTCAACCTGGCCTTGCGTGCCGACCAGTTGCGGCGCGGCGAGCGTGCCGGTCAGGATCGCGGCATAGTTCCCGCGCCGTTGAACCAGGAACGCGCGGGCATCGAAGTTGCTGTCACCCGCCGCGTCTTCGATAACGCGCATGTCCGGCACCGCACCGCCCAGCTGCGGGCGCAGCGCCTCAGCCGCTGTGAGCATTGCGGCATTTTCATCAGCCGACAGGGCAAGCCCGATCTCGCTGCTGACCGCATTGCGCTGCACCTGTCCGCCGATGCTCCCGGCCAATCCGCCGATCAGCACCGGGAACAGCGGCCCGATCAGGAAAAACAGGAACGCGCGGCTGAACAACACCGCAACGAAATCGCGCCGGGCGATCACCCATGCGGCTTCAAACGTGTTGAGGCGCGGGCGGATGGCGGGAACGCTCGAAGCGGCGTCAGATGAAGGGCCAGCGGAAGAGGTCGTATCGGTCATGCGCGGCCTTCTGCAGAATCGGCTTCGAGTTGGCGGGCGGCGGCTTCCCCTGCGATGGCGACGAAGGCATCGTGCAGCCCGGCGCGCTCGATCGAGAGCGAGAGAATCCCGGCCTCGCCTTCAATCAATTGCCGCAGCAAGGGTTCGACCCCCGTTTCGGGCAGCGGGAACTGGAAGAAATCGCCGTTGCGGCGGGTATCCTTGGGCAGCGCGGCGAGCCATCTGCCCTCGCGCGCGCGCGTCTCCAGCCGCACCTGTGCCGGTATCCGGTCACGCGCGGCCTCGACACTGCCGGCATAGGGCACCTTGCCGCCGGCGATGATCGCGACGCCCTCGCACAATCGCTCGGCATGGTGGATCACGTGGGTTGAGAAGATTACCGTTACCCCGTCCTCTGCCAGCGCGCGGATCATCAGTTCAAGCTTGCCCTGGTTGATCGCATCGAGGCCCGAGAACGGTTCGTCCAGCACCACCAGCCGCGGGCGGTGCACCAGCGTGCCGAGCAGCTGCACGGTCTGCGCCATGCCTTTGGAAAGCTGGCGGATCTGACGATCAGCAGCATAACCCAGCCCGTGACGTTCGAGCAGATCGGCCGCGCGCAGCCGCCCTTCCTTGAGCGACAAGCCGCGCAGCGCGCCCATGAAGGCAATCGCCTCGATACACCTCATCGAGGGGTAGAGCCCGCGCTCTTCGGGCAAATAGCCGATCAGGCAGCCGATTTCGTGCGGGCGATCATTGCCGAACACGCGGCGCACGCCCTCGTCCGGATCGATGATGCCGAGCAGCATCCGCAGGGTCGTGGTTTTGCCTGCGCCATTGGGCCCGAGAATGCCGTAGATCGCGCCTTCGGGGACCGAAATGTCCACCCCGTCGACCGCGCGCGTGCCGTCAAAGCTTTTGACCAGCCCGCGCGCTTCGATGGCGAGGGGGCGCGCATCGGCGGGAATGGCGCTCAAGCCATCGCCGTGATTGACCGGGGTCCGATTGCCCGGCCCCCGATTGCCCAAGAGTGTGTGATCGCTTACCGCCATGTCCATATCCGCGTGGTTAGGCGGTGAGATTAAACGGGAGCCTCTCCAGATATGGTTAACGCCCCGGTAGGATCCGATCTTGCGGCGCGGATCGCGCGGGAAGCGCGCAGCCTCGGCTTCGCTGCTTGCGGGTTTGCGGCAGCGCGGGAAAACCCGCTGCGCGCAGCCCGGCTCGTACAATGGCTGGGCGAGGGGCATCACGCCGGCATGGAATGGATGGCGGCGCGGGCCGACCACCGCCGTTCGCCCCAAGGGCTGTGGCCTGAGGCGAGAAGCGTGATTGCGCTCGGCATCAGTTATGCCCCGGCCGCTGATCCGCTGGCGCTGGAGCACGCGCGCGCGCATGGGCGGATTTCGGTCTATGCGCAGGGCAAGGACTATCACGATGTCGTCAAGAAACGGCTGAAGGCGCTTGCCCGCTGGCTGGTGACAGAGGTGCCGGGAGCGCAAGTGAAGGTGTTCGTCGATACCGCCCCGGTGATGGAAAAGCCGCTAGGCGAGGCAGCGGGGATCGGGTGGCAGGGCAAGCACACCAATCTGGTCAGCCCGGATCACGGCAGCTGGCTGTTTCTCGGCGCGATCTACACCACGCTGGAGCTGGAACCGTCGACGCCGGGCCGAGATCTTTGTGGCAGTTGTTCCGCCTGTCAGGACATATGCCCGACCGGGGCCTTTCCCGCACCCTATCAGCTCGATGCCCGCGCCTGCATTTCCTATCTGACGATCGAGCACAAGGGTCCGATTCCGCATGAATATCGCAAGGCCATCGGCAATCATGTCTACGGCTGCGACGATTGTCTGGCGGTCTGTCCGTGGAACAAATTTGCGCAGGCGGGCGCGGCGAACAAGGCCTTCCTGCCACGGGCAGAACTGGCGGCCCCGGCGCTGGCCGATCTGCTGGCGCTTGATGATGCCGGCTTCCGGCAGGTGTTTTCAGGATCGCCGATCAAGCGCAGCGGTCGCGACCGGATGGTGCGCAATGCGCTGATCGCGGCTGGCAATAGCGGGGATAGCGCATTGATCCCGCCCGTGCGGGCACTGTTGCAAGATCCGGATGAAGTGATCCGGGAGGCGGCGGGCTGGGCCCTTGATCAGCTGGAGTCAGCGCAATCTTAGCGCATTGACGCAGCTGACCCGGTCAACCACCGCGCCGTCGCTGCGCCTTGTGTCGATATGGGTGACGCGCAGGGCACCACCGGCTTCCTGCGGGTAGAGATAGGCATCCAAAATGCACGCGCCGCTGGCAAATTGCAGTTTCCGGGCAGGGGGTTCGGATATATCGAGCT
>JBBQWH010000045.1:0-21413 GCA_038210785.1 Sphingomonadales bacterium | reverse complement strand
CCCTCGAACCTCTTCCAGTTCCGCGCCGGCACAGGCGTCGACCGCGTGGTGCTCGACTGCATCACCAGCCTTCAGAACGGAGCCGACCTGTTGTGGATCGAGACCGAGAAGCCCAACGTGGAACAGATCGCCGAAATGGTTGATCGGATCCGCGATGTCGTGCCGAACGCCAAGCTGGTCTACAACAACTCGCCCAGCTTCAACTGGACACTCAATTTCCGCCAGCAGGTGTTCGATGCCTGGTCCGAAGCGGGCAAGGATGTGTCTGCCTATGACCGCGCAAAGCTGATGAGCGTCGATTACGACACCACCGCGCTTGGCGCCGAAGCCGACGAAAAGATCCGCACCTTCCAGCGCGATGGCGCGGCGCGCGCGGGCATTTTCCACCACCTCATCACTCTGCCGACCTATCACACCGCTGCGCTCAGCACTGACAACCTCGCCCGCGAATACTTTGGCGAGGCTGCAATGCTCGGTTACGTCAAGAATGTGCAGCGCGAGGAAATCCGCCAGGGCATCGCCTGCGTGAAGCATCAGAACATGTCCGGCAGCGACATCGGCGATGATCACAAGGAGTACTTCGCCGGAGAAGCTGCGCTGAAAGCGGGCGGCGCGCACAACACCATGAATCAGTTCGAGGCTGCATAACCGGTGACATTCCCGGAAGTTTGGTTTCTTCCAGCCTTCCGGGAAACACGCGAACCGCCTAAGGACTCGGGGCATTCACCCGAGGAGAGTGACGATGGACGATACTGACACCCCCAAGACCGAACCCGCCCGCGCCCGCGCATTGCTGTCGACCGCCGACATGAAGCTGCTGCGCCGCGCGCTCGAAAGCCACGCCCGCAACACCGAAGACCGCGAGGAGCTGGCCAAGATCAACGCGCTGCACCACCGCCTCGGGACTTACGTCCCTTCGTAGGTTTACCCCTGTTTCACAATTCTCCTGGGGAGGAGAAACGGCCGTCGGACTGCGCCCGTAAGGGTCAGGCTCCGGCGGCCGCATTTTATCTTATCCTCCTGACCCTTGAGGATGAAGCCGGGCGGAGATGCTCAACCTTAGTGGCGATCGCCATACACCCAACACCAGCCCCTCCTTCAGGGGAGGGGAGAAACTTACTTCGGCATAAGATCCAGCGTCGCTGCGGTCAGAGCCTCGGTCGCAGTGGCGATCACCACCGGGGCATCGGGCGCCCAGAACGGCGAATGCAGCGAGGGCAATTGGATCTCGCCTTTCTGCGATTTCTCCCATTCGCCTGCGCGCACCCCGCCGACCCAGAAGATCAGCGATTCGACGTTCTCGCGGTCGGCGCGGTAGAATTGGCTGAAATCCTCGCCCCCCATCACGCTCGGCACCGCAAACACCCGGCCCGCAAACCGGGTCGTCAGCCCCGCCATCACTTTGTCGGTGAACTCGGGGGTGTTATAGGTCGCAGGCGTATAGGGATCCTGCACCGTCACTCGTGGCAGCTTGTCTTCAGGCATCCCGGCGGCGAGCGCCTCGCCCTTGGCGATCCGAGCGATCCCGTCGAGCAGCGCCTTGCGCGTTTCGTCCTTGTAACTGCGCACGGTAATTTGGAGGCGCGCTTCATCGGGGATGATGTTGTGCTTGGAGCCTGCCTGAAAGCTGCCGACCGTGATCACCGCCGGTTCGAGCGGATCACGCTCGCGGCTGATGAGCGTCTGAAGCCGGGTGACAATGCTCGCCGCGATCACGATCGGGTCTTTGGTGGTGTGGGGATAAGCGCCGTGACCGCCCACCCCCGGCACCACGATGTCGACCGAATCGACATTGGCGAGCGCAAACCCCTTGGAATAACCGATCAGCCCCGCAGGCGCCTGCGCCGCATCGTGGAATGCGAGCACGTAATCGGGCTTGGGAAAGCGGGTGTAGAGTCCGTCATCGAGCATCGCCTTGGCGCCCTCGCCAATTTCCTCGGCTGGTTGGAGGATCATCACCAGCGTGCCTGACCATTGGGCGCGCCGCTCGGCCAGCAATTGCGCGGTGCCGATCCAGGCGGTCATGTGGGTATCGTGCCCGCAGGCGTGCATTACCCCGGTCTCGACCCCGGTCGCAGGCACCGCGCGGCGCTTGGACGCGTAGGGCAGACCGGTCTGCTCGATCACAGGCAGCCCGTCCATATCGGCGCGCAGCATCAACGTTGGGCCTGCGCCGTTGCGCATCACCGCGACCACGCCGGTCTTGCCGACGCCCTCGGTTACCTCAAATCCCAACGCACGGGCGCGGGCGGCGAGCTTTTTGGCAGTCTCGACCTCTTGGAAGCTGAGTTCGGGGTTGGCGTGCAGGTCCTGATAGAGCATCATCAGCGCGGGCATATCGGCCGTCACCGCATCGCGCAGATCGTCCGCCTGCGCCGACGTCGCGATCAGCGCCAGCGCGCTCGCTCCCGTGAATGCGAATGCCAGTTTCATGCCCATCTCCCTTTAGCGGAGATGTGAGGATACACCCCGTTCCGGGAACCGCAATGGCAGAGACGCCGACGCCGTCCGCAACGCTAAGCGCCGGGACGGCATACGGTTTTGCGACAGTAAACCCGCCAAAGTTAGCGCGTAACTTTGTCGACCGCTTCTTGCGCTGCGTCGCCAACCTGACCGGCCGCCTCGCCCACTTCTGCTGCAGCATCGGCGACCGCAGTATCCTTGACCACTTCGGCCTCGCTCATCTGCGAGAATACGATCAAACCGACCACGGCAACAACAATCAGGAGCGCCAGCATAAGCCACGTGGATCCTCCGCCCGAACGCGGCTGATCGGTCACCACCGTCGTGTGGGTATGGGTGTTGCCTTCGGGCGTCTGGACTTCGGTAATGCGTTCTTCGGTCATGCTCATTCCTTTGGCTCTGGACGCATCTGATCCGCTGGACGAGAGCAGCTTGCGGGCTTCCCGTCGCTGGGATGGGTTCAGCCGAAACAGGAATGAAGCTAGGCGCGCAATGACATGGATGAGGATTCGACAAAAACTGGACCGCGCATTTGGCGGCCTGTTTACGCGCTCGTGTCAGGTTTGGTGCCCCTGGCCAGACTCGAACTGGCACTTCTTTCGAAACTCGATTTTGAGTCGAGCGCGTCTACCAATTCCACCACAGGGGCGCCTGCGCGGGAGTAGCGCTGTTAGCGAGGTGTGCGGACAGCATCAAGCATGATGCGGCGATGTTTCACGCGAAACATTGATCTGAACCGGGTTTGGCAGGGCCTAGAAGGGGTCTAGACCGACCTAAACGGGGTCAAGCGGGACCTAGCGGCGGCCTGAAATGCTACCTCAGCGCGCCCGCCAGCAGCTTGTGCAGTTTCGAATGCAGCGCGTCGTTTGCTGCCAGCACTTGCTCTGCATGGATCGGCGCAGAACGGCCGCGGAAATCGCTCACGAACCCGCCCGCTTCGCGCACTAGTAGGCACCCAGCGGCGGTATCCCATTCCGACAGGCCGCTTTCCCAGAACCCGTCAAATCGGCCCTGCGCGACATACGCCAGATCGAGCGAGGCTGCACCGAACCGGCGGATGCCGGCAACCTCAGGCCCGATCGCACCGAAAATCCGGCTCCATTCGGAAAAGTCGCCGTGACCGAAAAACGGCACGCCGGTCGCCACCAGCGCATCGGCCAAGCGCGAGCGAGCCGACACCCGCAGCCGCGCATCCTGAAGCCACGCACCCCGCGATTTTTCCGCCCAGAAGGTCTGATCGGTGATCGGCTGATAGACCACGCCCGCCACCACATCGCCCCAACCGCTACCGTCGGGCTTGGGCTCCTGCGCGGCGATCGAGATCGCGAAGTGCGGGATACCGTGGAGGAAATTGCTAGTGCCATCCAAGGGGTCGACGATCCAGCGCGGCATCCCCGGATCGCCCTCGATCACGCCTGCTTCTTCCATGACGAAGCCCCAGCCCGGACGGGCGCTCAGCAGTTCGTCATATAGCGTGCGCTCGGAGCGGATGTCCGCCTTGCTGACGAAATCGGCCGGGCCCTTACGGCTGACCTGCAAGTGTTCGACTTCGCCAAAATCGCGGCGCAAGCGCCCGCCCGCCTTGCGCGCGGCGCGCTCCATGACGCGAATGAGACCGGAAATAGCTGCCATGTTGTCTGCTCAGTTCGCCTTGCCGACGTAGGCTTGCTCATACACATCGACCACGATGCGCGTACCCGCACCGATATGCGGCGGCACCATGATGCGCACGCCGTTGTCGAGGATTGCGGGCTTGTAGCTCGACGAGGCAGTCTGACCCTTCACCACGGCGTCCGCTTCGACGATCATGGCTTCGATCTGCGAGGGCAGTTCGACCGAGATCGGCTTTTCGTCCCACAGCTCAAGATTGACCTGCATCCCGTCCTGCAGAAACGGGCGCGCATCGCCGAGCAGATCGCCGGGCAGCGTGATCTGTTCGAAGGTGTCATTGTCCATGAACACCAGATCATCACCCTCGGCATAAAGGAACTGAAATTCCTGGGTGTCGAGCCGCACGCGCTCGATCGTGTCGGCGCTGCGGAAGCGCACGTTGGTCTTGCGGCCATCCTGCAGGTTCTTCATTTCGACCTGCATGTATGCCCCACCCTTGCCCGGCTGGGTGTGCTGGATCTTGGCGACTTTCCAGATGCCTTTTTCATATTCGATGATATTGCCGGGGCGAATATCGACGCCGCTGATCTTCATGGGGCTAAGGGCCTATTGCTGAAGGAAGTGGTGAGAGGGCGCGCCGGGTTGGGTCAGCGCCCCGCAAATGATGCGCGCCCATAGCCGAGCCTGCCGATCCCGGCAAGCGCGGGCACAGCTTGCGCGAAACACTTGGGGGCACGCGCGAAGGCTGTTAGAGGCCGCGCTGCCATGAAAACTCCTTCCGTGTTTCTGCTGATCATCAGCGCCGCCGCTGCGGCCGCCTTCCTGCCGGGCGGCGTGCAGGGGCAAAATCAAGCCAACGACCGGGCGGCCTCCCGCCCCCAGGCCCGCGCCGGCGCGCCGGTGAGCGGGATGATCGGCATCCTCCGGCACGGCACATGGGAATGCGCGCTGCCGGGCGATGCCGGGGGCGAAGCGTTTATCGCTGTACCCGAGGAAGGCTTCAAAATCGGCACTGCGTCAAGCTATGCCAATGCGCAAGGGAGCGGGATCTACCTGCTGCGCGGCACGCAGATGGTGTTCACCCGCGGTCCCAAGAAGGACCAGCGTTTCCGCGTGCTGGGTGAAAACACATTGCAAAAGCTGAACCCCGATGGGAGCCTGAGCAAACTGATCTGCACCCGGCTGGGTAGCGGGGGGAACTGAGCCACGCTCAGATCGCGGTATCGCCTTCAGCCTCGCCACTTTTGCGAGCGCAGATCACCAGCACCTTCATCGTCGTTTCCGCTTTCCCAAACACCGGAGTGGCCCGCCCAGTCGGAAGGTCGCGCACCAGAATTCGGATTCCCTGCGGCAGGATCGAGAGCGGAACGGACCTGTTTTCGACAATCTGGGCGTTTAGAATCCAGCCAAGCTGGCGCGCTTCCTCGCAAGAGCGGATCGCGCTGGTCACCGTCCCGAAGGCCTCTGCCATATCCCTGTCAATTGGGACGGCCAATTGCAGCAGGTGCAATACGTCCCCATCCGACGGCGGAGCAACCTGCGCCGCCATCATGAGCAAAGCCGCGAGCGCTGAACTGTAAACCATGCAACCCCCTACACCATTTCAGTTTTATCGGTGAAAGAGTGTAGACCGCGAAGCTGAATGCCGCCTGACGGATCGACAGCCGTCACCGCCATTCGCGAAACGTGTTGCTGACAACACAACCCCGTCGCCCCGTGCCTGACACGGAGCTTGGCTGACTTCGGCACGCGGTGAATGAGCAAAGCAAGCCGGACCCCGGACCAAGTCCGGAGTGACGGGGCGCCGTAGCGGGGCTTACCCCCGCATCGCCTTCACAAAAGCCTCGATCGCGGCAACCTCGTCCCCGTTCCACACCGCGCCCGATACGGCGATGAAGTCCGCGCGCGCTTTCACCAGCGGACCGCAGTTTTCGGGCGTGATCCCGCCGATCGCGACGCAGGGGATTTCAAAGATGTGGGTCCACCATTCGAGCAGCTCGATGTCCGGGACCTCGGCATCGGGGCCCTTATCCTTGGTGGTCGAAGGGTAGAACGCGCCGAAGGCGACGTAATCCGCCCCCGCCTCGCCCGCTTCCATCGCCATGTGGCGGCTGGCGTGACAGGTGACGCCGATCTGCGCCTCGCGCCCCAATTCCTCGCGTGCCTCGCGCGGGGAGCCGTCGTCCTGCCCCAGATGCACGCCGTCCGCCTTCAACCGCTTGGCGAGCGCGACCGAATCGTTGACGATAAACGCCGCGTCATGCGCCGCGCAGATCGCTTGCAGCGGCGCGGCGAGCGCGGCGGCTTCGTGGCTGTCCACATCTTTCACGCGGAACTGGAACGCGGTCACGAGGCCCTTGCCAGCGATGAGCGCACGCTCAAGCCGAGTAGGAAAGGCGCCGCCGACATCGAGCGGTGAGATGAGGTAGAGCTGGCAGGAAGGCTTGGGAATGGTCATTGCGCCGCCATAGAGCTTCCAGCGCAAATGTCAGCCTCCCGCGCAAGGAGTAGGGACAGGCGAGATAGGTCCAAACCGGAACGAACAGTGGCCGCCCCTGCGCATCGCGCGGCGTGGACACATCGACCACCGGCGCGTTATGCGTCGACCCGGCAGCGACACTGGTAACCAGTTGGCGTGCGCTGGCATAGGGCGCCGTAGTGCCGTCGACATTGACGGGCACGCCGAAAGCTCCAAGCCCGATCGCCGTCCAGTTGCGCGTTACGTTGGCGAGCGTCGCGAGATTGTCTGCGGTATGGCTGAAGCCGTATTGCCGCGAGGTCGGGGTTATGTTGGGCAGCGCGGTCCACTGCGCCGCGCTGGCAGGAGCGACCGCAGTGTCGCCGGGGGCCGAGAACATCACCGCCCGGTCAAGCTCGACCAGCTTGGCGAAATAGGCCGCGTGCCCGCCTCCCTGCGAATGGCCGGCAATGGTAATCTTCGACCAGTCCGGGTCACCGCTGCTCAGGAACTGGCCCCAGCCCTCGGCCGGGTAGGTCGTCTGGAGAAACACCAGCAGCGCGCGCAGCCGGGCGATGATCGCATTGCCGGTGTCGACGCTGACCAGCGTGCTGGTGTTATCGCCAGTGATCACCTCGCGCCGCACCTTGCCTGCGCAATCGGGATCGGTTGATGCACCGCACAGGACTTCGACCGCATCGTCGTTGCGATAAGTAAGGCCGAGCGCATGATGACCGCGTGCCGCCCCGGTGCGGACGATATCGCGATAGGCGTTCGGAGCCGCGCCGGTGCCGGGCAAAAACACGAACAGCCGGCCCTTGGCGGGGACCGCGAGATCGGGATTGATCACGAAGTGCGGCTGCAAGTTGGCGGTGATCGCCGGGCTTGTCTGGGCGGGCGGGATACTGCGTTCGGTTGAGGCGGGGCCGGGCGTGGGGCTCGGCGTGGGCGTAGGCGTAGGCGTGGGAGCAGGGGCGGATGTGGGCGAGGGCGCGGCACCATCACTCCCGCACCCGGTCAGTACCAATGTGGTCAGCAATGTGACCAGCAGGCTTTTGCAACGCTTTGACATGACACGGGCTCCCTTGGCGTCGGGGGTTATCCCTCCCTCAACGGAACGAAACGGCCCGACCCTTCGCGCCGCTCAGTCAGAACAGCTTGCACCGGCGATCTGGTCGATCGCTTTGCCGAGCACCGTATTGAACTCAGCGTCGGACTGACCCTTGCGCAAGTCCTGCAACAGCCCGCGGCTGAAGCTGGCGATCATGCCGGGGTTCTGGGCGAGCCGCGAGCAGGCATCATCGGTCGAGAACCCGCCTGACAGCGCAACAACGCGCAGCACCTTGGGATGCTGGGTGAGCGGGGTATAGAGGCCCGCGGTCGCCGGAATCGAGAGTTTGAGCATCACCTGCTGGCCTTCGGGCAGCGCATCGAGGTGGCGGGTGATTTCCGCGAGCAGGATCGCCTCGCCCTCCACGCGGTCTTCGGAGGTGATGTCATATTCCGGCTCGATGATCGGCATCAGCCCGGCGGCGATGATCTGCTGGCCGACTTCGAATTGCTGGGCGACGACCGCTGCGATCCTGGCCGGGTTCGCGGCCTTGATGACCGAGCGCATCTTGGTGCCGAACATGCCGTGCGCGGCCGATTTTTCGAGCAGCGCGGCAAGCTTCACCATCGGCTTCATCAGTTGCACACCGTCCGCCTCGTCGGCGAGGCCTTCATCGACCTTGATAAAGGGCACGATCCCGCGCGCCTTCAACGCCTCGGCGGTCGTCACGCCGTCGACTTCCCCGTCCATCGTTCGTTCGAACAGGATAGCACCGATCACCTTGCCGCTGCCAAAGCATGGGCTTGTGATCACCCGGGCGCGCATCGCGTGGATCGCGCCGAACATCTCGTGCTCACTCGACCACTCGGCGTCATCCACCCCGTAACCGCGGAGCGCCTTGGGTGTGGAGCCACCCGACTGATCGAGCGCGGCGATAAAGCCTTGGCCCTCGGCGATGCGGGTCATCATGGCGTGGGTGTTCATTGCAAGCGTTCTCCAATAGCGCGAGCGGCGGAGGGTGATGCGGCCCCTCCGGCCGCCCCCATCCCTCAGCGAAGCCCTTTGCAAACGCCCTTAGCGATGCGCTCGGCGCGCTGCAACCAACCATGCTGCAACTGCACACAAGCCGGCAAATGGCCGTTCAACGCCGGGACAGGCGGCGAATGATGCCACTGAAGCTGAGCGCCGGAGCCCCATCCCCCATAACCATCCCGCGCACGAAAATGGTCTTGCCGCCGCCGCGCGTGACCTCGCCGCGCGCTTCGACCAGCGCGCCCGCCTGCACCGAACCAAGGAAATCGCCTGCCAGATTGAGCGTCACCGCGTGATCGCCCGCCAGCGCATCGGTGGCGATCGCGAACAGCGCGAAATCGGCGAAGGTTAGCAGGCATCCGCCATGCATGAACCCGCCGCCGTTCATGTGACGCGCCTCGGCGCGGAAGGCGCTGACATAGGTGCCATCATCCTCGCGCCGGTAGAAAAATGGGCCGGAGCGCGTCTCGAACGGATCTCCCTGCCAGTATCGCCATCCGGCAAATTCGCCGCTCTCCACCGTGGAAAGCAAGCCGTAACTGGTTTCGACTGCTTCGCTCATGCTCAGTTCCACAATTGCAAGGCCCGCACGCTTTCGGCGAGGCGATCGCTCTCATTCGATCCGCCGTCGAGCTTGGCGAGGCTGAGTTCAGCGAGGTTCCAGCTGCGGCCAAGCGCGCCGCGCCGCCACATGCCGGTGACCAGGAACGGCCCGCTCCACACCTTGCCGCCCAAGCGAAGTTCCAACTCAGCGCCGGCAACCAGCCAGGCGGCCTTGCCATGCTGGCGCACGAACACCTCGCGAAAGGCAAATTTGGTGCAGGCAAAACCGCGCTCCATTGCCGCCAGAAAGCTTGGCCGGTCGAGCAGCTGCGGCGGTAGCGTGCCGACCATCACCATAAAATCGCGCGCGGTTACTTTTTTCATCGCCTTAGCATCGCCCGCCACCCAAGCGCGCATCACACCAAGCGTGAGGGCTTCGATTTCCGCAGTCACTTGGGCCATCTCAGCGCTCGAGCGCGGCAACACCGGGGAGAACGCGGCCTTCCATCCATTCGAGGAACGCGCCGCCAGCTGTTGAAACATAGGTGAAATCATCAGCGACACCCGCCTGCGCCAGAGCAGCGCCCGTGTCCCCTCCGCCAGCCACGCTGATGAGCGAGCCTTCGAGCGTGAGCGCTGCGGCCGTACGTGCAAGCGCGTTCGTTGCAGCATCGAACGGCTCGGTTTCAAACGCCCCCAACGGCCCGTTCCAGACCAGCGTGCGGCAGGTCTTGAGGACATCCGCCAAAGCTTCGACCGCTTGGGGCCCGAGGTCTAGGATCATCTCGTCTTCGGCGACTTCGTGAACGTTGCAGGTGCGCAAAGACGCCGGATTGGCCGCAAATTCCTTGGCCACCACCACGTCGTAGGGCAGGTGGACGGTGCACCCCGCAAGGTCGGCTTGGTCCATGATCCGGGCAACCTCCGCGGCCTGATCATGTTCGCACAGGCTCTTGCCAACATTGACCCCGCGCGCGGCAAGGAAGGTGTTGGCCATGCCGCCGCCGATGATCAGGTGCTGCACTTTGCTCACCAAATGTTCGAGCACCGCCAGCTTGGTCGAAACCTTGGTCCCGCCCACTACCGCTGCGACCGGCGTTTCCGGCGTGTCGAGCGCGGCATCCAGCGCCTTCAGCTCGGCTTCCATCGAGCGGCCGGCGTAGGCAGGTAGGAAATGCGCCAGACCTTCGGTTGAGACATGCGCGCGGTGCGCGGTTGAAAACGCGTCGTTTACATAGAGCGTGCCATTCGCCGCAACGGCCTGCGCGAAATTGGGATCGTTCGCTTCCTCGCCCGGCCAGAACCGGGTGTTGTCAAGCAACCCGATGTCGCCTGCGCGCAGGATACCGATCGATTGCGCCACAACCGGCCCGGTGATTTCGGGGATGAACATTATCTCCTCGCCCAGCACATCTTCGACATCGCCGATGACCATGCTGGTCGATAGCACCGAGGAGCGCATGCCGCCTGGCCGCCCGAAATGCGACAGAAGCAGCACCTTGGCGCCCTTGCCCGCCAGCTCGAGAATTGTCGGTTTCACCGCCTCGACACGGGTGACATCGGTGGCAGAACCCTCCTTCATCGGCAGATTGAGATCGACGCGTATCAGCGCGACCTCGCCGGTGAGATCGGCGGGCAGATCATCAAGGGTCTTGAAGGTGCTCATCGTTCAACCTCTCCTGTAATGCTTACAGGAACTTCGCCATCACCCCGGCGGTGTCGATCATCCGGTTGGAGAAGCCCCAGTCATTGTCGTACCAGCTGACCACACGCGCGAGTTTGCCTTCCATCACGCTGGTTTCGAGGCTGTCGACTGTCGAGCTGGCCGGATAGTGGTTGAAGTCCGAAGATACCAGCGGCTGATCGGTGTAATCGAGCACGCCCTTCATCGGGCCGTCTGCCGCAGCCTTGAGCGCGGCGTTGATTTCCTCGACGCTGGTATCGCGGCCCGGAACGAACACCAGATCAATGAGCGACACATTGGGGGTCGGCACGCGGACCGACGATCCGTCGAGCTTGCCCTTCAATTCGGGCAGCACCAGGCCAACCGCGCGCGCGGCGCCGGTCGTGGTGGGGATCATGTTCATCGCGCCCGCGCGCGCGCGGCGCAGATCGGGGTGGATCTGGTCAAGCATCCGCTGATCATTGGTGTAGGAATGGATCGTGGTCATGAAGCCGCGTTCGATACCGATCGCGTCGTTCAAAACCTTGGCCACCGGCGCGAGGCAGTTGGTGGTGCAGCTGGCGTTGGAAATGATTACGTCCTCGGCGGTCAGCGTGCCGTGGTTGACGCCGAATACGATGGTCTTGGTCACGCCTGTTGCAGGCGCGGAGATCAGCACGCGCTTGGCCCCGGCGGAAAGATGCGGGCGGCTGGCCTCGTCCGACTGGAAGAACCCGGTGCATTCGAGCACGATGTCCACGCCCATTGCGCCATGCGGCAGTTTGCCCGGATCGCGCTCGGCAGTGACCGCGATGCGCT
The DNA here is from genome assembly GCA_038210785.1 of Sphingomonadales bacterium. Taxonomy (GTDB): domain Bacteria; phylum Pseudomonadota; class Alphaproteobacteria; order Sphingomonadales; family Sphingomonadaceae; genus Erythrobacter. The sequence goes on along the minus strand of JBBQWH010000045.1, from coordinate 9,773 downwards.
GGCCATTGACGATGATCGCATCGCCATCGGCACGCACGTCCCCGCCGAAACGGCCGTGGACAGAGTCATAAGCAAACAGCAGCGCGTTCGCCTTTGCATCGGCGAGATCATTGATCGCGACGAGTTCGAGATCGTGATCGGTCCGCTCGAGAATCGCGCGCGCGACAAGCCGTCCGATACGGCCGAAGCCGTTGATGGCAACCTTGGTGGCCATTTTAAATACTCCTGCTTAGTTGTTCAGTTTGTTCTGGATTTGCGGAACGATGGCTTCGGCGGTGAGGCCGAAATGGGCGTAAAGATCCGCAATCGGGGCCGATCCGCCAAAGCTGTCGATCCCGATATTAAGGCCGTGCCTCGCGGTATAGCGTTGCCAGCCAAAGGTGCTCGCCGCCTCGATTGAGACGATCAGCGCGTCCTCTGGGAGGATGTCGGCGCGGTAGGCGGAATCCTGTTCGTCGAACAATTCAGTGCACACCATCGAGACAACGTCCACGCCGATGCCCGATGCTTCGAGCTGGTCGGCGCAGGCCATCGCGATTTCGACCTCCGAACCGCTGGCAAGGATCACGACCTTGCGCGCCGCTTCCGCCGGTTTGATGCGGTAGCCGCCCGTGGCCGACAGGTTCTCAGCCGCCGCTAGCCGCAGCTGTGGCAAGTTCTGGCGGGTCAGCGCGAGCACGGTCGGGCGGTCCTTCTGCTCGAGCGCAATCTGCCAGCACTCCGCCGTCTCGACCGCGTCTGCCGGACGCATGACCAACAGGTTGGGCATCGCGCGCAGCGAGGCGAGGTGCTCGATCGGCTGGTGCGTCGGCCCGTCCTCGCCCAGCCCGATGCTGTCATGGGTCATCACGTAGATGACGCGCGCCTGCTGCAACGCCGACAGGCGGATCGCGCCGCGGGCATAGTCGGTGAACACGAGGAAAGTGCCGCCATAGGGGATCACGCCGCCGTGCAGCGCCATTCCGTTCATCGCCGCCGCCATCCCAAACTCGCGGATGCCGTAATAGACATAGCGCCCGGCGTAATTGTTCCGATTAAAGGTGCCGATCCCGCCCGCCAGCGTGTTGTTCGAGCCGGTCAGATCGGCGCTCCCGCCGATGGTGTCGGGCAGCGCCGGATTGATGCTTGCGAGCGCGATTTCACTCGCCTTGCGGGTGGCGATCTTTTGCGGGGCCGCAATCAGCTCGGCGATGTGCGCATCAAGGCTGAAGCCTTGCGGAAGTTCGCCCGCCATCCGGCGCACGAACTCGGCTTGAAGCGGAGAGGCGGCGAGCCGGCCGGCCCAGGCCCCATGCGCCGCGCGGCCGGGTTCGGCGGCACTGTGCCAATCGGCGAGGATCTCGGACGGGATCACAAACGGCTCGGACGTCCAGCCCAGCGTCTCACGCGCCGCGGCAACTTCAGCCGCGCCCAGCGCTGCGCCGTGAGTGGCGCTGGTGCCCTGCTTGTTGGGCGCGCCCTTGCCGATCACGGTGCGGCAGGCGATCAATGAGGGGCGCGCGTCGGCCTTGGCCTCGGCCAGAGCGCGGTCAATGTCCGCGAAATCATGCCCGTCGCACTCGGTCACGTGCCAACCGGTGGCGATGTAGCGCGCCTTGATATCCTCCGAGGTCGACAGATCGGTCGCGCCGTCGATGGTGATGCGATTATCGTCCCACAACACATTCACCCGTCCGAGCCCGAGATGCCCTGCAAGGCCAATTGCCTCGTGGTTGATCCCCTCCATCAGGCATCCATCGCCTGCGATCACCCAAGTGCGGTGATCGACCAGATCGTCGCCGAACACTGCATTGAGATGTCGCTCGGCCATTCCCATGCCGACCGCCATCGCCAAGCCCTGCCCCAACGGTCCGGTGGTGCATTCCACCCCGTCCAGCAGGAAGTTCTCCGGGTGCCCGGCGCACGGGCTGCCCAGCTTGCGGAAATTGCGAATGTCATCAATCGTCGGCGCGGCATAATTAGTGAGGTAGAGCAGGCTGTAGATCAGCATCGATCCGTGGCCGGCGCTGAGCACGAAGCGATCCCGGTCGGCCCAATACGGACTGGCGGGATCAAATTTCAAATGCCGCGTGAACAATACAGCCGCGACATCGGCCATGCCCATCGGCATCCCCGGATGGCCCGAATTGGCAGCCTCCACCGCGTCCATCGATAGCGCGCGGATGGCATTGGCCATCGGCTGGAGGCGGGCGGCGTCGATGCTCATTGGCACGCAATTCTCCTGCTGCGGTGTCTAGTCCCGCTCTGCGCGGGGCTCCTGGCCGAACCGGGTCAACCGGCGAAACCCCCGCGCAAACCTTCCTGCGCGATTCGACCCCGGCCGTGGTGCGCTGTGCCATTGCCGAGGCATCCGGGGAGGTCAACCTTGCGCGAATGGGCGATCAACCGGTCGCGTTGACAGATCACACCAACCCGCGCGCGCTGCACTTATCAACAGACCCGCCCAAGCCTTTGCGCCCAATGCGTTCTCTTGGTATCGATAAAACCCATGGACACTGCCCGCATCGCAACCGCGTTTGCCCGCATCGAGGCCGCAATCGAGCGGATTAGCGTCGTGGGCGAAGCGGCCGCAGAGGCGAAGGCGTCGGGCGGATCGGCGCGGGTGGTCGAACTCGTAAACGTTCACGAAAGGTTGCGTGAGCAAGTCGCGGAAAGCCTGCGCGAACTCGACGATCTGTTGGCCAAACTGGAAGAGTAGCGCGTCATGAGCACCGTAACGCTTGCGATCGGCCCCAAGTCCTACACCATCGCTTGCGCGGACGGCGAGGAGCCCCAAATCGAAAAACTGGGCGCGATGATCGCCGAGAAATATGCGAAACTGGGCAGCGGACGCGCTCCGCTCGAAGCGCAGAATCTGCTGTTTGCCGCGCTGTTCCTTGCCGATGAGCTGGCCGAGGCGCGCAAAGCTGCCGCGGCGGTGCACGAACCCGCGCCGGAACCGGATGCCGTGGCTGCACCTGTGCCTGCCGCAGACAACAGCGCTGCAATCGAAGTGCTGCACGCGGCTATCGCGCGGCTCGAAGGCGAGCTCGAAGCCGCGCGCAAGGCGGCCGCGCAGCCTGCTCCGGCCCCCGCAGCCGCGCCTCAGCAAGATCTGTTTGGCGGTCCCGCGCTCAGTGATTTATTGGTCGATACGATGGCCAAACGCCTCGAAGACCTTGCCGCGCGCGCAGAAGCGAGTGCCGCAGCGCTTGAAGCGGCGGCTGCAAACGCCTAGATAGACTCTTGGCGGGACTGCCCGGTACGAGCCGTTGAACATCCCTGAGGCTATAAGTAATCCAAATGGGAGCTGTCCCTGCCCTTGCCTGCCGGTTCGTCCGGAAGTCTTGGGCATACGGCGCCCACCTGACGTAAAACGCGTCAGAGGATTTCGAGTGCAAACGACCCATGGTGGTTCCGCCACTTTTTTGTTCTCCGCACGCCTTCCGGCGCGCGAAATCCTCGCTCATGCGGCCCGGCGGCCGCATCGCTGCGGGCGCCCGGTCGGGCTTGCGGCCCGCTGGGCCGATTATCGCTCCCTTCCGTACTGGCTGAGCTTGTCGGAAGCGAAGCTGGGCATTGCCCAACCCCTGTTCTTCTGTTTGAGGCACATAGTGACTACCAAACCCGAACTCCGCCGCTTGCTTCGCACTGCGCGGCATTCGCATGTAGCAGCCCTGCCCGATTCGCTTCGCGGCCTGCTGTTTCATCGTCCGCCTTCCCCGCTGTTGGAGCATATCGGGCAGGACGCCGTTATCGGGCTCTATCATGCCGCACCCGATGAAGCGCCGACTGCTGGCTATGCCCGGTTTTTTCACGAAGCGGGCCACACCCTTGCCCTGCCGCATTTTGCCGCGCGCGATGGGGCGATGAGCTTTCGCCGCTACACCGATCCCTACGCCGACAGCGATCTAGCGGTCGGCCCGTTCGGGCTGCTGCAACCCGAGGACGCCGCCGAGCCGATTACGCCCAGCGTCTTGTTCGTGCCGCTGGTGGGCTTCACCGCCGCTGGCGAGCGCCTCGGCCAGGGCGGCGGGCATTATGATCGCTGGCTGGCGGAACATCCCGCGCGCCTGACCATTGGGCTCGCATGGGACGTGCAGCTCTGCGACGCCCTGCCGTCCGAGCCCCATGACATGGTGCTCGATGCGGTCGTCACCCCCACCCGGATCTATGGAAATTAGCTGATGCGCGAAACCCCGACCTGGCGAATCCCCTTCGGTATCATCAGCCTGTTTGTAGCGCTGATCGTATATGGCGTGGTGATCGCGCGCTATGCGCCGGGGCTGATCGGCGGCTGGTCGGGCGCGGCGCAGACGGTGGTCTATCTGGTGTTAGGGCTGATTTGGCTGCTGCCGCTGCGGCGCTTCTTGATCTGGATGGAAACTGGCAGCTGGTCGCCCCCCGCCGTGCCTGGCCCAGCTGCTACCGACGCGCGGGAATAGGAAGCGCCGCGTTCCATCGACGCTTCAAGGGCTGGGCGTTGTGAGAAAGCGCCGCTTGCCCGAAGCGGGCAAGTGGCGCGAGTGACGGGACTTGAACCCGCGACCTCCGGCGTGACAGGCCGGCGCTCTAACCAACTGAGCTACACCCGCGTATTGGCGCGTCCGTTGCGGGTCAGCGGTGCTGGCTTCGCGTCGGAAGGAGCGCCATTAGGCCCCGCTTCAAGGGCTGTCAACGCCCTCGACGCGGCGCTGGCCGCGAAAATTATCGTCAATCCACCAACAACAGCGCCGGGGTTTCGATCAGCCGCTTGAGCCCTTGCACGAAGCTTGCTGCATCATGCCCGTCGACCACGCGGTGATCGCAGCTGATCGAGATGTTCATCAGCTTACGCTTGGAGATTCGCTCGCTGCCCATGCCATCGCTGACGAACATCGGGCGCTCGACAATCCGGTTGGGGCCGATGATCGCGACCTCGGGGCGGTTGATCACCGGGGTGGTGGCGATCCCGCCCAAAGGGCCGAGCGAGGTGACGGTGAGGGTCGAGCCTGAGAGTTCCTCCGAGGTCGCCTTGCCGGTTCGCGCAGCTTCGGCTAAGCGTCCGATCTCGCGCGCCAGCTGCCACAGGTTCCGCGCCTGCGCGTCGCGGATCACGGGCACCATCAGGCCCGCATCAGTCTGCGCCGCGATGCCGAGATGCACAGCGCCGTAGCGCGTCACCACGCCTGCCTCGTCATCATAGCGCGCGTTGATCATCGGGAAGGCCGGGATCGTCTTGCAGATCGCGGTGATTAGCAGCGGCAGCATGGTGAGCTTGGGCCGAACGCCGCGCGCATCGTTGAGCTGGGCGCGCAGTACCTCAAGATCGGTGACATCGCATTCCTCCACGTAAGTGAAGTGCGGGATGTTGCGCTTGGCTGCGGCCATGTTCTGGGCGATGCGTTTGCGCAGGCCGATGACCTTGATCGCCTCGTCGGCGCGCGCTGCGCCTGCCGGGCGGAAGCCGCCGCCGGCGTTGTAGGCGAGGAAAGCATCGAGATCGCTGTGACGCACGCGGCCATCCTCGGCGGGCTTCACCTGGGCCAGATCGATCCCGAGATCGCGCGCGCGCTGGCGCACCGCGGGGCTTGCTAAAACCTTGACTTCCGTTTGCCGTGAGCCAGTCGAAGGTCTGCCTTTTTCGTCCTGCGCGGCATCCGAAGAGAAAGCCGGTGCTTCGACAGGCTCAGCACGAACAGGTATGGGAGCGGGCGCTGCATCAGCACCATCGGCGTCGGACATATCGTCTTCGATCTGCTCGGCTGCGGCTTCGGCTTCCTCCGCCGAAGCCTCGCCCCCTGCCTCACCCTCAACCTCGATCACCAGCAGCATCGCGCCAATCGCGATCACATCGCCGACTTCGCCCGCGACCGCGACCACTGTACCTGTAACCGGGCTTTCGATGTCGATCGTCGCCTTGTCGGTCATCACATCGACGAGGTGCTGATCCTCCTCGACCCGGTCACCAACACGCACGTGCCATTCGACGACTTCCGCCTCGGCCACGCCTTCGCCCACGTCGGGCATGTTGAATGTGAACTTGGCCATAGCGCGGTCAGTCCTTCAGAAGCTTGTCGATCGCCTCGCCGATGCGGACGGGGCCTGGGAAATAGGCCCATTCGAGGCTGTGGGGATAGGGCGTGTCGAACCCGGTGACGCGTTCGACCGGCGCCTCGAGGTGGTAGAAACAGCGTTCGGTCACGAGCGCCGAAAGCTCTGCGCCGAAACCGCTGGTGCGGGTCGCCTCGTGCACGATCAGGCAGCGCCCGGTCTTCTCGACCGAAGCCTCGATCGCCTTGATATCGAGCGGCACCAGCGTGCGCAGGTCAAGGATGTCGGCATCCACGCCCTTGGCTTCGCACACGGCATGCGCAACGTGCACCATGGTGCCATAGGCGAGGACAGTCATTGCCTCGCCGTCGCGCACGTGCCGCGCTTTGCCGAGCGGGATCCGGTAGTACCCTTCGGGCACCACGCTATCGGGATGCTTCTTCCACGGTTCAACCGGATTGTCGTAAAAGCCGGAGAACGGCCCATTGTAGATCCGCTTAGGCTCGAAGAAGATCACCGGATCATTATCTTCGATCGCCGCGATCAACAGCCCCTTGGCGTCGTGGGGCGTGGCCGGGATCACGGTCTTGAGACCAGCGACATGGGTGAACAGGGCCTCGGGGCTCTGGCTATGAGTCTGCCCGCCGAAAATCCCGCCCCCGAACGGCGAGCGTACGGTCATCGGCGCGATGTAATCGCCCGCCGACCGGTAGCGCAGCCGCGCCGCCTCGGAGATCAGCTGGTCGAGCCCGGGGTAGATGTAATCAGCGAACTGGATTTCGGGCACCGGGCGCAGGCCATAAGCCCCCATCCCCACCGCCGCGCCAATAATCCCGCATTCGCTGATTGGCGTATCGAACACGCGGGTCTTGCCGTGCTTGGCCTGGAGGCCCGCAGTGGCGCGGAACACCCCGCCGAAATAGCCGACATCCTCGCCCATCACGATCACGTCGGGATCGCGGGCGAGCATGATGTCGAGCGCTTCGTTGATCGCCTCGATCATGTTGAGGCGGCGTTCAGGCGTATTGGCGGGGGCCACTACCCCCGCAGCTGCGGTTACGCTTTCGGGTTCTGGGCTCATCCGAAGGGCCTTTCGCTGCCGAATTTGGTGATGCGTTCGCGGATCGCCTGCTCGGCCTGTTCCTCGAGGTGCCACGGCAGCTCCTCGTAGACATCCTCGAACATGGTGTGGAACGGGTGGTGCAGCCCGTGGCCGAGGATACCGTTCTTTTCGGCCTCCTTGGTGACGCTCTTCACACGCTCGGCGCAGTCGGCGTCCATCGCGTTTTGGCGCTCCTCGTCCCACTCGCCAACGGCAATTAGGTGGTTCTTGAGCCGGTTGATGGGGTCGCCGAGCGGCCATTCCTGGCGCTCCTGAGCGCTGCGATAGCCGCTGGGGTCGTCCGAGGTCGAATGGCCTTCGGCGCGGTAGGTGAAGTATTCGATCAGGGTCGGCCCGTGATTGCCGCGCGCGCGGTTGGCCGCCCAGGCCTGCGCGGCATAGCAGGCCAGCGCATCATTGCCATCGACCCGCAGCGCGGCGATTCCATAGCCCAGCCCCCGCGCGGCAAAAGTGGTCCGCTCGCTGCCCGCAAAGCCCGAGAAGCTGCTGATCGCCCACTGGTTGTTGATAACATTGAGGATAACCGGTGCATTATAGACGGCGGCAAAGGTGCAGGCGCTGTGGAAATCGCCTTCCGCCGTGCTCCCTTCGCCCACCCAAGTCGCGGCAATCCGGCTGTCGCCTTTGATCGCGCTTGCCATCGCCCAGCCCACTGCCTGCGGGGTCTGCGTGGCAAGGTTGCCGGAGATGCTGAAGAAGCTGTGTTCGCGGCTTGAATACATGATCGGCAGCTGGCGGCCTTTCAGCTTGTCGGCCTTGTTGGAATAGATCTGGTTGATCATTTCGATCAGCGGATAACCGCGCGCAATCAGAATGCCTTGCTGACGATATGATGGGAACACCATGTCATCGCTGGCGAGCGCCATCGAGGCCGCTACCGAGGTCGCCTCCTCTCCGGTGCACTTCATGTAGAAGCTGGTCTTGCCCTGCCGCTGCCCTCGAAACATGCGTTCATCAAATGCACGCACCAGCGCCATGTGACCAAGCATCGTGCGCAAGGTGTCTGCACTGAGCCGCGGATTCCACGGCCCGTGCGCCTGATTGTCCTCGCCCAGCACGCGCACAAGGCTGTAGGCAAGGTCAGCCATCTGCGAGGGGTGGACGCTTTCATCAGGGCGCAGCTGCGCGCCGGCGGTGCCGATGTCGATATGCGAGAAATCGGCCTTGTCCCCGGGGCGATAGTTCGGCTCGGGAACATGCAGCGCAAGTGCCGGGCGATTACTGTCTGCCGGTGTCGCAGTGTCGGCCATAATGGCGCTCTCCCCTGGCTCGCACGCCGCGCTGCGCGGGTTCGATCTTTGCTTGAATATGTATTTTTATTTCAGCGCAGGGGAGCGGTCAAGCGCGGCGCGCATCCGGCGTCACACCGCAACAGGGGCGCTGATCGGGGGCATCGGGGCGTAATCTTGCACCACAAAATCCTCGATCCGGTAATCGAATATTGTTTCGGGCTGCCTTACAATTTCGAGCCGGGGGTGGCCTTGAGGCTGGCGGGATAGCTGCTCGGCGATCAGATCGGCGTGGTTGAGATAAAGATGCACGTCCCCGCCCATCCATACCAACTCGCCCGGCTGCATGCCCACCTGTTGCGCGATCATCCGGGTCAGCAGCGCCGCCGACCACAGATTGAACGGCAGACCCAGTGCAACATCGCAGCTGCGCTGGTAGAGCAGGCAATTGAGGCGCTTGTCGGCTCCCTCTCCTGCGACGTGGAACTGATAGGTTTTGTGGCACGGGGGGAGCGCCATCCGGTCAAGCTCGGCGACGTTCCAGCCTTCGATGATGTGGCGGCGGCTGCCGGGGCTGGCGCGCAAGCTTTCGATTACCGCAGCGATCTGGTTGATCCCCTCGGCTGCTTCGTAGAGGCCGTCGGGGCGGTAACGGTACGTCGGCCAGTCCACCCACTGCTTGCCGTAAACCGGGCCGAGATCGCCCCACCGCGCGGCGAAAGCTTCGTCGTCGGCGATCCGCAGGACGAAATCCTCAAGGCTGATCGCATCGCAGGTTTCGCGGGCGTAGCGCGCATGCGGCCATTCGTTCCAGATCTTCACGCCTTGCAGCACCAGCGGGCGGATATTGGTGGACCCGGTCAGGAACCACAAAAGCTCGCGGGTCGCGGTTTTCCAATAGACCCGCTTGGTGGTGAGCAGCGGCATCACACCGCCGGCCAGATCGAACCGCAGCATCGCGCCGCAAATCGAGCGTGTCCCGATCCCGGTGCGGTCGATCCGCTCGCTGCCCGCATTCCAGATGGCGCGCATCAGATCGAGATATTGCTGCTCGGGATGCGGGTGATCGCTGGTCGGACGGGGATTCGCAGCACTGGCCATAGCAGTAACTATAAGACGCAATTGCCCGCTTGCCACCCTCGTCGTCCACACCTATAGGGCGCGCCTTGCCTCGACCTGCGTGGCCACTTTTTCCGCGCAGGACCGACACGGTCGGGGAGTAGCTCAGCCTGGTAGAGCACTGTCTTCGGGAGGCAGGGGCCGGAGGTTCGAATCCTCTCTCCCCGACCAATTTCGCTGCTGGAAGCTTTATTAACCACGAATCACTCGTAGCGCCCTTGGCTGCGATCTTAACGGCAGTTTATGAGGACGCGCGCAGTCGCGATGCAAGCTGCCGTCTCCACGCCAAA
>JBBQWH010000044.1:0-21986 GCA_038210785.1 Sphingomonadales bacterium | reverse complement strand
TTACCGTGCATGATGAGCCTTCGCGTCGTAGAGGGTTTCTAGACTGATCTGCGCAAGCCCCTCGGCGGTCGCATAAGCTTCGGTGTTGCGGCGTGCTTTGCCGCGGACGAAGAACGGGATCTTCTTGAGCTCGCGCTCGGCTTCATCGGTCCAGAGCGAAGCGGTGCCTTCGGCCGATAGCGCGACCGGCGCCGGAACAGCTGCGATCGGTGCTTCGGCGGTGACAGCTTCGGCCATCTTGCGCGGCGAATGGGCGGCAAGGTGGCTCGCGCCGTGTTCATCGGCGAATTCAAAATCGTCGCGGAACATCGTGAGCAGGTGCTCTTCCAGCCCCATCACCAGCGGGTGCACCCAGGTGTCGAAGATCACGTTGGCGCCTTCAAACCCCATCTGCGGCGAATGGCGCGCGGGGAAATCCTGCACGTGCACCGGCGCAGAAATGACTGCGCACGGGATGCCCAGCCGCTTGGCGATATGACGTTCCATCTGCGTGCCGAGCACCAATTCGGGCGCGGCGGCGGCGATCGCGTCTTCCACCGCAAGATGATCGTCGGTGATCAGCGCCTCAATCCCGCAGCGTGCGGCTTCGGCCCGGACTTCGCGCGCGAACTCGCGGCTATAGCAGCCCAGCCCGCACACTTCGAAGCCAAGTTCCTCGCGCGCGATCCGCGCAGCGGCGACCGCGTGGGTCGCATCGCCGAAGATGAATACGCGCTTCGATGTAAGGTAGGTCGAATCGACCGACCGGCTCCACCACGGGAGCCTGGAAGAGGTGTCGCCGAGGGCAGGCGTGGGATCTGCACCTGCCAACTCGGCGACGTCGGCGATAAAGGAGCGGGTAGCTCCCACGCCGATAGGGACGGTCCGCACTGCGGGCTGATCGAAAGTCTTTTCGAGCCAGCGGGCGGCCTCATCTGCGATTTCGGGATAGAGGACGATATTGAAATCGGCCGCGCCGATCTGCTTGATGTCCTCGGGGGTTGCGCCCAACGGGGCGACGAGATTGACCTCGACCCCCAGTAGGTCGAGCATCTTGCGGATTTCCACCAGATCGTCGCGGTGGCGGAAACCCAATGCGGTGGGGCCGAGGATGTTGGCGCGCGCCTTGCGACCATCTCGGGGCTCGCGCACCACCGACTTGTCGGCCAGATTGCGCACGATCTGGTAGAACGTCTCGGACGCGCCCCAATTTTCCTTGCGCTGGTAGCTCGGCAGTTCGAGCGCGATAACCGGGCAGGGCAGGCCCATCGCCTCAGACAGCCCAGCCGGATCGTCCTGAATCAGTTCCGCGGTGCATGATGCGCCGACGATGATCGCCTGCGGATTGAACCGGGCAACCGCTTCGCGTGCGGCATCCTGAAAGATCTGCGCGGTATCCTTGCCCAGATCGCGCGCTTCGAAGGTGGTGTAGGTGACCGGCGGACGCTTGGCGCGGCGCTCGATCATCGTGAACAGCAGGTCGGCATAGGTATCGCCCTGCGGTGCGTGCAGCACGTAATGGAGCTTCTCCATCGCGGTTGCCACTCGCATCGCCCCCACATGGGGCGGGCCTTCATAGGTCCAGACTGCCAGTTGCATCGCTTAGATCTCCAGCATGTCGCGGCGCCGCAGCGGCCGCGCAAAAAGTTCGGCGAGATCGGCAGCTTGATCAAAACCGTGGATTGGCGAGAACACGAGTTCGATCGCCCACTTGGTGGTCAGGCCTTCGCCTTCGAGCGGGTTGGCAAGGCCAAGCCCGCACACGGTGATATCAGGTCGGTCAGCCCGCACACGGTCAAGCTGGCGTTCGAGATGCTGGCCTTCGCTGATGCGGACATGCGCGCCGAACCGCTCCAGCTCGCGCGCGAGGTGCGCGCGGTGCAAATAGGGCGTGCCGACTTCGACCAGCTCCATCCCAAGCTCGTCCTGCAGGAAGCGGGCGAGCGGTATTTCGAGCTGCGAGTCCGGCAGGAAGGTGATGCGCTTGCCGGTCAGCTGCGGGCGTAGATTGGCGAGCGCGCGGGTCGCGCGTTCGCGGCCTGGGGCGATCACCTTTTCCACCAGCGCTTCATCGATCGCGAATGCGCGGGCGGCGGAGCGCAGCCAATCAGAAGTGCCTTCGACACCGAATGGAAACAGCGCTTCGATGCGTGTCGCCCCGCGCCCTTCGAGCGCCATCGCGGTTTCAGCAAGAAACGGCTGCGCCAGCAGATAGCGGGTATTTGCGCCGACGCTCGGCAAATCGCGGGCATTGCGGGCGGGCAGCACGCCGACCTTGGCGATGCCGAGCGCAGCGAACAACCGCAGGAACTGGTCTTCAACAATATCGGGGAGGCTGCCGACGATCAGCAGTTCTGTCGCTGCATCAGGCGTGCCGGCCGGCATCACCGGCACAAGCGCAGCGAGGCAGGCGTCTTCGCCTTGGGTAAAAGTCGTCTCGATCCCGCTGCCTGAATAGTTCAGGATCCGCACCCGCGGCATGTATTGCGCGCCCAAACGCTGGGCCGCCTTGGCTAGATCCAGCTTGATCACTTCTGACGGGCACGACCCGACCAGGAACAGCGTGCGGATGTCGGGGCGGCGTTCGAGCAGGCGGGTAACCACCCGGTCGAGCTCGTCCTGCGCATCGACCATGCCGGCCAGATCGCGCTCTTCCATGATCGCGGTGGCAAAGCGCGGCTCGGCAAAGATCATCACGCCTGCCGCCGATTGCAGCAGGTGCGCGCAGGTGCGCGATCCAACCACGAGGAAGAACGCGTCCTGCATCTTGCGATGCAGCCAGATGATGCCGGTAAGGCCGCAGAACACTTCGCGCTGGCCGCGTTCGCGCAGCACGGGCCGGGGCGCTTCATTGGTGACGCGGTCATCGCGGGCAAGTTCGGCCGCGCAGCCATCAAGGACAGCGAGCGGGCTCATGCGGTCACCGCCTGCGGCAAGACAGTGCCTTGCAGGCGCGCCATCCGCAGCTTCCACAGGAACTGCGCGGCATTGACGACATAGGAGCCATACCCCGCAAGCGCGACCAGCATCCGCTGCTCCAGCGTCCCGATCTCGCCAAACAGCATGACCAGATACAAGCTGTGCAGCGCCAGCACGAGCATCGAGACGACGTCTTCCCAGAAGAACGCCGGGGCGAACAGCCATTTGCCGAACACCACCTTTTCCCAGATCGAGCCGGTGATCATGATGGTGTAGAGCACTAGCGTCTTGACCACGATCGACACGTCGGCAGCAAAGGCGCCTTCGCCTGTTGTCAACGTGCGAACGACAAGGCCGAGGCTGACGAGAAACACCAGAAACTGCACTGGGGCCAGCACGCCCTGAACAATCGTCCAGACCGACTCGTCCCGCCGAACCCGCTCTTGCGCGGTGTATAGTGCGTAGCTTTTGTCCCTCTCGCGGCCCGCACCCTTCACCGTGGTTGCGGGTTCGTTCGGGGATGAATGCTCCATTCGAGTCATTGTTGGCTCAGCCCTTTCTCTCAGACTCGAAGATTACGCTTTCCAAAATGAGTGTCAACTAGATTGGACGTTTAGTTTTGTTGACGATGTCGCAATCCACGGTAAGGTTGTGTCTGTTTGATGCGAAAAAGGCACAAGCTTGAGTCGCTGGCTTTGCGGGATCGGGGTCAAGGCGTTTCTGATGTGACATTTACTACCTCCGGCGGGAGGTACGTCTGTATGACCTGGGAGGGTCTGACGAATGGGAGAATTCAAGGCTTCGAGCGTGTTTGGTGCAGGATCGGCTGTGTTGCGGGGGGTAATCACTGCACCGCTTGAGCGGGTCCGGCGAAGAAGCACGGCTTCCAGCCCGGATCAGGCGGACTCGGTCAACACCATCATCGAAAGCGAGATTATCCCGCGTCTTTTGATGGCACACGCCGGGGCAAAGGGACGATCCAAGGCGCGGCGGCTGCGCGCGATCAGCCCGGATGATGCCTCGCGATTTGCTCTGCTGCCGCTGCGGCTTGAGGCCGCCAGCCTGCTTGAAGAGGTCGATGCATTCATCGCCCAGGGTGCCAGCATCGAGACGATTTGTCTCGATCTGCTCGCGCCTGCCGCTCGCAAGTTGGGCGTGATGTGGGAACACGATGAATGCGATTTCCTAGACGTTACAATGGGATTGTGGCGGCTTCAGGAGGTGATGCGGGAAATCGCCGCGCGCTCTCCCGCGAAGCTCGGAGGGCTCCAGATGCCGCGCAGCGCATTGTTCTCGCCGATGCCGGGCGATCACCACAATTTCGGTACGCTGATGATCGAGGAAGTCTTTGCGCGCGCTGGCTGGCAAAGCGAGGCGCTGGTCAAGCCAGAACGCCGCGAACTGCTCGACAGGCTGTCGCGCCAGCCCTTTGATTTGGTCGGATTGACGCTTGCCCGGGATTGCCCGAGCACTGCGCTTGGCAACCTTATCAAGGCGATACGCAACGTATCTGCCAATCCTCACATTGTCGTGATGATCGGCGGGCGAATGATCAACGAGCATCCCGGAATAACGAGCCAGGTCGGGGCTGATGGCACGGGTGCGGATGCACTTGCGGCGCTGGAACTCGCAAATTCTCTGGTGGAAACCGCCGCTTCCCGCCACCTGAGCCTGCGATAGGTCAGGCAGGCCGATGCTCACCCGCAAACACAGCATTGAAGGCAAGCACCCGTTCGGGAAGGCTGCCGCGCTGTTCGATACATTGAACGCGGATGAAGCGATGAAGCTGGCGATGGTCGCTGGCGATGTCACGCTCGTGCTCGACGACACCGGTACGATCCTTGATGCCGCGTTCGATCCGCACGAATACCCGGCCTTCGGCGGCTGGGTCGGAACCAATTGGATCGAGACTGTAACCGACGAAAGTCGCCCGAAAATCATGGAGATGCTCGCTGGCGCCCGGCGCGGGGAAGTGCAGCATTGGCGGCAGGTCAACCACGCCACGCGCGAAGGCGATGTGCCGATCCGCTACACCGTGCTGAGCGTCAATGGCGGCGAGCACCGCATCGCCTTCGGCCGCGATCTGCGCGATGCCGGCAAGTTGCAGCAGCGCCTGTTGCAAGTGCAGCAATCGCTTGAGCGCGATTACCTCAGGATGCGGCAGCTCGAAGCGCGCTATCGTATGCTGTTCGAACGGTCGTCCGAAGCGGTGTTGATCATCGAGGCCGGCACGCTGCGCATCCGCGAGGCGAACCCCGCCGCGAACATGCTGGTCGGCGCGAGCGCGGGCGGGCTGCCTGGCAAGAAGTTGCTGACATTTATAGACAAAATCTCGCATGATGCGGTGCAATCGCTGATTGGTGCGGCGCAGGTGTCTGACACGGTCAGCCCGGAGCGGATCCGCATCGCTCGCGGCGCGCGCGAAGTCATGGCATCGGTCAATGGCTTCACGCAGGATCGCGGGCAATTCCTGCTGGTGCGGATGTCCCCGGTGAGTGACCGTGCGGCGCCTGAATTCTCTCCGGTCCTCGCGCTGGTCGACCAGATGCCTGATGCCTTCGTGGTGGCCGACTGCAATCTCGAGATCGTCACCGCGAACGCCGCCTTTGTCGAGATGCTCCAGGCCGCCAGTGTTGACCAGTTGCGCGGGCGTCACCTGTCCGAATCGATCGGTCGGCCGGGGATCGATCTCGATCTGATCGAAGGCCAGATTGATCAGCATGGCGCGGCGCGCAATGTCGCCACGGTGCTGCGGGTGGGCCATGATGTGGACGGCGAACCTGTTGAATTGTCTGGCGTAAGAACCGCGGGCGAGGGTGGCTATTATGCCTTCGTAATCCGCCCGGTCGGGCGCCGATTGCGCGACCTGCCGCCCAGCGCGCAGGAAGCGCCGCGCTCGGTCGAACAGCTGACCGAACTCGTCGGGCGGATGTCATTGAAGGATATCGTGCGCGAAAGCAGCGACCTGATCGAGCGGCTTTGTATCGAGGCGGCGCTGTCCTACACCTCGGACAACCGCGCATCGGCGGCCGAAATCCTCGGCCTGTCGCGCCAGAGCCTCTATTCCAAGCTGCACCGCTACGGGCTCGGCAATCTGACCGCCGACGGCGATTAGGCCCTGCGGTGTAGGCGAGGCGAGGTGCTTCGGCGCTTGGCCATGGATTCCGCGTAAACAGATCAACCCCGGCCTCCGGAGCTCATCTGGACAGGGTCTGGACCTGCCCAAAAGCAGGCTAGCGGGGGTCTGGAACAACACTTCCCGAAGGTCCGGCAAACCCAACTGTCAATGCCCCGGCACTCGCGCGAATGGACACATCGGCTGCTTGTACACCATTTTGGACACCAAAATCGGCTTTTGTCGGAATAAGAGTGTCAAATTAATTTGACGCTTCTCACTGTCAGGCATAGCCTCTGGTTATGGAAAATTTGGCACCTTCGACTCGCCATGCGCCGCTTCCGGCGCCGCGCGATGTGCTGACCCTGCTCAAGCCGATCACCTGGTTCCCGCCAATGTGGGCGTTTATGTGCGGCGCGGTTTCGTCCGGCGCGGGGCTGGAGGGGCGCTTGTGGTTCGTCGCTGGCGGCGTCTTGCTCGCAGGTCCACTGGTGTGCGGCACCAGCCAGGCGGTGAACGACTGGTTCGATCGCCACGTCGATGCCATCAACGAACCTGATCGCCCGATCCCTTCGGGACGGATCGCGGGACGCTGGGGGCTGTATATCGCGATTATCGCCACGCTGGTTTCGGCCACTGTCGGCTGGCTGCTGGGTCCGCTGGTGTTCTTTGCCGCGCTGATCGGGCTCGCCTTTGCTTGGGCCTATTCTGCGCCGCCGCTGCGGTTCAAGGCCAATGGCTGGATCGGCCCGCTGGTCTGCGGGCTGACCTATGAAGGTCTGAGCTGGTTCACCGGAGCCACTGTTATGCTCGGCGCGATGCCTTCGGCCCAAGTCATCACCGTGCTGGTGATGTACTCGCTGGGCGCGCACGGGATCATGGTGCTCAATGATTTCAAGGCGGTCGAGGGCGACCGGCAGACCGGTCTCACCTCGCTCCCGGTGATCATGGGCGTCACCCCGGCGGCGCGATTTGCCTGCATCACCATGGCGTCGGCACAAATTGTAGTGATTCTTTTGTTGGCGGTGTGGGGCTTTGCGCTTTCGGCGCTGGTGGTCGCAGGCGTGCTCGCCGCGCAAGTCGCCGCGATGCCCAAGCTGCTGCGCGATCCGGCTCAGTATGCGCCGTGGTATAACGGCGTCGGCGTGACGCTGTATGTGCTGGGAATGCTCGCCGCAGCGTTGGGGCTGGGAGGCTATATCTGATGCACGCAGCCCGCGCCTCTGCCGCGATCGACACCCGCCCGCAGGGCTTCGGCTGGCTGGGCATCGCGCGGATCGGCCTGGTGCAGGCCGCGATCGGCGCGTTGGTGATGCTGGCGACGACGGTCTTGAACCGGGTGATGGTGGTCGAACTCGGCCTGGTGGCGGCGCTCCCGGCGGGGCTGGTGGCGTGGCATTATACAGTGCAGCTCGGTCGTCCGTTGTGGGGTCATGCTTCGGACAAGGGTGCGGGCCGCACACCGTGGATTATCGGCGGCGTTGCGGTGCTGGCCGCAGGCGGGCTGTTGGCGACGCAGGCGACCGTGTGGATGGCGACAAATTTCGGGGCCGGTTTTGCACTGGCGGTGCTGGCGTACACTTTGATCGGCGTGGGCGTCGGCGCGGGCGGCACCTCGGCGCTGGCTCTGCTCGCCTCAGGCGTTGCCCCGCAGCGGCGCGCGGCGGCGGCGGCGGTGACGTGGATCATGATGGTGGCAGGCATCGTCGCTTCGGCGATCACGGTGGGCGAGCTGCTCAAGCCGTTTTCGACCGATCGTCTCGTGGTGGTCGCTGGCGGACTGGCGCTAACGATGGTCACACTGACAGTGCTGGCCACCTTCCGGCTCGAGCGGCAGGCGGGCCAATTCGGCGAGGCTGCGCGCGCGGGCGGTGCCGCCGCTCCTGATTTTCGCACCGCACTGGCCGAGATCTGGGCCGAGCCTGCGGCGCGGCGCTTCACCATCTTCATCTTCGTCTCGATGATCGCGTTTTCGATGCAGGACTTGATCCTTGAGCCGTTTGGCGGGTTGATCTTCGGACTCTCCCCGGGCGAATCGACGCAATTGGGCGGACAGCATCAGGGCGGGATCCTGCTCGGCATGATTGTCACCGGGATCGGCGGCAGCGCTTTCAGCGGCAAGCGGCCCGATGGGTTGCGCATCTGGGTGGTGAGCGGCTGCTTACTCTCGGCCGCCGGGCTGGCAGCGCTGGCGCTGGCGGCGGTGAGCGGCCCGCCGTGGCCGCTGGGGATCAATGTGTTCGTGCTAGGGCTGGGCAACGGCGTGTTCGCGGTCGCCGCGATTGGCGCAATGATGGGGCTGGCCGGCGCAGGCGCAACCACGCGCGAAGGCGTGCGCATGGGCGTCTGGGGTGCCAGCCAAGCCATTGCCTTCGGGCTTGGCGGGCTAACGGGCGCGGTCGGGGTTGATTTTGCAAGGGCGTTACTGGGCGAGGATGGCGCAGCCTTCCAGCTGGTGTTCGCCATTGAGGCAGCGGCATTCGTGCTCGCAGCGCTGCTGGCGGTCAAGGCGACCGGCGGCGCAGCACTGCGCGCCAGTATCAGACATTCGGAGAGGGAGCAGTTCGCATGAACCAGACTATCTATGACGCGGTGATTATCGGCGGCGGCCCTTCGGGCTCCACTGCGGCGACCGATCTTGCGCTTGCGGGGCATTCAGTGCTGCTGATCGAGCGCGGCGGGCGGATCAAACCGTGCGGCGGGGCGATCCCGCCGCGCTTGCTCGCCGATTTCGACATTCCGCAAAGCCTGCTGGTCGCCAAGGCCCGCGCTGCCCGGATGATCGCGCCCTCGGGCCGTGCGGTTGATATGCCGGTGGGCGAGATCGGCTATGTCGGCATGGTCGACCGCGAGGAGTTCGACGAAGCCCTGCGCGAACGCGCGCGCCATTCCGGCGCCGAACGCCTCACCGCCACCTTCGACAAGATCGAGCGCGATGACGAAGCGCATCCGATCGTCACCTTCCGCCGCACCCGCGGCGGGCCGATCGAAAGCGTCCGCGCCCGCGTGGTGATCGGTGCCGACGGCGCGCGCTCGGCCGTGGCCAAGCAGTGTCTGCCTGGGGCCGAACGCATCCCTTGCGTGTTCGCCTATCACGAGATCATCAAGTCGCCGCCGAGCAATTCGGAACAGTTCGATTCCGCGCGCTGCGACGTGTTTTACCAAGGCCGGCTCTCGCCCGATTTCTATGCCTGGGTGTTTCCGCATGGCGATACCGCGAGCATCGGGGTGGGCAGCGCCAACAAGGGCTTCTCCTTGCGCGGCGCAATCGCCACCATGCGCGATGATCTCGGGCTCGATCGCTGCGAGACGCTGCGGCGTGAAGGCGCGCCGATCCCCTTGAAGCCGCTGAAGCGCTGGGATAACGGCGCGGATGTGATCGTGGCCGGCGATGCCGCAGGCGTGGTTGCTCCGGCTTCGGGCGAAGGGATTTATTACGCGATGGTCGGCGGGCGATTTGTGGCCGACGCTGCCTCCGCCTTCCTCAAGACCGGCGAGGCCAAGCATCTGCGCGGCGCGCGCAAGGCCTTCATGAAGGAACACGGCACGGTGTTCTGGGTGCTCGGGATGATGCAGTATTTCTGGTATTCGTCCGACAAGCGCCGCGAACGCTTTGTCACCATGTGCGACGACAAGGACGTGCAGGAACTGACGTGGCAGGCCTATATGCACAAGAAGTTGGTGCGGGCCAAGCCGATGGCGCACGTCAAGATCTTCTTTAAGGATACCGCGCACCTCTTGGGCTTGAGGGCCGCAACGCACTAGGCGCGCGGGCATCTCTCCCATTGCAGGTTAGGCCTGTAGACCTTAGACCCGCGCTATGAACCGGTTGATGATCCTGCCCGTGACGGTCGCTACTGCTGCGGCCATTTGTGTCGCGGCGCTGGGCGCGACCGTGACCGATCTCGGTCCGTGGTATCAGGCGCTTGCCAAGCCCGACTGGAACCCGCCCGATGTGGTGTTCCCGATGGGCTGGACTGCGATGTATGCGCTGATCACTGTGTCGGGCATCACCGCCTGGCGCGCCGCGCCGACCAATGCGGTTGCTGAATGGGTGATCGGACTGTTCGCCCTCAATGGCTTTCTCAACATTACCTGGAGCATCCTGTTCTTCCGCTTCCAGCGCCCCGACTGGGCGTTTTTCGAGATGACACTGCTGTGGCTCTCGATTGCGGTTATGATAATCTATTGCGGGCGCTTCTCGAAGGCAGCGGCGCTGCTGCTGGTGCCTTACCTTGGATGGGTTGGCTTTGCCGGTGCGCTCAATTGGGCGGTGGTCGAACTCAACGCGCCGTTTGGTTGAGGCGGATCGGGTTAAGCAGGGGCCGCAAGTGGGGCGCGCAGCATCATGATCGAATGGCTCTTTGCCAGCGGCCACGCGGCTGATCTGATCCTCGGAGTGTTGGCGCTTGAGGCGGTGTGGCTGCGCGCCGCCCGGCGATGGCGGTGGAGTGCGATCCTCAGCCTGCTCGGCCCGGCAGCGCTGATCGTGCTTGGCCTGCGTGCGGCGCTGACCGGAGCGCACTGGTGGTGGATCGCCGTGCCGCTCGGTCTGTCCTTGCCGCTCCACCTGATGGACCTGCGCGCGCGGTTGGCCGCGCGCCGTTAGCCTCCATCCTCAAGCCTGAACCACAAACGAAAACCCGGCCGGGCCGCGAGGCCAAGCCGGGTTTTCGTTGGAGCCGGGGTGGGAGGAGCAGGGCCACGAAGGCCCGGCCCGCCCGCCATCAGTTACCGGCAGATGCGTTAGCTGCGCCGGTCGGATCGTAGTTGATCGTGTCCGGAGCGTAGTAATGCTCTTGCGCCCACAGATACCAGTTATCGACCACTGTGCCGGTCAGCAGGATCCCGATCCCGCCTGTCAGCGTGACCAGAACCGCAAACCACCATGCCCAGCGGTGGATGGATTCGAAGGTGGCGTTGAAGCCCATCACCCAGCGCCAGTACAATGCGCCGCGTTCCGCCGCCGTGCCGCGATCGGTGATCTGTTCGATCTCGCGCTCCCCGCCGTACCGGCCGAGTGCGAGGATCGTTGCCCCGTGCATCGCGAACAAGATTGCCGAGCCATACAGGAAGACGATCGAGAGCGCGTGGAACGGGTTGTAGAACAGGTTGCCGTAGACCAGCGAGAAATTGTTGGTCCAATCGAGGTGGCTGAAGATGCCGTAAGGCACGGCTTCCGACCACTGGCCAAGCAGCATCGGGCGGATGAAGCCCAATACGGCGAACAACCAGATCGCCGATGCGAAGGCCAAGGGAATATGCATCCCCATGCCTAGCGCCTTGGCCCGCATGTAGGTGCGGGTCCACCAGCACAAGACCGAGATGCTGAGGAACGCGCCGGTCAAGATGAACCAGCCGCCTTCCTTCAGCGGCACGAACGGGCTGAACCCATATTCCGGCCCCGGGGGATCAAGCGAAAGCCAGAACAGCTCGCGCATGAAGACCTGCGGGCTCCAGCCGGCCTGCTCCCAGAAATTGAACCCGATGATCAGGATTGCCGCCGTGCCGAATACCAGCGCGATTGTGCCAAGCAGGCCGAGATAGACCGGGCCGATCTGGGCCTGTCCCAGCTTGCCCATCCAGTAGTTGTGACCGGTCATTCCGACCCGGGTCTCGCTGCCGTCGAGGTGCGGGACGCCCATTTCGGGCGGCCCTTGTACTTGCACCTGGGTAAAGATGTTTTGATATGTCGCCATGATTCAGGTGCTCCTCAGGCCCAGATCGGGATCTTCTTCCAGAAATCCCAGAATTCGATCCAGCTGCCGACATACAGAGTGCCGGAAATGACGATGCAGATGGCGCTCCAGAACCCAGCGCTCAGCGCCAGGAAGAGCCCCACCCGGTGAATGCCGAGCGTACCGACCGAATAGCCGATGAAATCTCGGAAATAGGTGTCTTCGTATTCCGGAGTCTTCACGTCGGTACCGCCGGTCGGGTTGACCGCCGACAGCACCAAGCCGCCGTGCAGTGCCAGCGCGAGCGCATTCGTAAAGAAGAACGTGATCGCGAGCATGTGCACGGGGTTGTAATGGAAGTTGCCGAAGGCGTAGCCCACGTTCGAGACCCATTCGAGGTGGGTCCAGATACCATACGGAAAGCCGTTGCCCCATGCGCCCATCCACAAGGGACGGATGACATTAAGCGATACATAAGCGAACACCGCGACGCCGAAGGCGATCGGCACATGGTAACTCATGCCAAGCTTGCGTGCGACTTCCGCTTGGCGGAATACCCACGACATGAACGCGACCACCGCGCAGCAGGTGATGATTTGCCAGTACCCGCCCTCTCTGAGCGGAGCCAGCGATAGGCCGTATTCGACCGGGGGCGGGTTGATCGAGATCAGCCAGGGGTTGAGGGTCGGACCTTGCGTGGCTGCGGCGAATATCAGCGCGGTGCCAAGCAGCGCGCTGATCGCCGTAATCACTCCAAAGAATCCGACATAAAACGGCCCGACCCAGAAGTCGAAAAGGTCGCCGCCGACTAATGTGCCACCGCGCACGCGGTATTTCCGCTCGAAACTAAGGAGCGCCATACGTCCATCCTCCCCGCCGTTGCAGCGGGCGCTTGAATTAATCGATAGAGTGTTAGGAGGCAGGCAGGCGAACCTGCCCCCTCACATTCGACCAGGTATTATCCTGCCGCCGGGCTTTCCGACGATTCGATAGCAGCCTGAGCCGGCGCGGCTGTGCCAGGAGCACGTTCGAGCCAGTTGTAACGATCCGTGCTGAGCAGGATGAAGTGGATGGTGAACGCCAGCACGGCGAGGCCAACATGCATGGCCACAAGTGCACGGCGAATGTCAAAATAGAACCAGACTCTCCACATGGGAAATTCCTTTCGTAAGATGTTGATTAGCAAGGCAGTCCGGCCGCAGCCGGGGGCAGCCGATTACTGGCCGAAACCAGCGCCAAACCAGGGCTTGTAGGCCCACATAAGGGCGTGAGCGACGAGGGCGATTACCGTGTAAAGGGCAAAAGTCCCCATGAAGCCCTTGTGGATTTCCTGAGCCTCTTCAGGCGTCAGATGGGTTCCGATACGTTCGTTCATCGGGTTTTCTCCGTTCAGTTGGGTATGATTGAGAGCTCGAAAGCTCCCGTCGGCGTCCCCGCGTGATCCCCCACGTGGATTGGAGAGCCCCCTTCAAGGGGGCATTGGCTTGCAGCGCCGCGGACAATATCCGCAGCAGCGGCGACAAAGGGTTGGGGCGGGCGCGCAGCATCATGCGTCCGCTCCTTCAAGCAGTGCGCCGAAGGAATTGGCTTCGAGGCAGTCTGCGGTAACTGTGGTCGCGCCGCGGCGCCGCGCGGTGCGCTCGGCACTATCGCGCAGCCGCTTGGCGGCCGAAATCCGGACCAGCACCGGCTGGGTTTCGACCAATGCGTCAAGCTTGGCCTTGGCGTCATCGTCCCAGGCAAGTTGCGCCTGATTGCGCGCAGGAGTGGGGTCGACCTTGTCGAGATCGGTGCCCAATGGGAGGATGTGGAACAGCGCATCGAACAGCGCATTGCACACTTCCTGCACCAGATAGGTCGCGCCGGAATAGCCCATGAACGGCGTGCCGGTGTGGCGGCGGATCGCAGCGCCGGGGAAGCTGGCCGGGATGAACTGGCTGCTCGGGCCGTATCCGGCTTTCATTTCGGCCAGATACATCCGTTCGTTGTAGCTGCCGAACATCACCAGTGGCGGATTGGCATGGATCGCGGCGCGCACGTCCTCGTTCTTGGGCTTGACCCCGGCGCAGCGCGAGAATGCCAGCGCGCAGGGCAGGCCCATGTCATCTTCAAGGAACTGGCGGATGCCGCGTGCATAGGTTTCATTGGCGACCACGCCAAAGCTCGCAGTACCGAAGAAATCCTGCGTGACCGAGCGCCACAGATCCCACAAGGGCTTGATCGTGGTGTGCTTCTCACGCTCGATAAACGGTTCGGGATCGAGGCCGAGTTCAGCCGCTAGCGCGCGCAGGAACTTGGTGGTCTGGGTGAGGCCCATCGGCGCCTGAAAATAGGGCCGTTCCAGCGTCTCGCACAGGTTGCGGCCAAATTCGCGGTACATGCAGACATTGGCGTCCGAGGTCGCCAGATCGCGAATGTCGGCCAGGTGGCTGCCGAGCGGGAACACCATGCCCACTTCTGCGCCGATGCCTTCGACCAAGCGGCGGATCTCGGCCAGATCGGATGGCATGTTGAACATGCCATAGGACGGCCCGATGATATTGACGCGCGGCTTTTCGCCTTCGCGGCGTTCGCGTTTGGCGGGCATTTTCTTGGGGCCGAATTCGGTCCACAGCCAGGTCAGCGCGCGGTCAGCCGATTGCCACTGATCTTCATCAATGGTGCGCGGCAGGAAGCGTTTGATGTTGGTGCCCTCGGGCGTCACCCCTCCGCCGATCATCTCGGCGATCGACCCGGTGACGACCACTGCGGGAAGTTCGGTATCCAAGGCCTGCCACGCGCGTTTCA
Source organism: Sphingomonadales bacterium (assembly GCA_038210785.1). Classification (GTDB taxonomy): domain Bacteria; phylum Pseudomonadota; class Alphaproteobacteria; order Sphingomonadales; family Sphingomonadaceae; genus Erythrobacter. Next base: position 7,508 of record JBBQWH010000044.1, on the reverse strand, counting down.
TCGCGCCTTCGGTGCCGGTCTTGCCCAGCTCTTCTTCGCCCAGCCCGGTAACGACGATGGGGAGTTCATGCGGCGGCAGCGCGTCGGTGTAATGCAGGACCGATGTGACCGGCAGGTTTTCGCAGCCGACGGGGCCATCAATGATGACTTGCAGGCCCTTGACCGCAGTGAACACGTAGGTCGCGCCCCAATAGCCGCCAGCCCTGTCGTGATCGAGAACCAAGGTCATGCCTCGCCCCCCACGCTACGCGGCGAGAGCACGACGAAACCAACAAAGCCATGATCGAGAACGAAGGTCATGAACCGATCGCCTCCGATGCCTTGCGTGCCGCTTCGTTGAGCGCGGCGTACTTTTTGCGGAACTTGGGCCGGTCGACCGGTAGGTCTTCCCACACGCCAGCCGCATGCTCGGTGCCGACGCCTTCGAAGAAGTCGCGCATCGCATCGAAGCGCGCTTTGTTGCCCATCGCCGCATTGATCACGGTGGCAAGGCTACCTGCGCCCGCCGGCCCCATGAGCGGGCGGGCCGAGATCAGGTTGGTGAAATACAACGACGGGATCGCGCGCGTTTTGGCGTATTGCACCACAGGTGTAGTGCCGATCGCGAGATCGGGGCGGTATTCTTCGACCGCAGCAATATCCTGTTCAAGGCTGGCGCGGAAATTAACCACCACGCCGCGCGCCTCGAGCCATTCGCGGTCGGGATCCGACCAGCGGGTTTTCGGGCAGGCGGTGCCTACGTAAGGCACTTCCGCGCCGCTTTCGACCAGCAGGCGCGCGACTAGCAGTTCCGAGCCTTCATAGCCCGACACAGTGATCCGGCCCTTGATCGGCATCTTGGCGAGCGCGCCCTTGCAAGCGCCGATCATCGCGTTCTTGACGCTGTCGACCTTGTCTTGCGCCAGCCCCAGCGTATCGCCGAGCGCTTGCAGCCAGGCCGCGGTACCATCCGCGCCGACCGGGGCCGAGCCGATGATCGGGCGGCCGGCCGCTTCGAATTCGCGGATGCTGGCGGTGTAGAACGGGTGGATCGCAGCCACGACTGCGCAATCGAGCGCCGCGTAAAGCTCGCGCCATTCGCGGGTCGGCACGACCGGGCCAGCAGCCAGCCCAAGGGGGGCGAGCATCTGCCCGATCACCACCGGATCGGCCGGGAACATTTCGCCCAGCAGCGTTACCGTCGGAAGGTCAGACCGCTCACGCGGCGCGGCAACCGGGCCAGCGTTGACTTCCTCGCGCGCGTAATTGAGCATCGCGCCCGCCAGTACGTCTTTGGCTTCGGCGTGGGTCGGGATGCCGAAGCCCGGCACGTCGATGCCGATGATCCGCACGCCGTTGATCGCCTTGCCGAGCAGCCGCAGCGGCACGCCGCTGGCGGTGGGCACACACAGGTTGGTGACGATGATCGCGTCGTAATTTTCAGGATCGGCGAGCCCTTCGACCGCTTCCTTGATATCCTCAAACAGCTTGCCGGTGACCAGCGTTTCGCTGGAGAAAGGCACGTAGCCGACTGTGCGGCGCGCGCCGTAGAAGTGCGATGTGAAGGTCAGCCCGTAAACGCAGCAGGCCGAGCCTGACAGCACCGTGGCAGTGCGCCGCATCCTTAGGCCAACGCGCAGGCTCCCGAAGGCGGGGCACATCGATTGCGGCTGATCATGCGGGCCTGCCTTGGGATCAACCGGATAATCGGCGGCATATTGATCGAGAATATCGCTCTTGCCCGCAGTGCGTGCGGCTTCGAGCATGGTGTCCTTGGAAGAACACGCACCGCCGCTTGCCGCTCCGGTATCGAGTTCGATCCGGTCAGGGGCGCGCGCAGGCTCAAAGGCGTTATGATTGCTCATGCTTCGTCGTAGATCACTTCAAGGCTCGGGCGGGTTTCGAACACGCCGCCGCGCATGTCGGCCTGCGTTGCAGGGACAAGCTGGACATTGCCGCCCGTCACATCCGCGCTGAACAACCCGAGCAAGCCGTCCTGCGAAAGCGGGGTGGGGCGTACAGGCGGCGCTTCGGCGACGTTGACCGCCAGGTCTTCAAACAGGCTGGCCCACTCGCCGCCGGGGATGCCGATAATCTGGTAATTCGCGCTCTTGCGGCGGATGTCTTCGTTCGCCGGGATCGCGGTGAGTACCGGGATGCCGACCGCTTCGGCGAAGGCGTGGGCCTCACCTGTGCCGTCATCCTTGTTGATGATCATGCCAGCCACGCCGACATTGCCGCCCATCTTGCGGAAATATTCGACCGCCTGGCAGACATTGTTGGCGACATAGAGCGATTGCAGATCGTTCGATCCGACCACGATCACTTTCTGGCACATGTCACGCGCGATCGGCAGGCCGAACCCGCCGCACACGACGTCACCAAGGAAATCGAGCAGGACGTAATCGAAACCCCAATCGTGGAAGCCCAGCTTTTCGAGCAGTTCGAACCCGTGGATAATCCCGCGTCCGCCGCAGCCGCGCCCAACTTCAGGCCCGCCAAGTTCCATCGCAAACACGCCGTCACGCTGGAAGCATACATCCTCGATGCGGACTTCTTCGCCTGCGGCCTTTTTCTTGGACGAGGTTTCGATGATCGTCGGGCAGCTCTTGCCGCCGAACAGCAGGCTGGTGGTGTCGGATTTCGGATCGCATCCGATCAGAAGCACGCGCTTGCCTTGCTGGGCCATCATGTAGCTGAGATTGGACAGCGCGAAGCTCTTGCCCGAACCGCCCTTGCCGTAAATCGCGATGACCTGCGTTTCGCTCTTCACCTCGCCGGTGTGCACCGGATCGGGTTCATGGGCGGCTTCTTCGCGCAGGGCTGCGACTTGGTCTTCAAGCGTTCGGGTATCGAGCACGGACATCAACATTCGCTCCAATCAAGAACCATCTTGAGGCAATTTGGGTCGTTGAAGGCTTGCGGATAGGCGTCGAGCGCCTCACCGGCCGGGCGGTGGTTGGTGACCAGCCCGGCAAGGCCAAGCTTACCGCTTTCGATCAGGTTGCGGGTTTGCATGAGATCGGCTGGCTGCCATTCGGCGGCCACGCGGAAATGCGCTTCTTTCATGAACGCTGCAGGGAAGGCGAAGCTCACTCGGTCGGAATAGAAGCCCGCAAGCACGATCTCGCCGCCCTTGGCGAGGCGCATGATCAGCGTATCGATCAGCGCGGCATCGCCGCTGGCATCATAGATTGCGCGATAATCGCGGCGCTCGTCGTCCGCCGGATCGACCACGTTGTAGCCGACCGCGCCGGTGCGGCGGACAGGGTTGGTTTCCCACACGGTCGGTGCCGTTCCGCCCAACGCCAGCGTCAATCGCGCCAGCAGACGGCCAAGCACGCCGTGACCGATGATCAGATCGGGCAGCGCCTCACCTTTCGCAACACCGCCATTGATGGCGTGCAACGCAGTGGCGGCGAGCGCGCAGAGCACGCCGGAATCGCCGAGCGTTTCGGGAATGGGGATGGCCCGCGCCGAAGGGACGATCACCCGCTTGGCGGTACCGCCAAACAACCCGCGCGCATCGGTGTAGCAATTGGCGCCGGGGACAAACACCCAGTCGCCGATCCGCCCGCGCGCGTCGAGCCCGGCGTCGGTGATCCGGCCGACCGATTCGTAACCCGGTACCAGTGGGTAACCGAGGCCCGGGAAGGGCGGCATCCGCCCAGTCCACAGCAGCTTTTCGGTACCGGTACTGATCCCGCTGTAGGCGATTTCGATGACGACGTCGGACGCATCCACTGGCTTCATCTCAAGCGACCTGAGCGCGAGGCTCTCCGGTGCTTCAAGAATGACGGCCAGGGTATTCATTTCATTGCTCTCCCTTCGGGTTTTCGTCGGGCTTGTGCCGACTCGAAACTCCGAAACTTTGCTCTCCACCTGTTTGCTACGCCTTACGTTTTCGACTGTCAAATAACTTGGACATTTTTTGCTCAGGCCCGCGCAATAATGATGCTTGCGTTGACCGGTTGCGCAGTTGCGACGGCACGAGCGCTGGCAAAGCCGGCGGCGCGCAGCATGGCGATGATTTCGGCCGGACTGCGCGCCCGGCCCGAGCCCATCGCCCATAGGTAAAGTCCGAAAAACGCCTCTCCCATCGCTTCGGCGCCGGCGATCCGCGCCATGGGTTCGGCGATCAGCAGGCGGGCGCCCGGTGCGATGCTGGCGCGGATATTGCCGAGCAGGGTTTGCGCAGGCGCATCGTCGTGATCGTGGAGGATCCGGATCAGCGACACCATGTCATACCCTTTAGGGATGGAATCCTTGAGGAAATTGCCCGGATGCGCAGTAACGCGCTCTGCGCCGACCGCTGCGCCCAGCAGCTGCGCTCCGGTAGTCGCCACTTCCGGCAGATCAAACAGGCCAAGTGCCAGATGCGGGTGCGCGGCGGCGATGCGGCACAGGAATGCCCCATGTCCGCCGCCGACATCGAGCAGGCGGGTAACGCTTTTGAATGATACCGAAGCCAGCACTTCATCCGCGACGAAATGCTGCGATGCGGCCATCAGCTCGGAATATTCGGCGGTCTGCGTGCCGCGCTCAGCCCCGCCGTGGAGCGCGCCGGCATAGGTCCAGAACTGCGATAGCGCGGTTGGCTCGCGCCGGTCCTGGCGCAGCAAGCTCAATGGATCGGAGAGATCGGCATAGAGCAGCCGGTGATGGCGCACCATCGCCTGCACTCCTGCATTGGCGGCAAATACAGCGCCTTGCTCGCCCAGCATCCACCGGCCCGGCGCCGCTTCTTCGGACAATCGCAGCGCCCGCCCGGCGCGCAGCAGCGTCAGCGCCGCACCCTCGCTCAGCGCCATGCGCGGTGCGATATCGGCGGCGCTAAGCGGACCGTCCTGGAGAATGTCGAACAATCCGCCTTCGACATAGGCGCGCAATACCTGCGAATAGGCGAAGCCAGCGAGCAGATCGAAGGCGGCATCGGCGCGCGACCGCGCAATCCGCCGGATCAGCGGCAGGCGCGCGGCCCAGTGCTGGAAACGGGGATTGGCGAACACCCGGTTGCGGCGCGTGATCCAGCCGATCCGCATGGTAGTCCATTGGCTCACTTTTGGGGGGGCTCCGCAGACCTTATGTCTAAATAATTGGACAGAGAAGCCCGTAAGGTCAATGATAATCGCCGGATGGAAGCGAGGGAAGACGGGTGAACGCGCGAGTCGCCGTAATCGGGGCAGGTATTGGCGGGCTCACCAGCGCCGCCTTGCTGGCTGCGCGCGGGGCCGAGGTCACGGTGCTCGAACAAGCATCGTGGGTCGGCGGCAAGGCGCGGCGCGTCAGCGTGGACGGGGCCGAGATCGATGGCGGGCCAACCGTGTTTACCTATCGCGACGTGTTCGACGAGGTCTTCGCCGCCTGCGGGGCGCAGTTGGAAGACCACGTGACCATCGCCAAGGCCGAAGTTATCGCCCGCCATGCTTGGGATGACGGCGCGCGGCTCGATCTCTACGCCGATCCTGAACGCAGCATCGACGCAATCGGCGCCTTTTCCGGGTCTGCGGAGGCGCGCGGCTATCGCAATTTCGCCCGCGAGGCGCAGCGCATCTTCGAGGTGCTCGAAGACCCGTTCCTGCGCGGCGGCAAGGCCTCCACGCCGCTGCCGATGATGTGGCGGATCGGGCCGTGGCGGATCGGCGACACACTCGCGATGCGCCCGTTTGATCGGATGTGGGACGCGTTGGGCCAGCATTTCAAAGACCCGCGCCTGCAGCAATTGTTCGGGCGCTATGCCACCTATTGCGGATCATCGCCGTTCGCCGCACCTGCCACGCTGATGCTGATTGCGCATGTCGAGGCGCGCGGGGTGTGGCAGATCGAGGGCGGGATCCATGCTCTGGCCAAAGCCATCGCCGACCTTGCGATCCGGCAGGGTGCGCGCGTGCGGTGCAATGCGCCGGTCGCCGAAGTGCTCACTCAGAATGGCCGCGCCAGCGGGGTGCGGCTTGCTTCGGGCGAGGTGATTGCGGCCGATATCGTGATCTGCAACGGTGATCCCGCCGCGCTCGCCGCTGGGCGCTTTGGCGTGGGCGCAGCGCGCGCAGTGCCGGGGCTGCCGCCGGCCAAACGTTCGCTCTCGGCGCTGGTGTGGTATGCTCACACCGCCACGGCCGGCTTCGATCTCAGTCACCACAACGTGTTCTTCTCGCCCGATTACGCCCGGGAGTTCCGCGAGATCGCCGCGGGCCAGCCGCCGTCCGATCCCACTGTCTATGTCTGCGCGATTGATCGCAGCGCGGGCGAACACGCGCCGCCGCCAGAGGGCCGCGAGCGGCTCCAGATCATCGTCAATGCGCCTGCTAATGGCGACACCCACGCCTATTCATCCGAGGAGAGAGAGCAATGCACCCAAGCCATGATCGCCACGCTGAAGCGTTGCGGCCTGATGCTGGAGGATCCCTTTCCGCACCAACTTATGACCCCGCAGGACTGGGAGGGGCTGTTCCCGGCCACGGGGGGCGCGCTTTATGGGCGAGCGTCGCACGGCTGGGCGGCCTCCTTCCAGCGGCAAGGACCGAGGTCGCGGCTACCCGGTCTTTATTGCGCCGGCGGGGCGACCCATCCGGCGGCTGGGGTGCCCATGGCAGCCTTGTCCGGGCAGCTGGCGGCGCGGGTGATCGCGAAGGACCTCGCTTCGATGAAGCCATCCCGGCCGGCGGCTATTCCTGGTGGTATATCGACGCGATCAGCGACGACGGGCAGCACGGGCTGACGATCATCGCGTTTTTGGGGAGCGTGTTTTCGCCCCATTACAAGCGCAGCGGGCGGGGCGATCCGCTCAATCACGCCGCGCTCAACGTCGCGCTCTATGGCCCGCAGGGGCGCTGGGCGATGACCGAGCGCGCATCCCGCGCGGTCAGCCGCGATGCCAGCAACCTGGTGATCGGGCCAAGCGCAATGCAGTGGGACGGCGAGGCGCTGACCATCGATATCGAGGAAGGCGACTCCCGTCTGTTTGTGCCGTGGCAGCGGCGTGTGGCGGGGCGGGTGCGGGTCTATCCCGAGGCCTTGAACCGCGTCGCCTTTGCGCTCGACGGGGCTGAAAATCACATCTGGCACTGCCTCGCGCCGCGCGCGCGGATAGAGGTCGAGATGGCGCAGCCCGGCCTGTCGTGGCGCGGCAAGGCCTATCTCGATCACAACCGCGGTGCCGAGCCGCTGGAGACCGGCTTCAATACCTGGCACTGGTCGCGCGCGCATCTGAAGGAAGGCGCGCTGGTGTGCTACGAAGGCGAGCGCGGCGATGGCTCGCTGTTTGCCAGCGCGTTGCGGTTCGGCAGCGACGCGGTGCCCGAGCCAGTTGATCTGCCGCCGATCGCGCGGCTGCCCCGCAGCAAGTGGCAGGTCGAGCGCCGCACCCGTTCTGACATCGGGGTCGCTGAGGTGCGCCGCACGTGGGAGGACACCCCGTTCTACGCCCGCTCAGAACTCGCCTCGCGGTTCGCGGGCGAGGAGGTAGTGGCGGTGCAGGAAAGCCTCGATATGCGGCGGTTTTCTTCGCGGATCGTGCAGTTCATGCTGCC